>DBZX01000047.1:34555-48198 GCA_002311335.1 bacterium UBP10_UBA1149
TCGAGGTCAAGTCCACCAACGGTGACACCCTGCTGGGCGGTGAAGACTTTGACCAGGTCGTCATGGATTACCTCGTGCAGGAGTTCAAGAAGGACCAGGGCGTGGATCTCTCCAAGGACAAGATGGCGTTGCAGCGGCTCAAGGAAGCCGCCGAGAAGGCCAAGTGCGAGCTGTCGACTTCGGCCGAGACCGACATCAACCTTCCGTTCATCACCGCCGATCAGGCGGGCCCCAAGCACCTGAACCTCAAGCTCACCCGTTCCAAGCTCGAGGCGCTCTGCGCGAGCCTGCTCGACAGGCTCGACGTTCCCTGCCGCACTGCACTCAAGGACGCGGGCCTCTCGGCCGGCGAGATCGACGACGTGGTGCTGGTCGGTGGCATGACGCGCATGCCGGCGGTGCAGGAGCACGTGCAGCGTATCTTCGCCAAGGAGCCGCACAAGGGCGTTAACCCGGACGAGGTCGTAGCCCTCGGGGCAGCCATACAGGGCGGCGTGCTGGCCGGCGACGTCAAGGACGTGCTGCTGCTCGACGTCACCCCGCTGTCGCTCGGCATCGAGACGCTGGGTGGCGTGTTCACCAAGCTCATCGAGAAGAACACCACCATCCCGACCAACAAGGCCCAGGTGTTTTCCACCGCCGAGGACAACCAGCCCGCGGTTTCGATCAAGGTGTTCCAGGGCGAGCGCGAGATAGCCGAGCACAACAAGGTGCTGGGCCAGTTCGACCTCACCGGCATAGCAGCCGCGCCGCGCGGAATGCCGCAGGTCGAAGTCACCTTTGATCTCGATGCGGACGGTATCATGCACGTGTCGGCCAAGGACAAGGGCACCGGCAAGGAGCAGTCCATCCGCATTGTTTCTGACAGCGGCCTGACGCCCGAAGAGATCGAGAGGATGGTCAAGGACGCCGAGGAGCACGCCGCCGAGGACGAGAGCCGCCGGGCCCTGGTCGACGCGCGCAACGAACTCGACTCGATGATCTATCGCACCGACAAGAGTCTCGAGGAGGCCGGCGAAGGTCTCGAAGACGCTGACAAGGAATCCATCAAGGCGGCCATCGAAACGGCCAGGCCGGCGCTGGAATCCGAAGACGTGGACGTGATCAAGGCAGCGTCGCAGGAACTGGAGAAGTCGTCGCACAAACTGGCCGAGGCCATGTATGCCAGGGCCCGCGAGGAAGCCGAGGCCGCCCAGGCCGAGGGCGCGGGCGGGCAGCCAGGCGGTGGCGATGGCGGCGGCGACAGTAGTGACAGCGGCGATGACGATGTTGTCGATGCAGATTTTGAGGAGGTTAAGCCTTCGACCTGACCCCGGTCGATTCGAAGCCGAGGCCGGCCGTCTGTACTGCGGGCGCCCCGGCGATTGCCTCCACCCGCTGTTGCAGGTGGAGGCTTTTTGCCGCCTGACGGGAGGTGACCGGAGGCGGGCGTGGAGCTTGGCGGGGGCGAGATAAACGAGAAGTGACCAAGCGTAATTACTACGAAATCCTGGGTGTCGAGCGCGGTGCCGACGAGGGGGCCATCAAGAAGGCCTACCGCGACCTGGCGCTTAAGTACCATCCCGATCGCAACAGCGACGACAAGGACGCGGCAACCGAAAAGTTCAAGGAAGCCAGCCAGGCTTACGAGATTCTCTCCGACTCTGAAAAACGCTCGCAGTACGATAACTTTGGCCACGCCGCTTTCGACGGCGGGGGCATGGGCGGCTTCGCGGCTGGATTTTCGTCCGACGTCTTCGAGGACGCGCTGGGTGATCTCTTCGGCGATTTTTTCGGTGGCGGCGGTCGTCGTCGAGGCCGTGTCGTGCGTGGCGATGACCTCAGGTACGACATGGGCATCGCTTTTGAAGAGGCGGTGAAGGGCTGCGAAAAAGAAATAACCATACCCCGCACCGTGAGTTGCGAGGACTGCTCGGGTAGCGGCGCCAAGGCCGGCACCGAGCCCGAAACCTGCCCCGCCTGTCACGGCGCCGGCCAGGTCAACTACCGCCAGGGCCTGTTCCAGATTTCCAAGGCCTGCGGCCAGTGCAACGGAGAAGGGCGTATCGTGCGCGTTCCCTGCCCGGCCTGTCGCGGGCGTGGCACCAGCGTGGCCGAGCGCACCATCTCGGTGAAGGTACCCGCCGGCGTGTCGGACGGCTCGCGGCTCAAACTCAGGGGCGAAGGCGAGGCGGGTCCCTCGGGCGGACCCACGGGCGACCTCTACGTTGTGCTCATGGTAAGGCAACACTTGCTGTTTGAGCGCGACGGGACGGCCATCATTTGTGATCTGCCGGTGTCGATGATCGACGCGGCCCTCGGTGCCAAGCTTGACGTGCCCACCGTCGATGGTGTGGTCAAGATGAGCATCCCTGCCGGCAGCCAGTCGGGCACACTGTTCAGGCTCAAGAATCGAGGCGCTCCCGACCTGAGACGACGCGGCTCGCGCGGCGACCAGATCGTGCGCCTGCAGGTCGAAACCCCCACCGGCGTGACCCGCAAGCAGAAAGAACTACTTCGGAGTTTTGACGAGTTGCAGAAGAAGAAGGGTGACTCGTTGGTGTCAGGTTTTGCCGACAAGGTCCGCGAACTCTACGACTGAACCGGTGCGCGATCTCGCAGCTGCAGGGGAATCTGCTTTCATAGACGCCGTGGCGAGCATTGTCGCGAGCGCCCACGCTGGTCGGGGTTCCGGCGGCAAAGGGCCGCGTGGTCTGCGCGTTGGCATAGGCGACGACGCGGCGGTGGTTGATCTCGGCTCTCCCGCCGTCCTGAGTACCGATGCCCAGGTGCAGGGCACCCACTTCGAGCTGGACTGGTTGTCAGCCGAGGCGCTCGGGCGCAAGGCTTTCCTGGTAGCGTTCTCCGACCTGTCGGCGATGGGTGCCCGCGCGAGGTGGGCGCTGCTGTCGTTGGAGGCCCCCGCTTCTATGTCGATGAGACGTGCGCGCGCATTGCTGCGCGGCTTTGTCGCCGCCTGCCGCGAGAACGACGTTGCCCTGGTGGGCGGCAACGTGGCCGCTGCTCCTCGCCTGGCCCTGACGGTGACAGCTGTTGGCGAGGCCCGCCGTTCGCTCACCCGTACGGCGGCCCGTGACGGCGACGACATTCACTTAGTGGGCAATCCCGGTGACGCGGCGGCGGGGCTCGAACTTCTGGCGGCGGGAGGCAGGAGCGGCAAGCTCGTGCAGGCCTGGCGACGACCTCCCTGCCATCTGCAACTGGGACGCGCACTGTCGCGCAATGCCGGGGTGGGCGCGGCCATAGACCTGTCCGACGGACTGGTACTCGATCTTTCACGCGTTGCCGCGGCATCGGGCCTCGGTGCGCTGCTCGACACCGACCGCCTGCCCTTGTCGCGGGCCTTGCTGGCGGCAGCGCGCGGGCGGGGTGGGCTGGTCAACGAGGCGCTCGAATACGCACTGGGCGGTGGTGAAGACTATCTCCTGCTGTTCACCGCGCGGGCAGACCGGCGCTCGCGTAACAGCATTGCTTCGCTTGGCAGGCGCCACGGGGTAGCGATAAGCCGCGTGGGAAGCATGGACTCATCTCTGAAAGCCGGGAGCGTGGTCGACACCCGGGGGCAGGCCCTCGAAGGTGGCTACCAGCATTTTTATAGCAGCCGTGGGGCCAAGCCGTGACACCAACTCGCACGAAGGCCCTGCTCGAAGAGGTGGCCGCCGGCAACAAGAGCGCTGAGCAGGCCATGCAGGAACTACGCGCGCTCCCGTTCGATGACCTCGGCTTTGCGCGAGTGGACCTGCACCGACCCATGCGCAACGGCGTGTCCGAAACTGTGTACGGTGAGGGCAAGACCGCGGCGCAGATCAACGAGATCGGTCGCTCCCTGCTGGAGGCTGGCCAGCACCTGCTGGTCACCCGTCTTGACCAGGGCAAGGCGGCCGAGCTGGCGACGGGCTTACCCGGTTTTCAATACGACGCCACCGCCCGCCTGGGTCGTTGCATGGCCGAGGGCGTAGAGCAGCCGCGGCTGCTCGGTAGCGTGGCCGTGCTCAGCGCTGGCACCAGTGACATGGCGGTAGCCGAAGAAGCGGCGCAGACGCTGGAGTTCCTGGGAGCCGAAGTGCTGCGCTTTGCAGACGTGGGCGTAGCTGGGCTGCACCGCCTGCTCGAAAGCCGCGAGCGCGTGGGCAGCGCCACGGTGGCCCTGGTGGTTGCCGGCATGGAAGGCGCGTTGCCCAGCGTGGTGGGTGGGCTCATCGACCTGCCGCTGATAGCCGTTCCCACCAGCGTGGGCTACGGCGCCAGCTTTGGCGGGCTCGCCGCCTTGCTCGGCATGCTCAACTCCTGCTCGGCGGGTGTCACGGTGGTCAACATCGACAATGGCTTTGGCGCGGCCACGGCGGCGGCCGCTATCCTGCGAGCGCTGACGGGCGACCGGAGTCAGCCGCCGTCCAGTGAGAGCACCGCCAGGTGAAAACCCGCGTCGGTGGTTATGCCGTCGGGTAGCTCGGCGAGCACGCTCCAGGCCAGCTCCACCGTGGTGGTTCGGTTCTCGCCGTAGTCGCGGATCTCGATGTGGGTGGGGCGCGGCCGCGAGCCGACCATTATGTGCTTGCTGTCCAGGCGGAGCCTGGCCAGGTTGCTCATAGTGCCGGTGTAGTACTTCGACGTCAGCGGCACCATGCGCGCCTTGTCAAAGCCGATGACAAACAATTCGTAGGGCACGGTCTCGGGCGGGTAGAGCGACACGGTTTTTTCGTTCGTGCTCTCATCCGAAACAAAAGTGCTGTTGTAGTCGGTTTTCCAGAACGCAAAAAATTCCATCGGCCTGAGATCGGTACCCGGGATCACTTCGTCCACCGACATCGACACCGGTCGTCGTTCGCCGCGGGCCACCAATCCCTTGCCCCAGGCAAACGGTAGCAGCGCTCTCCAGTCTGCCGCCGGGATGTCGATGATCATACGCGGTTCGTCGCCCGGGCTCACAAACAGCACGGCCTTCACCGGGTCGCCGTCGCCGGTTATTATGTCGAGTTCGGCGCGCAGGATGTGGGTGGGCATGGCCATGCGTTCGACCCTTTCGAGAAACTTGTAGAGATCGGCGAGGCTGGCCGGTGAGGGTACGGTGGTGGCCAGCAACAGGGCCGTGGCGGTGACGGCGGCAGCTATTAAGCGTCGTGGCATGCCCCCTTCTAGCACATGGGGCACAGCTTTGTCTTGTGGAGTCGTCAGGATGGGTAAACAATGGGCTGGTGGTGTGGAGGATGGGTGGGCGCACGCTTGGAGAACAGGCCTGCGGACGGCAGCAGGCCGTCGGCGTGGCGTTGTTGCTCGCGTGGGCGCTGGCGGCGAGTGGCTGCACCACCGGGGGGCGCCTGTCCGCCGGCAGCCTGTCATCCAGTCGTGTTTCGGGCGCCGCGACCATGGACTCGCAGGCCTCGCGTTACTACTTGGTAACCGCTTCGGACTTTCCCCGCAGCGGCGGCAGCCCGGTGGCCCTGAGCAGTCACGGCTCGCAGTTGCTGCAGGGTGCGATCGAGCGCTGGCCGCTGATGTCTACGCTGCTGGCCGAACGCGGCCTTCCCCTGGCTGTTTCTGTTGACGGTCAGGGTCTGCACCTGGCCTACATCTCGCCGGGGGTTCTCTACACCCTGGGCCCGAGGACTGCGCTCGCGCGGTGGGTGGCTTGCGGCCGAAACATGCCCACCTGCCCATCCTACTGGCTGAGGTCCCGCGAGCTTGCGGCGCTTGAACAGGCCGCCCTCGAGCAGGCGGCGTCGGTTTCGTTGTCACCGATGGCTGACGGGGCGAGTCACATCAGGCAACTCGTTCGCAGAGCGATCCCGTTGCAGAGGGTGTCGCGGCGCCTGGCCCTGGTGTTGCCTTCTCGCGACGACGACTCGCTGATCGAATTGTTGCCGGGTAAGGGCTGGGGTTTTTTCTTTGTTCCTTCGACCCCGGCCAGTCGCGAGGCACTCGGGGTAGAGTCCACGACGCCCGGCCTGGTGGTGGCCTGGGTCGACCCGGATGGCCCGGCGGCGGATGCGCTGGCCGCGGGCGATCTGCTGGTGGGCATAAACGGCCGCCGGCTCACCGAGCTGCCGGGCTTCGACATCTCGAGCCTCGATCGCGCCACCTTCATGGTTGAGCGTGGGGAGGGCAGCCGCAGCGTGTACGCGGAGGCCGAAGCCTGGCCACGTGACGTGAACTTTTTCATGGTCGAGTACGCTTCACCCAACGCCGGGCCGTCGCAGCGGGTCGTGGTCGTGTCGTCGTCGCTGCTCGACCTGCTCGAAGACGAAGATCAACTGGCGGTAGTGCTCGGCCATGAACTCGCGCACCTGCTGCTGGGCCACGTACCGGTGCCCGGACACTTTCCCGGCCTGGGACACATTCGGGCAATGACACGAGGGGATACTACACGGCAGAGTACGGCGCGGCGGCGGATGGGTGGCGAGGCAGGCCTCGCCTTTGACCGCGAGGCCGAACGTCGTGCCGATCTGCTGGGCGTAGACCTGGCCGAAGCCGCCGGCTACCAGGGCAGCGCCTTCGCCCGCGTGATGCAGCTGCTCGAGGAGTCGGCCGGCGGCCGCGCCCACGCCTTCCTCGATCGCCACCCCGACTACCCACAACGGGCCATGCTCGTGCAAGACCACCTCGAGGATCGCACGGTGGCGGGATTCGTGTCGCGCGGGTCGTGGCGCTGAGTACTTACGGTCCCAGCAGTTCTATCGATTCCAGGTTCAAGTAGGGCAGGTAGGCCGGCGCGAGCGTTATTTCGACTCGGTCGACGGCGTGGGCTCGCAGGCGGATCTCGCCGTGTGGATTTCCCTTGAACTCGAGGGCCCCGTGCCTCCGGAAGCGCTGGCCCGGCCCGCGCATAAGCACGCGGTATACAAGCGCCTCGCCGGCGCGCGGCAGTCTCGCGCTTATGCGCAGCCGCGAAAGGTTCCGCGGAGTTTCGAACTCGGCCGTGCAGCGAATCGACAGGGGGCTGCCCTGCCAGCGGCTGTCGCGCCGCCAGCGCGCAACGCCGTCCAGCAGTTCGGGCGCCGGATCGCAGGACAGTCCGCGGCCCAGCCCGGCCAGCACCCGGAGTTCATTGTCCGGAGTCGCGTAGCCGGGAGTCGCGTAGCCCGAAGCCGAGGCCACTGCGGTGGTCAGGTCCAGTCGATGGTCGGCCTCGCGGTGGTAGCGCTCGGCGCAAAGCGTGTAGCGCTGGTTCGAAAACAAGGGGGCGCCCTTGCGATCGCAGTGCTGGCCTTCGGTGACCACGTGGCTCACCTTCCAGGTGGCCGCCAGGCGGTTGCGCATGCCGCGGCTGCCGCCTCGCAGACCCAGCAAGGCCGCCGCTGCGCGTAGTCGCCTGTCACCGGTTTTTCTTGATCCCGAAAAGACTACCGTTCCGCGGTCGGAGAAGGCCAGCACGTAGCGGCCCGCGTAAGCCGGCACCAGTTCGGACAGGCCGGGCCCGGTTGCGATCACGGAGTTGGGCGGCAGGGCCGCCAGCTCGTCGAGCAGTTCGAGAGTGTCACGGTCGGGTTGCAGCTGCGTGTCGGCGCGGGTCTGGACCGCGGAGAGGCGGGCCCAGGGAAAATGTGGCAGGCTGAAAGCGAGCACCAGCAGGGTGAGCAGCAGCAGGGGCCCGCTCGTGTTCATGCGCGGCAAAACGATCAGGCGCGGCAACTCGAGCAGGCCTGCGGCCAGAAGTGGGCCGGGCAACAACAGCCACAAAGCGCGGTAGGCCATCCAGGGTACGACCGCTCGCCCGAACAAGGGCGACAGAAACGGCGTGAAGGCGAGCAGCAGCGACCCGAGGCAGGCCGCAAGCAGCAGGCGTGCCCAGGCCTTGCGCCGGTCGAGCAGGCAGGCCGCCAGTCCAGCGGCCAGCGCCAGTAACAACAATGGGTCGTCGAGCAGGCGCGGGTTGGTGACCGGTCCGCCCAGGGGGAGCTGCACCGTGCGTTGCATGCGCAGGTGGGCTCTTACCACCGGGTCGAGCGGGTCGGTTTCGGCCATGCTGGCCGCCGACAGGCCCCCGGCCGGGCCCTGCCTGGCCGCCAGTCCCGAAAACGCAGGCGGCAGGGCGAGCAGCAACACCAGCAGGCCCACGGCAGTGCGCGTGCGCGCCTGTCCGCCGCGGGCGAAGCCGGTGAGCAGGGCAGCTGCCGTCCAGGCCATCAAGGCCAGGTAGACGATTGCGTGCGACAGGGCCACCGCCGCCAGCAGCAGGGCGGCGGGCAACAGTTGGCGCGCGTCGGCGAGGCCACGCCGCAGAACGGCCAGCAACCAGGCGAACGCAGTCGGCGCGAAGACGAGTAACGCCACCGTCTTGTCTTCGGCCAGGCGACCGAAGGGGGCGTAGCGTTCGGGTGAGAAAAACGGATAGCGTGTCGCCAGCAGCACCGCGACAGTGCAGATGGCGGTTACGATGCCGCCACTGCGATTGCCGAACAGGGCGCGTCCCAGCGCGTAAGCGGCTGACGCGCACAGGGGCGCGAGCAGCACCGGTGCCACCTGCTCAAAGATCAGGGGCGTGGGTACTCGAGCCAGCCCGGTCCAGGCGGCGAGCGTCGAGATCCAGGCGTTGCCGGCAAAGCGCGGCAGTACCAGTCCGCTGCCGAAAAAGGGCTCGCCCATGCCCATGGCGTTTCCGTCGGCCAGGCGGGTGATGAACGCCATGTACCACATGCGGTCGCGCGCGATGTTGGCACCCGACGCGGCCATCACGGCCAGCAGCAGCACCGACGCCGCGAGCAGCAGCAACAGCAGCTTCTCGTTGCTTGCCAGTCCGGCAGATTCCCGGCTTGCGGCTACCTGGCTTGCAGCTTGCTGGCGGGCGTTGCCGCGCGACGGCAGGGCGGCCAGCACGAGGGTAACAAGCATCAGCGTGAGCAGGGCCGCGTGCATGGGCAGAGCCGCCGCGGTGCAGGCCAGCACGCTCAGCCCGCAAAGAGCGGTCGACAGGGTGATGACGATCGCCGGCCGCGCCAGCGGGTCGTCGGCAAGGGAGTAGTCGCCCGCCGATCTGCTGCCCAGCGCGCGCAACAAGACAGAGCCGGGAAGAACGAGCACCGCCACCACAGCGGTCAGCACCGCCGTACCGCTACCGACCAGGGGTGCGACAAGCGCCGCGATCCAGACAGCCCCCACCTGCAGCAGGCTCCGTCGACGTCCCGAAGGCGTGGGCCGTGTTGTCGACTCGGAAGTCATCGAGAGGTTTTTTCCTGCGCGTCGGTTTTGCCCAGCAGGAGATGGTCGAGTTTTACAAACGGCAGCATGGTCGGGACGATGGAGAGCTCGAGCTCATCTACGCTGGCCCGCGGCAGGTCGAGCTTCAATCTCGTTTCGTTTGTGACCGCGATTTCGCGGTGCAGGTTCCAGCGTTGCTCGTTATTGAGGAGGCCACGCACGGACACTATCCAGCTTTCGTTGGTGTTGCCGGTCAGCGCGCCCAGTTGCAGGCGTGGTGCGGGTTGGCTTCCGGCCAGGGACACCCGGCAGTGCAGGCCGGGCATGCGCGCCGACCAGGGGCCGGGGCGCGGAGACAGCAGCCTGTGACCTCGCCGCTCGAGCCCTGGACGGCAGTCAAAGCGTGCGCCGTCGGCCTCTTGGCCTGTCTCGCCACCAGTCGTTACGGCCAGGGCCATACCGGGCTCGGGGGCGGCGGCGGCAAAGCTGCACAGTTGGTAGTCGTCGCTTTCGTAGATCACGCGTTCGCAGTAGCGACCGGCCGGGCCGCTGCCGTCGTAGAGCAGGTGAGTGGGAGTGGGCGCGCCGTTGCCTGGTCGCCACAGACCCGCGGCCGCCCGCGCCCGTGCCGCCAGGCGGGCGTTAGCCGAGCGGCGGTGGCCGGCGAATACCAGAGTCGCCCTGTCCGAGGCAGCCAGCACGCGCGGACCACCCAGCGCTGCCAGTCGCTCCGAGATTTCGGGCGCGGCCAGCAACAACGCGTCGTATGGCAGGCCCCTGAGTGCGGTCATCAGCCCGTTGAAAGCCGGCGTATCGGGCAGTGCGTGGGCTGCGCGTACGCGGGTAAAGTCGGCCAGGTGTGAAGAGGCAAACGGCAAGGCCATGCCCAACGCCAGCAGCGCGGGCAGCCAGGCCGTGGCTCGCAGTCGGCGGCTGGCTTCGTCCAGGCCCACGGCCAAGAGCGCAGCTGCGGGTAACAACCACAACACCCGGTGCACCATCCACGGCGTCACCGTGAGTCCCAGTAACCAGGGCAGCGGTGGCAGGAAGGCCACGAGCAGCGCGACTGCGCTGAGGGTACCCAGCACGTGGCGCTCGTAGGGTCGCCGCCGCCACAACAGCGGCAGGCAGGCCAGGGACAGCAGCCCCAGCGGGTGCAGCAACAGGCGTGGGTTAACAATGTAACCGGGCGCGCTGCCGGGGCTGGCGGCCCCGCTGCTTCCCAGTTGCAGCAAGCGCTCGCGCGCGATGTGCACGCGGGCCACCGGGTGAGTGGAGTCAGCCGACAGCGCGTCCTGTCGGGCCAGTGGAGCGGTGGTCATGCGGCCGGTCAGCGCTGGCCACGCGGCAATGACGAGCGCGAGCGCGAGCATGACGGCTGCGCTGCGGCCGCGGCAACGCCCCCCGGCTACGAGCACCGCCGCCAGTGCCACCACGGCCATCAGTACCAGCGCGTAGACCAGTGCGTGGGTAGCGGCCAGTGCCACCAGCCCGAGCGCATAGACCAGCAGCCAACGCCGCCAGCCTCCGCGTGCACGGGTGAGGAACGCGCCGAGAACGACCGGCGCCACCACCACCGCGGCCACGATCTTGTCTTCGGGCGCGCGGGCAAGCAGCGCGACCAGCCAGCCGGTCATCCATCCCAACGCGGTGATCAGCAGTGCGAGCCAGGCCGCACGGCTGCGACCGAACAGCGATCGTGCCAGCACCATGGCTGCCGAAAACGAAAGCGGCACCACCAGCAGTGGCACCGCGCGGTGGTACAACCAGGCGGGATCAACCCGCGCCAGTTCGGCCCAGGCGGCGAGCGCCGGCAGCCACGCGCCGCTGGTGAAGCGTGGCAGTACGGTGGCGGTGCCCAGCAGCGGATCGCCGACGGCGGCCGCCCTGCCTTCGCCCAGCCAGCGTATCCAGGCCAGGTACCACCAGCGGTCCACGCTGCCCATGGACACCATTTCCAGCGACGCCCAGGCGCAGGCCAGCGCGCAGGCGGCAACGAGCAGCGGCAACAGCCTGCCCGGCGGATTGTCGCTGGGGGTCGCGCGTTCGCGGCGGCGCGGGCGCGTCAGGCTACCGGCGACGGCCAGCGCCAGCAGCTCGGCCACCAGCAGTGGTAGAAAATCCGACGCTGGCTGTCCACGCGACACCGTCAGGGCCACCGGCGGCACCAGCAAGGCCAGCGAACACACGAAGTACAGCGCCGGGCTTTCGATGGCCTGGCCGCCGTGGCCCGTGCCGCTGACCCTCGCCAGCAACCAGCCGGGTGCGATCAGCAGGGCCCAGCCGGTGAGCGCGGTGGCCAGCATGGCAAGCGGCGTAGGTTGCAGGACAAGACCCGGGGCAGACGCCGACAGGGTCAGGAGCAAGCCGGGCAGAAACAGCGCGCCCAGCACGAGGGCGAGCGCCGCAGCCTGCGCGGCCGCTCGTTTCACGCAGGGGCCATGAGTTGCAGCAGCGCTTCGCTTATTTCCGGCGGCGCGCCGCTTGGCAGGGTGAGTACGGGCAACTGCACGCCGGCCTCGCGCCACGCGGTGAGTCGCTCGCGGCACTGGTCGGGCTCACCGGCTATTACCAGGGCTTCGAGCAGCTCTTCGCTTATGGCGGCAGCAGCTTCCTTGCGCTTGCCCTTCACGTAGAGGTCCTGCACCAGGTCGGCGTTATCGGCGTAGCCCATGCGGCTGAGCAAGGCGTGGTAGTAGTCGCCCATGCCGCCGATGTAGAACGCGATGAGTCCGCGCGCCATGTCGTGTCCACTCTTGCGATCGGGCATGGGCATGGCGGTGGTGAAGGGCGCAATGGTGATGTCGTCGGCCGACCGGCCTGCGCGCGCTGCGCCTTCGGCCAGCAGCTCACGCCCGCGACCGATCTGCTGCCAGGGCCAGAAGGTGGGCATCCAGCCGTCGGCGAGTTCGCCCACCATGCGTATGGCCTTGTCGTTGAGGCAGGCGCAGTACACCGGCAGATCGGCCCGGGCGGGCGTCATCTCGAGTTTGAAGTGGCGAAACTCCCACAGGTCGGCGCCGGCCGAGTCCAGCCGTTCGCCGGCGAGCAGGGTCTTGACGACCCGGATGTACTGCGACAGTCGCGTGAGTGGCTTGCGGTAATCGCCGCCATGGAAGCCCTCCACGACTTTTTTACCCGACGTGCCCAGGCCCAGTATGAAGCGGCCCTCGGAGATCTCGTCGAGCGTGGCCGCGTGCATGGCCACCAGTGCTGCCGAGCGGCTGAAGACGTTGATTATGCCCGTGCCGAGCTGGATGTTCTTCGTGTGCGTGGCGATCTCGGTGAGCAGGCTGAAGATCTCGTAGCCCCAGGCTTCGGGTAGCCAGAAGGAGTGGTAGCCCAGTTCGTCAGCGATCTGCGCCTGGCGCAGCACGGCCTTGCGGTCGTATTTTTTCCAGAAAGCCACGGCACCGGTTTTCTCAAGTTGAGGCATCGGCCAATCCTCGGTCGCGCGCCTTCCCGTGTCAAAAAGGCAGGAGGCCTCGCCTTTGCGTGGCCGTGACAAGCGGGTAAAAACAGCTCTTGCCGGGCGCTCGCGCGGACCGGTGCAGAGGAGAGGGCATGAGAGGGAGTAAATTGATGATGGTCGCCTGTATGGTGTTGGCGCCACTGCTGGCCCTGTTGTTGCCCGCGAGCGCTTTGGCGTCCAACCTGATCGCGCCCGGGGTGGGCGCGCCCGAGGGCGGCATGATGGGCGCCAACGTCGCGCGGCCGGTCTCGCCGGCCTATGCGGTGTCGGTCAACCCGGCGGCCCTGGTCAACTACGAGCGCCGCACCGAGGGCTTTACCTTCGCCGTGGCTACGGGTCGCACCGAGGTCAACAGCCCAGCCGTTGGCTACAGCGACAAATCGGATTTTGCTGCCCTGAGTCCTGACTACGGACTCGCCCTGGGCGGTGACGGCCCATGGTCGTACGGCTTTGCAATGGCGGGCAGCGTGGGCGCGAGCAACAACTTTGATCCGATCCCCGGCTTCGGCCCTGAAAAATTCTACGCCGAGTCGAGCATCCTTCGCATGGGACCGGCCATGGCTCGTCGCCTGCGCGACGACCTGTCGGTGGGCTTCGCGATCACGCCCCTGCTGGCCTACCTGCGCGCGCATTACCCTACGCCGCTTGGCCCCACGCGCTACGTCATGCGCGGTACCGGCATACAGGCCAACGGAAGCGTTGCCTGGCAGCCGCGTGAAGGTTGGGATCTCGCCGTGGGCCTGCGAACGCCGGGCATGATCTGGTTGGACGGCTCAGCGCCGTCGCCGTCGGGCAGGCAGGACCTGGACCTGCAGTTGCAGATGCCGGCACAGGCCTACCTGGGCTCGAGCTGGTCGCTGGGCGAGCGGGCCGTGCTGCACTCGGCCATACGCTGGACCGGCGCCGACTCCTTTGGCCGGTCGAAAATCCACTTCGCTGAAACTCCACAGCTCGACGCGCCCTTCGTGCCCGGCGGGACCGACGAGTGGCGGTACGCTTTTGGCGGGTCGTACCGCGTGAGCGAGCGTTGGGAGCT
>DBZX01000045.1:0-1107 GCA_002311335.1 bacterium UBP10_UBA1149
AAGATCACCGGCCCGGGAACGATAATGGACGGCGACGTGAAGGCAGCGCTCAAGGTGAGCATTACCGACGTCACTATCACCGGAGGACGGGTCGCGAGCTACGGATTCTTCCGCGGGCGAGCGAAGATACGCAACTCGACGATCACCGGAAGTGCTTCCGCAGGCGTCAGTACCGAATGTTGCAGAGTGGTCGTTACCGATTCGACGATCAGCGGCCATGCCGGTTACGGAATTTTTGGAGGTTTCCGCGGGGGCGTGAGCGTTCGCGGCTCTGATATCTCGAACAACGGCGGGGGGGGCATAAACACTCCGGGGGCTCTGATCTCTTTCCCCGTGAAAACGCGCGTGAAAAATTCGACGATTACCGGTAACGACGGTGACGGCATTAACGCCTGGCAAACGGTCATCGTCAGGCAGGCGACGATATCTGGAAACAGCGGCGCGGGAATCGTGAAAGACTACTCGGAAGACTCCAGCGTAGCGCGCATACGAAAATCCACGATCACCGGTAATTACATTGGTGTGGATTCGAGCAACCCGATGGGCATGACCGAAACCGTGGTGACCGGCAACGCTACTTTTGGAGTCATTGGAAAACGGTTCGGACCGGTTCGGATCGTCGGCGCCAGCGATGTGACCGGCAACGGCACAGACGTTGACTGCGGAATCATCGTTGCATGCGCGGATGTCTCCAGCGATAGCGCCCCCGCCATAGGCGCGAAGGTGGTGTGTGGTACCAGCTACCAGCTCGGCTCCGGTGTGCCGGGCACGAATTGGGGCGTGTGCACGCTCGACTGAAGCCTCTCGCTGCGCGCCGCACCGGCGGCGGGCGACCTTTGACTGTGTGGTGCGCGCGGCAGTCAATGAGTCCATGGCGATAATAAAAGTCGGCAACAAGCTACCCTCCTTTAATCTCGAGGCGACGGGCTCAGTCGCACTGCGGCGAACATAAACGATTGGGCCGCGGGCAGCTTGTTCGAGGACCAGTAAGGCAGGGCGGTTCTATAACCAACACCCAAGAGAGACACCGCCCCGGTGGCCAGCACGGCTGCCGGGGCGTTTGTCTTCGGGGCAACGCCCCAACCGGGGGGGCGTATCCATGGACAG
>DBZX01000045.1:1283-1996 GCA_002311335.1 bacterium UBP10_UBA1149
GCTCGCCAGCGGCTCGTGTTATGCTCTCGCATCGACCGAAGGAGGCTAACGCGGTATGCCGCAACCGGTACTGACACACATTGCGTTCAACTGTCCGGACATCGACAGCATGGTGGAGTTCTATCGCGACCTCGCGGGCCTGGAGATAGTGCTGGATCGCCGGGACGGCGACCTGCGCGTCGTCTGGCTGGGGCTGGAGCGCGATGCAGCGCCCTTTCTCCTGGTCCTGCTCCAACGGCCTGGCAACCAGCCTGTAAGCCCACACGCGATGGAGCACCTGGGTTTCGAGTGCCAAAGCCGGGCCGAAGTGGACGAGATAGTGGCGCGAGCGCGCAAGCGCGGAGCGCCCCTGGTCGAAGGGCCCGATGAACTGCCGCCGCCGGTTGGCTACTTCGCCATCGTGGCCGATCCGAACGGTAATCGCGTCGAGTTCTCCTGCCCGGATTCCGTGTAATGGGTAGCTTCGCGTCGCCGGGGCTATTAAACGCAGACTGGAACGCAGGTCCAGGACGCCTGGAGCGTTAACTCGTAGAGCAGGTGATGGCCAAGGTCGCCCACGAGATCGACGAGCATCACGCGGGTATCAAACCACCACCGTCCGTCGATCCGTTGAAACGTGTCGCGGTAACGACCACAGATGATCGCTTGCAACGGCAGGTCGTCGGTCAGCGGTGGGCTCAGTCGCACTGCGGCGGGCTTGAACGACTGGCGGG
>DBZX01000045.1:2063-21519 GCA_002311335.1 bacterium UBP10_UBA1149
CTGGCGGGCGGGTTGCTGTTTGAATCGTGCCGGGCGCACCCTGTTTTTCTGTCGATTGCGTCGTAAATATACCCATATTGGGGGGGCGTAATCATGGACAGGCGGGCGGCAGTGGTGGTAGGCTTGAGGATCCTCTGGGGGTAACCGGCCATGTCTATCAAGTCTCTCGTATCGTTTAGTTTCACCTGTGCCGCCGTGACCGCCCTGGTCGGTGTGCCGGCGCTGGCTGCCGACCCGGCCGTGAAGTGCGAGTCGGGCAAGCTCAAGGAATCGGGCAAGTACTCGTTGTGTCGTTTGAAGGCCGACTCCAAGGCGGTGTCCAAGGGAGTACCGGTGGACTACCTCAAGTGCGAGGCGAAGTTTGCTGGCAAGTGGACTAAGATCGAAGACAAGGCGCAACTGACTGCCATGTCCAACGCATGCCCCAGCCTGGGCGACCAGGCATCGATGGGCGCGCGCGTCACTACGGATGCCGCCGAGATCGCGACGTTGCTTGCTGGCGGTGTCTTGCCGGGTTGTGGTAACAACGTAATGGAGGGCAACGAGTCGTGCGATGGCACGGACATCGGTATTGCTACGTGCCAGGGCCTTGGCTTTGCATCTGGCACGCTGGGTTGTACGGCGGGGTGCGGTTTTGACGTGAGCCCATGCGTGTCGAATCCCGCGCCGGGTGACTGTGGCAACGGCGTAATCGACGCGGGCGAGGACTGCGACTTCGGCGACCTGGGGGGCGCGACCTGTGTTAGCCAGGGGGCGAGTGGTTCCGGATTGATTTGCGGAGTAGGCTGCGTGTTCGATACCAGCGGCTGCGTTGGCTGCCCGACGAAGGTATACGACATTGCCCTGGGTGACTACGGCAACTCGGGTAGTAGCTGCGACGGGGCTGGAATCCACCGCTACAACGGCTGTGGTACGGGGGTTCACCCCTACTTCACCTGGGTTGACACCGCTTCGGCTGGTTGCACGGCGACCAACGTCTCGGTGGAGTATGTCGAGGGCGTGGGTTGCACCGCGGGCACCTTTAACGTGTTATTGAACGGGACCAACCAGACAAACTGGACCCGCACGGACGATTGCATATGCACCCCGGCGAGCCTGACACCGGGTACAAGCTCTTTTGCCCCGTCCATTGGTCTTTACACAATCGGAGGCTCAAATACGGTCACTTTTGAGGGTACTAGCTGTAACGGTTTCAGCCCTCTGACGGGATCGAGTAATTATGCCCGGATTACGGTGGTCTATTGATCGGTCTCCAGGACCAGTAAGTTCTGGCGCCTCGACGACCATCGCTCCGGATAAACATCGCCCCGGTGGCCAGCGCGGCTGCCGGGGCGTTTGTCTTCGGGGCAACGCCCCAACCGGGGGGGCGTATCCATGGACAGGCGGGCGGGTGGACTGCCCGTCAACGGGCAAGAGGATTGAGTGCCCGGGGCAGTGATGTCGCCCCCCAATCTGCGCAAGTACTTGAGGACCACGCCATTTCTACCCAGCTGGGGGACAGACACGGCACAAGAAATTTCGTATAAATTAAGCAGTGAGCACGATCGCCTGCGCTAACGCGTGGTGCCATCGCGCGCGCTGGGGGTCGCCGGCATCCGCCAGGAAATCGGGAGGTGACCTGATCATGATGATTGCCAACGTTTCCCGCCTCGTTCTACACCTTGTCGCGTGTACCGTTGCGGTCGCCTGTCTCGCGTTCGTGCCCACGCGCGCGGTGGCCTTGTACCACCTCGCCGTCATAGACGAAGTTATGACCAGCTACGACTCGGACGCGAACGTCCAGTTCGTTGAGATCAAGATGTTGTTCGGCAGCCAGAATATCGTGGCCAACAGCGTCCTGGGAGCCTTCGATACCGGTGGTACCTATATAGGCGACGTCCTGACGGTTCCCACCAACGTTGCCAACAGCGGTGCAAACGTACGCTGGATAATGGCGACCTCTCAATGGCAGACACTGACCGGGCTCGTGCCGGATTTCATAATGCCGGCGCTTCTGCCCACGGGGGGCGGGATGGTCTGCTGGGGCAAGCCGGTTTCATCGTCGGTTCCTTCTAATTACATCGACTGCCTCGCTTACGGGACCTACGCCGGACCAACGAACGTGCATATCGGCACTCCCACCGCACTCGATGCCGACGGCCACAGCTTGGTGCGCACAGGCCACGTCAACAGCAGCCTGTTGGACTTCCAGTGCGGCGACCCGGCGGATCCAACCAACAACGCGGGCGGCTCGGTAAGCATGAATGCGACCACTGCCTGCCCGGCAGCTNNTACCACCACGACTACCACCACGACCACCACCACGACTACCACCACGACTACCACCACGACCACTACGACTACTACGCTCCCGCCGCCGCCGGTATGCGGTGCGGCACCGGCCGGTGGATGCCTGTCGGGAGGCAAGTTCGTGGTTCTGCAGAAGGACAACGCGGTTGACGCGAAGGACCTGCTCAAGTGGAAGATCGTAAAGGGCGAAGCGTTTGTAAACGGGGACATCAGTGATCCTGTCAACACCGCCAGCTACGCCTTGTGCGTCTACGACGAGAGCGCAGATGTTCCGACCCTGGTGGGCGAACTCGCGGTACGGCCGAACCAGCGCTGGCTCGACAAGGATCCAAAGGGCTTCATCTACAAGGACAAGCTGGGTACGGCTGACGGCGTCCGCAAGGTACAACTGAAATCCGGTATCTCGGGCAAGACAAAGGTCCAGGTCAAGGCCAAGGGTTCTACCGCGGGTTGGCCACAACCGCTGGACGGCAGTGCGTTCCACGACCAGGACTCCCTGGTGACCGTGCAGTTTGTCAACGACACGACACCCCTGTGCTGGACATCTGACTTCGTAGCCGGCGGTACGAAGAAAAACACCGGCACCTTGTTCAAGGCAGTCGGCCCGTAGTAAACGCTGAACGCGGGCCGTTTCTTGCCGGGGCCGCTGTATCCTTCCGCCTTAACGGTTTATAATGCTGGCATGCGCTTTCCTGACCGCCTCACCCGGCTTCGGATTATTTCTCGCGTGTTGTTCGGCGTGTTGTTTTCGCTGACGGCTGCCTCGCTCCCTGTACTCGCTGCGGCTGGGCTTGCCTCGACGGTACTGTCCATGCAGGCCATTGACTGCCAGAGCTGTGGGATGGCCGCGGTAGCCAAGCTCAAGGGTTCCGAGGGGGTCGAGGAGGTTTCCTTTGACCGCGACAAGGCCGAGTTGGCCGTGAGTTATGATCCGTCGGCGACCGATCCGGCAACGCTCGCCTCGTCGGTGGGCGAACTGGGCTACACCGTGGTTGTTGGAGAGGGCAAGGGCAGGTACCTGCCCGACGTCGAATTCTCTTCCGAACTGGACGTGTCCTGGGCGTCACGCGACGGCGAGGCGGTAGACATCGAGGAGCACCTGGCCGAAGGCAAGGTCACGGTGATCGATTTTTACGCCAAGTGGTGTGGTCCGTGTCGCCTGGTCGATCGCGAAATGTTCTCCATCCTGCGCACTCGCGACGACGTGGCCCTGCGCAAGGTAAACGTCAACGACTGGGGTTCGCCCGTGGCCCAGCAGTACCTCCGCAAGGTCCCGGAGCTACCGCACGTGATCGTGTACTCGAAGACGGGCCGCAAGGTCGAAGCTATAACTGGTCTCGACCTGCAACGACTGCGCGCGGCCATAGACCGCGGGGCTTCCGATGGGTAAGCCCGGAAGCGTAGCGGCGGCTGTACTGCCGGCACTACTGCTGCTGGCGGTGCCTGCCTGGGGTCAATGAGCCGGTTGAATAAACCCCATGCTCTCCGGTGGAGACGCACCCACTACTGCCGAGTACCAGGCCCCTCTTTCGCGGGGAGGGGTGCGCCTGGGCCTGTCAACCGAATACCACGCATTTACCAGGCCGGTTCACGGAGATGACTACGTTACCTACGAGGAACTGGTAGAGAACTGGCCGGCGACCGAGGCTCATCATAACAGCAAGCTGTACAGCTGGCAGGCCGATTTCTCGCTTCGCTACGCGCTGCGGGACCGGACCGAGCTGTTCGCTGTCCTGCCGCTTCGGCGACTGCGCGTCGAGGTAGCCGAGGAGACCAATCACCATCGTAACGAGACGATTGAAGGGTTGGGTGACATGCAGCTGGGCGTGCGCAGGTTCGTGCGGGCCGAACAGTATTTGCGGGTCGGGGCGATACTGGGAATGAGTTTGCCCACCGGGGAAAAGAAGTCACTGCCCACCGCGGCTTATCTTGGTTCGCACGTGGCCGCCGACCTTGGTATCGACGTTCCCCCGCACAGCCACCTGCGCCTGGGCAGCGGTACCGTCAATCCCTTTGTAGCCGTCGACGGGGTCTACTCGCCGGAGGGCGACTGGATATACATGGGTTCGATGAGCGTGACCGTACCGTTCTACGACGCGGCCGACGGTTACCGGACCGCGACCAGTGGTTCGGCCACCTTCGGGCTTGGCCGCCGCGTGCAAGACGAAGATTTGTCGATCAACATGTTTGCCAGCGTGTCGTACTCAGGCCGCGACGAGTTTCACGGCGACCCGGTCACAGGCACGCTCGGTACCCACAATGGCAACCTCGATGTCACCAACACCGGTCGCTTCGAGGTGACACTCAGGCCCACTCTCGGCTATCGGTTTGCCGACAGTCTTTCGCTCGATTTCCAACTCACGGTGCCCGTTTATACACGTATACACGAGGACGTTGACCAGCGTGATGTACAGCTTTCCGAGAGGGTAGGCGTAGTGGCATCGCTCAGTTACCAGATCTGACGCGGTGCCCTCCCGGCCTGTCCGGGTCGACGCGTTCGATTCAAGGCGGCAGTTAAAATACCGCCGGCGGCGAAGGGAACATCACTTCCCAGGTCCCGGCTATTCGAGTAACCGTTTTGGATGACGGCCGTCAACAAAGCCGATGAAAGGAAAAAGCAGGCTGTAGCCGAGCATGGACTGGATTTCGGGGCTGCACAGCCGTGCTCTTTCCCGCGAGATCGCCAGGCTGTAGTTCTCCTGTTGCCGCGCCCACGGCTCGCAGTACTGCGCAGTGGCGGCCATCCTCGGCTGGCCGCTGTCGTTTGGGCCGGCGCCGTGCCAGAGCGTGCCCAGTAAAAACACGACCGAGCCCGCGGGCATGACTGCGGGGGTAAGCTCGGCCGAGTCGGCATCGGGCTGCCCGTCTCCCCACTTGTGGCTTCCCGGTACGACCAGGGTCGCGCCGTTGTCGGCGGTGAAATCGTCGATGGCCCAAATCGTCGCCGCGCTTATGGGTGCCCTCGGGCGGGACAGCGGATAAAACCCGTCGTCGTGGTGGAGCGGCTGACTTATCTCGCCCGGGTAGATGTTGATGGCCTGCAGTTGCGAGAGCAGGTAGTTGTTCATCAGCAGGGTGTCGAGCAGCGCCAGTATCAAGGGGTGATCAACCAACGGGTTGCAGGCCAGGGTTTTTTCGATGACCGAGTATATGCGGCGGGTCTTGAGGCCTTCGAACTCGTTGCGGCCGTCGTGGGTGAGCAGCGGTAACACCTCGGCCTTGAGCTCGGTCATGGTCTGCCTGGGCAGCAACTCGGGGATGATGACGTAGCCGTTCCGTTGAATTTCTGACAGCAGCCGCTCGACCAGCTGGGCGTCTACGCCGCGCCGGTGTGCCGCTGCGGCCGCGTAGGCCGACTGCCCGGCTGCGGTCTCGTTCTTCAAACTGCCGTCGTCGTTGGTATACAGGCGGTTGGCCATGAGGGGCTCCGTCGCGGATGGCCCGCGAGACAACCATTAGACAAGATACCTGTCATTGCCGCCAGCCCGGGTGCCAGTCGCGCTGTCCCCACCGGTTTGCAGCGGGTGTGGCGGGCTGCCAGCCTCAGCCGATGTTCGAGTTTCCTGCCGCCTGGTCACGTCGAATCGCGCTTGCCGTGGTGTCGGTTTTTTTCACCTTCGCCGGTGCCACCCACTTCATTAACCCCGGGTTTTTTGTGTCCATCATGCCGCCGTGGCTGCCGGCCCACCTCGAGCTGGTCTACATAAGCGGCGTGTTTGAAATCCTCGGCGGGCTGGGTGTGCTCCTGGCGGCGACGCGACAGAAAGCGGGCTACGGGCTGATCGCGCTGCTGGTGGCCGTGTACCCGGCCAACATACACATGACGTTGCATCCCGAGCTGTTTCCCGACTTGACGGTCACGGCCTTGTACCTGAGGCTGCCGATGCAGTTCGTGGCGGCCTGGCTGGTGTGGTGGGCCGCCTGCGATGAAAAGGCTCGCGGGTAGGCTTGGCCGACCGCAGGGCAACCGTGTGAACGATTCTTACGAGTACCTGCCCAAGAACGTTGACGAGATCGTCGTTCGCCCGTTCGCCTTCGAGTTTCCCGAGGATCTCGATCCGCTGTGGGTTCCGGACAACCCGGTGCGCTCGCACTTTTTCAACGGCGTGTCGTTGACCATGCCCTACCTCGAGCCCTACCTGGTGCAGACGAGTCGTGAGGCCGCCGAGCTCATAGATGAGCCCCGCCTGCTCGAGGACATGAAAGCATTCGACGGCCAGGAGTCCCGCCATTTCGAGTGCCACCGACGCTTGAACAAGCTGTTGAGAGACAACGGCTATCCCGAGTTTGCCCAGGTCGAGCAGCGGCTGAAGGCGTCTTACGCCAGGCTTTCAAAGCGCAGCCTGAGAACGCGGCTGGCCTACAGCGCCGGCTTTGAAACCATGACCAACGGGTTTACGACCTGGATTATAGGCAAGCGGCGCTCCTTGTGGCGCGGGGCCGAGCGTCACGTGACCTCGTTCTGGCTCATGCACATGCTCGAAGAGGCCGAGCACAAGACCGTGGCCTTCGATGCCTACATGGCTTACTCGGGCAAGTACCTGCCGCGGGCCTTCGGCGTGCTGCACGGGTCTTTGCACGTGCTGGGCTACGGGCTCATTGGTATGTTCACCGCGCTTAAAAAAGACGGCAGGCTGCACCGGCCTGGCGACCTGGTCCGCTTGGTCCGCGAAATGTGCTTGCTGGCCTGGAACGTGGCACCTTTCCTGTTACACGGCTTGTTGCCCTGGCATAATCCGAGGGACTTCAAGGACACCGACTGGATGCTCGAGTGGATAGCCGCTTACAAGAAGCTGCCCGAGGGGGAGTTGATACCGCTTGTAGATACCAGCGATCCGGAGATGCCGGTTCCTTTCTGACACGATAGCATTGCACAATAACACGGCGCACCCCCGGCGGCTGTGCCACTAACAGGGGGTTCGGATGGACAGGCTTCAAAGAATAGCGATAGCAAACGGCTTGCTGGTGGTACTGGCTGGGATGCTTGCCGGTTTCATGTTGATTTTTTCTCTCATAGGCGGGTGGGAACTGTGGCCAGGTTACATCGTGTCCTTCTCGGTTTACGGGACCAGCGAAGGCTGGGTAAGAGCCCACAGCGGCGGTGCCATGAACGGCATACTGCTGGTGGTCATCGGCCTGGCCCTGCCCAAGATGGGCCTGTCCGAGAAGCGGCAGCGGCTGATGGTTTACGGCTTCATGGTCGTGGCGTGGGGTTTTACTGCCTTTTACTGGCTCGGCAACGCGGCGGGTAACAGGGGGCTGAGCTTCGGGACAAACCAGCTCGGCAACAGCGATGTCTTCGGGATACTGGGCTTTCTTTTCGGTGCGCTGCCGGTGTTCCTGGTCATGTACCTGCTGGTGATAGCAGCCCAGGGCTTGTTGAAAGACAGTAACTGAAGATCGGCGGGCGCGGTCAGAACTGGAAGTAGTAAAACGGCTGCCCGCTGCCCGCGAACAACATCAGCACCCAGAGAAACCCGCCGAGGTAGACCGCGCGTGCGGGCCACGCCAGGCGCGACAGGTGGGGGCCTGGCCACGCTTTCTTGTTGCCCCAATGCCAGGCGTAGAGCAGTGCCAGGCCGGCGGCCCACGCCAGGTGCACGGCGTTGTCGCCCGGCGCCCAGGTGGTGATCCTGGTAAGCATGAGGAGCGCACTGTCGATGCTCTGTGCGCGAAAAAATACGTTGGCGAAGGCTACGAAAAACGGCATCGACAGGTAGCCGATCGCGGTGGCCAGGCGGCTCCTGTCGGGCAGCAGGTCGCCTGACTTGAGAAGGCGGTAGGCCGCCAGCAGCAAGCCGTTGTACATACCCCAGACGACGAAATTCCAGCTCGCGCCGTGCCACAGTCCGAAGGCCATCCACGTGAGCACGGTGTTGAAGACCACGCGCGCCCTCGTTCCGCGGTCGCCACCGAGTGGGCGGTACAGGTAGTCGCGAAACCAGTTGCCCATGGTCATGTGCCAGCCGCGTCGATAGTCGATCGGGTTGCCGGCCAGCAGCGGGAACAAGAAGTTTTCGGGCAGTTCGAAGCCCAGCAGCTTGGCCATGCCCCTGGCCATGGTGGTGTAGCCCGAGAAGTCGCAGTAGATCTGGGCCGAGAACGCGAAGATCGCGATCAGCAGGGCTTCGCCGCTGTACAACTCGGGCGCGCCGAAACACCTGTCGACCACCAGCGCAAAGCTGTCGGCGATAACGATTTTTTTGAACAAGCCCACCAGGCACAACTCGACCCCGTCGAGCACCTGCGTTCGGCCCGGCAGGCGATGCCTGCGCAGCTGCGGTAGAAACTCAGCGGCGCGCAGTATCGGACCGGCTATCAACTGGGGAAAGAAGGACACGAACAGGGCAAAATCCATGGGGTCTTCGCAGGCCTCTATCTTGCGACGGTAGACGTCGATCGAGTAAGAGATCGTCTGGAAGGTGTAGAACGATATGCCGAGCGGGATGGCGGTGTGCACGCGCAGCGGGTCGGCCCATCCAGGGCTGAGAGTGCCCAGCGCGACGAGGTTGTCGAGAAAAAAGTTGACGTACTTGAAATAGCCGAGCACGCCCAGGTTGCCCAGCAGGCTGAGCAACAGCCAGGCTCGCCGCCGCGTCGGGTCGCCGGTGCGCTGCAGGCGCCGGCCCACCGAGTAGTCCAGCGCCGTCGATGCCAGCAACAGCAGCAGGAACGGCGGGTTCCACGAAGAGTAGAACGCGTAGCTGGCGCCGATGAGCAGCGCGCGTCGCGTGGGCACTATCCAGTGCAGGGCGAGCACCGCTCCGAGGAAGAACAGGAATTCTGCGCTGTCGAATCTCACCCTTCAGCGATTTCCTGCCGGCAGTACGCCGCTGGCCAGTAAGACTTCGGCCAGCACGGCGCTGAAACGCGGGCGGGCCTCGGGCGTGAGGTGAACACGATCATAAAAATCGTCGGCGCCGAAACCCGGCAGCATGGTCTTGTCGATGAAGGTAAACCCCGAGCGCTCGGCTGCCTCGCCCAGGCAGCGCTTGTATTCGCCTTGCACCCGTTCGGAGTCGGCCCAGCGCAGCTGCGTGGGCGATTGCACCACGGCCACGCGAGTGCCCACCGCGGCCAGTCGCCTGGCGAGCAGTTCCAGAGCGTCGACGTGAACGCTGGGGCAGGCAAACTCACTGGCCCTGGCCTGCCGCCGCGCTCTTGCCCTTGCGGCGGCCGCGCTGTGCAACAGCGTCCAGGCCTCCTTGCGACCGAGGCTGCTGCTGTCACCCAGGCGCGAGAACAGTACCTGCCTGAAGGCCTGGCGGTTGCGTGTTACCGCGTGGGATGAAGACAGCGCAAAATCGGCGTGCAGCGCGTGCCCGGCCAGCAGGCCACGCCAGCCCAGCAGCTCGCTCGCCACCGAGAAATCGTAGTGACGAAGGCTCTGCCAGGGCTCGTCTTCTCGTAGCGACCAGACGCTGTCGAGGACTACGACGATGTCGGGTTGCTTCTCGACTAACCGGGGCGCAAACATTGCCAGCTCGAGCTGGGTGGCACCCGGAAACCACAGCAGCCCCAGGTGGTCGCTGTCCCAGGGGCTGGCGTCGGCCAGGACGTGCAGGTCGATGTTGCGGTTTACCGTGCTGCTGCCCACGAACAGCATGCGTGCGTGGCGGGCAGGGCGCAGGCGGATGTTGGCCTCGGCGCGGGCCACCATCGAGCCATAGCCGTCGGCCCTGCTGCGGGCGAAGCTCCAGAACCCCGGCCAGTTGCCGAGCACCACGTTGCTCAACGCGTAGGCCGCCACCAGTATGGCGACCACCGCCAGCAGGGTTCGGCCACCGGGCTTGTCGCCGTCGCTTCCCGCCGCGCCTTCGGTAGGGGCTCCGGCCCCACCCACCAGCATCTCGTCTTCGGAAAACACCTTCGCCTCTCCCCCATAATGCCACGGATGGCCACTGAATCGGCCGACTCCCTGATGACTGGCGATTGCCGGTAATGACGCGCCTGGACCTCGCAAGCGGGATGCCGCGCTGTTAGAATCGGGCGATGGCAATGCGCCGTGCGTTCTTTCTCGTCGTGGCGATGGCCTGCGCGGTAACGCTCGGGCTGCTGGTTTCGGAGCTGGCGTTTCGCGTAGCCAAGCGCTTCGTGTGCGTAGGCCGCGGCGACATCCTGTTTACCCCGCACCCGGCGGTCGGCTGGACGCACGCCCCTGGCCGTGGCGGCTGGCAGCACACCTGCCTGGGCTACGAATTTGAGTTTCGTAACTACGTGAGGATCAACTCAAAAGGCCTCAGGGACGTAGAGCACGAGTACCAGCCGGCCGCGGGTACGCGCCGCGTACTTCTGCTTGGCGATTCTTTCACCGAGGCCATGCAGGTGCCGCACGAGCTTTCCTTCGCCGGTGTCCTGGACTCGGGACTGGGCGATGCCGTCCAAGTGGTGAACGCGGGCACTGCGGCCTACGGGACCGACAACGAGCTCCTGTTCTTCGAGACCGAGGGGTCGCGCTACCAGCCCGACCTCGTGGTCCTGGTGCTGAGTCTTGAAAACGACATCGCCGAAAACCACCCTGGCATCTACGAGCAGATATACAGCGAGGGGGGAATGGAGCCGTTCGCCAAGCCGACGCTGGTCATCGGTGAAGACGGTAAGCTGGACTTTGACCACACCAGGCTGCGCGAGTACATGGCGGCCAACCCGGTAGATGAACTGGGCAGACCGCGATCGTGGTGGCGACGTTTCGAGGGGCGGTTCTACCTGGTGCGGTTTATCAAGCGCCTGCTCGGGTTCGACGATGGCGTGGTATCGGTGTCGTTGCCTCCCTACCCGGTAGTGGTCGACGTGATGGCGGTGCCGCCTGACCAGCGCTGGGAGCAGGCGTGGCACTACACCTCGTTGTTGTTAGACAGGCTTCGCGGGGCCGTCGAGTCGGTGGGATCGCGAATGGTGGTCGTCGTTGTGCCCTCGCGCAACATGATCGTGAAGCGTTGGGGCGGGGACAACGCGCGGCCCGCCGGCGGTAAACAACGCTGGGACCCACTTTATCCTCGAGACAGGGCAATGAGACTTCTCCGGGAACTCGAGCTGCCCGCGGTCGACATCAGCCCGGCGCTGGCGGCGCACTACGAACAGACCGGGCACCACGGTTTTTTTGATTTCGACCCGCATTTTACCGCCGAGGGCCACGCGGTGGTTGCAAGGACGGCGATGCCCTTCTTGCAACGGCATCTCGCGTTGGCCGGTGGAAACGGGCCGGTGCCGGATGCGGCAACCGGCAGGCAGGGGCAGCAGCCATGACCGCCATACTGGGTATATCGGCCTACTACCACGACTCGGCTGCGGCCCTGGTCGTGGACGGCCGTATCGTTGCGGCGGCGCAGGAAGAGCGTTTCACTCGCAACAAGCACGATCCCGGCTTCCCTGCTCACGCGGTCGACTACTGCCTGCGCGCGGGTGGTATCACGGCCGGCGACCTCGATTACGTCGGCTTCTACGACAAGCCGTTGCTCAAGTTCGAGCGCCTGGTCGAAACCTACCTCGGCTACGCCCCGGCCGGCTTCGGCTCCTTTGTCAAGGCCATGCCGCTGTGGCTCAAGCAGAAGCTTTACATCTCGCGCGAGATTGACAGGGGCCTGCAGGGGGCCTTCGGCAAGCGCTATGTCTTTGCCGAGCACCACGAGTCGCACGCGGCCAGCGCTTTCTTCCCATCGCCGTTCGAGGAGGCGGCGGTGCTGACCATGGACGGCGTGGGCGAGTGGGCGACCACCAGCATGGGCTCGGGCCGGGGTAACCGCATCGAGCTCACCCACGAGATCCGCTTCCCACACTCGCTCGGCTTGCTGTACTCGGCGTTTACCTACTTCTGCGGCTTCAGGGTCAACTCGGGCGAGTACAAGCTCATGGGCCTGGCCCCCTACGGGCGGCCCAGGTACGCCGACCTCATTCGAGAGAAGCTCATCGACCTGCGCCAGGACGGCTCCTACCGCATGGACATGTCCTACTTCAACTACTGCCAGGGACTGACCATGACCTCGAAGAAGATGCACGGGTTGTTCGGCGGGCCGCCGCGCAAGCCCGAGGCTCCGCTGACGGAGCGCGAGATGGATATCGCCGCCTCGATACAGCAGGTGACCGAGGAGGCGATGCTGGGCGCGGCCCGTCACGTTCACGCGTTGACCGGCCATAAGAACCTCTGTCTTGCCGGCGGGGTGGCGCTCAACTGTGTCGGCAACGGCCGCATCCTGCGCGAGGGTCCCTTCGAGAACGTGTGGATACAGCCGGCTGCCGGCGACGCCGGCGGGGCGCTGGGGGTGGCCCTGTTGATCTGGCACCAGTTGCTGGGAAACCCACGCCAGGCGGTGGCCGGGGATTCGCAGCGCGGTTCCCTGCTGGGGCCGGAGTTCGCGGACTCCGAAATCCGTTCCTACCTTGACGGCATCGGCGCGAGCTACCACTGCTGTGCCGATGACGAAGAACTGGCCGACAAGGTCGCCCGCATGCTCGGCTCGGAGAAAGTCGTCGGCTGGTTCCAGGGGCCGATGGAGTTCGGCCCGCGTGCGCTCGGCTCGCGCAGTATCCTGGGCGACGCGAGAAGCCGCGACATGCAGTCGGTGATGAATCTCAAGATCAAGTTTCGCGAGTCGTTCCGCCCGTTCGCGCCCTCGGTACTGGAGCGGCGGGCGCACGAGTACTTCGGCCTGCGCGAGGGGCAGGCCAGTCCCTACATGCTGCTGGTGGCGCCGGTCAACGAGTCCAGGCGCCGGACCATGAGCGAGGGCGAGCTGGAACTCAGCGGGCTGGACAAGCTCAAGGTCGCGCGCTCAGAGGTGCCGGCTGTCACCCACGTCGATTACTCGGCCCGCGTGCAGACCGTCGACCCCGTGCGCTACCCGCGCTACTGCAGGCTGCTTGAGAAGTTCGATGAGCTCACGGGTTGCCCGGTGCTGATCAACACCAGCTTCAATGTTCACGAGGAACCGATCATCAATACGCCGGCCGAATGCGCGACGGCGTTGCGCGACAAGCGGATCGATTATGTCGCGACCGCGCGCGCGGTCTATGCGGCACCGGGCGATTCGGGCGCACCGTAACCGCCGCCGCCGCCGGTTTCGATCATCAGCACGTCGCCTTTGCGCAGCGCGAAGCTGCATTTCGACGGCAGATCGATGATCTGGTTGCCGCGCTTGACCCTGGTTGCGGCGCACTGGCCCGGTTCGCCGCCGAACAGGCCTTGCGGGGCCAGCCGGAAGCGGTCGGAATAGGTGGCAAACGTGACGTCGTCGGCAAGAATTTCATAATGCCGAATGAGGCCAAGGCCGCCGCGCGAGCGTCCCGGCCCGCCGGACCCTTGGCGCAGCCCATAGGCGCTGACGCGAAAGAAATCATATTCAAGGTCGAGCGCTTCGACCGGGACATTGCCGCAATTCGACATCGGGCTGTCGACCGCATCACAGCCGTCTTGTTCCGGACCCGCCCCGTAGCCGCCGCCGAATATCTCCAGCGATATGCGGTAGCCATCGGGCCCAAGATGGCTGAGGCAGATCGCTTCGGTGGTGTCGAACCCGGTGGCGATCACCTTGTCGGGGACCGCCTGGGCCATCGCCTTCATCACCGCGTTATAGGCGCGGTAGCTCGATGTCAGCCGGGCGCGCACCGGGGCCGGCGGCTTGGGGTTGAGGATGCAGCCATAGGGGGCCGCGACCGTCACCGGGCGCATGGAGCCTTCGTTGAAGGGAATATCCGGGCTGGTCAGCACCGACTTCACCACCGTCAGCGCCGTCGCCACGGTCGAGGCGAAGGGGCAGTTGACGTTGGTGGCGACCTGATCGCTGGTGCCGGCGAAATCGACATGCACCGAATCGCCGGCGATCGTCACGGTGGCGTGGACCGGCAAAGGCTGGTCGCCGATGCCGTCATCGTCCACCGCGTCGGCGCCGTAATAGACGCCGTCGGGCGCTTGCGCGATCGCGCGCCGCATGCGCCGTTCCGAATAATCGAGTAGTTCGGCCATCGCCGCATCGACCGTGCCGGGGCCGAATTTGGCGCATAGCGCGCGCAGCCGTTCCGCGCCGCAGAAATTGGCCGCGAACTGGGCGTTGAAATCGCCGATGGTCTGCGTTGGCACCCGGATATTGGCCCGGATCAGCCGTTCCAGCGGCCCGCCCGACCAGTCGCGCGCGTGATTGTACTTGCTGGGCGGGATAATCAGCCCTTCTTGATGCACGTCGCTGGCCTGCGGGTTGAGCCCCGGCGCGCCGCCGCCAAGATCAAGATGATGCGCCACCGTGGCGGCGAAGCCGATCAACGCGCCGTCGAGAAAGATCGGCGAAAACAAGAACACGTCGGGCAGATGCTGGCCGCCGTGATAGGGGTCGTTGTTGATGTAGAAATCGCCCTCGACCAGGGTTTCGGGCGGGAACAATTTGGCGCATGGCTTGAAGGTCGCACCGATCGAACCGAGCTGCATCGGGATCAGTTCCGCCTGGGCGACGACATTGCCGTGCCGGTCAAGCAGGGCGGCGGCGCAGTCGCTGGCTTCGCGCACCACCGGCGAATAGGCCGACCGGATCAGCTTGACGCCCATCTCGCGCGCCGCCGCGACAAGACCCTGGGCGATGACCGCCTGGTCGGCGGGGAAAACCAGCTTCATGGCAGGTCCAATCGTTCGATGACAAGGTTGTCGTGAAGGTCGATTGTCGCATGCCAGCCGCCGGGAATGAAGGCCGTCGAGGTGGCGTCTTCGACCAAGGCCGGGCCGGGCTGGCCGCCGGCATTGCGAATGCCGGCGCGCTGGGCCAATGCGCCGCAGCGCCATTCGCCGCCATCGAAGATTTTGCACGCCGCGCCGGTCTGGCTGGGTTCGGCTTCGCGCAGCGCCGGCAATTCGCCCGGCGGGGCCAGCGCGCCGACCCGGAACGACATGATCTCGCACGCCCCGTAATCGGCACCGCCGAAACCGTAGCCCTGGATATGCACATCGGCGAACCGGGCCGCCAGATCGTCGGCGCGCAAGCCTTCCAGCGCCTCGCTTTCGAGCGGCACCTGCACTTCGAACGCCTGGCCGACATAGCGCATTTCCAGGGTGAAGGTGATCGCCGGTTCGGCGTCGATGCCGGCGGCGGCGAAGGCGGCGCGCGCCCGCGCGGCCATTTCGGCGTAGATCTTGCGGACCCGTCCGGGCGCTTGCGCATCGACCGCAACCCGGCGGGTCATGGTGTCGTACTGGGCGAAATCGGCGGCCAGCAGGCCGAACGCGGACAACACGCCGGCATTGGGCGGCACCACGATGGTCGCGATGCCCAGCGCTTCGGCGACCCGGACCGCGTGCAGCGGACCCGCACCGCCATAGGGCACCAGCACATAGTCGCGCGGATCGCGGCCGCGTTCGGTCGATACCAGTTCGATGGCGCGCACGATATTGGCGTCGGCGACGCGCACCGCACTGTCGGCGATATCCTCCAGACTCATATCGAAATGGCGCGCCAGCGGTTCGAAGGCGCGCGCGGCGGCATCGCGGTCAACTCGCATGGCGCCGCCCAGGAAGGCTTGCGCGCGGATCGCGCCGCGGATCATATGCGCGTCGGTCACCGTGGCTTCCACGCCGCCGCGTTCATAACAGGCCGGGCCCGGACTGGCCCCGGCCGAACGCGGGCCGACCCGCAACATACCGCCATCGTCGATCCACACGATCGACCCGCCACCGGCCCCGACCGAGACGATATCGAGGGCCGGGACCCGGATCGGCAGCCCATCGACTTCGGTCTCGCTGGTCAGATCGGCTTGGGCGTCGTTGACAAGGCAGACATCGGTCGAGGTGCCGCCCATGTCCAGGGTGACGATATCCCGGTACCCGGCCAGCGCGGCCTGCCGGATCGCGCCCTTGACCCCCGCCGCCGGGCCGGAAAATAGCGCCCCGACCGCGTTGCCGGCGCTGGCGGCAGCGGGCAGGCGGCCGCCATTCGACTGCATGATGGAAAACCGCCCGGTAAAGCCGGCGGCGCGCAGGCTGTCGGCCAGCCGGTCGATATAGGCTTTGTTCACGGGCTGAACATAGGCCGCGATGGTGGTCGTCGAGGCGCGCTCGTACTCGCGGAATTCGCGCGTCACATCGCTGGAACAGGTCACTGCGAGGTCCGGGAAATGCGCCTTCAGCCAGGCCGCGACGGCCTGCTCATGGGCTGGATTGGCGTACCCGTTCAACAGGCAGACCGCCACCGCCTCGTACCCGCCACAGCCCAGCGCTTGCGCCAGCGCCCCGTCCAGTGCCTGCGTGTCGAGCGCCTTGACGATGCCGCCATCCGGCCCGGTCCGTTCGTCGATTTCGAAGGTGTCGCGTTGTCCGACCACCGGCACCGGCTTGGCGTAGAACAAATCATAGATTTGCCGCCGGTTGTGGCGTTGCAGCGCCAGCAGGTCGCGAAACCCCTTGGTCACCAGGAAAGCGGTTTTTGCCCCCTTGCGTTCCAGCACCGCATTGATCGCAACGGTGGAGCCATGCACCAGATCGTCGATGTCTTCCATCGCCAGTCCGGCCGCTTTCAGCACCGCCATCGCCCCTTCGTCGGGCCGCGCCGGCACGCTGGGCACCTTGGCGATGCGCACCTCGCCACCCTCGACCGCGACCAGGTCGGTAAACGTGCCGCCGACTTCTATCCCCACCCGCATCGCATTCTCACACTCTATGGGAGAAAATCTTCGAACGGACGCCAGCGCGGCACAAAATCGTTTTTTCCCTTAGCAGCCATTAGCATTCATTAACATCCTGCTTCGCCCGGAACATCCCGCTCGCCCGGCGGGAGGAAAAGCAATAAAAGGAATATAATCTGTTTTTAGAAATATGTCAAGCGGCTTCGTCAATTAAGAAAATAGGCGCGAAATTGCTGTTCGAGGACGCAATAGATCGAACAATCGTGGCTGGCCCGCCCCCACGGGGCGATGATCGCCACGCCAAGCACGGCACCGACCACGACCACCAGCAACAACATCATCAGGCCCACGCCCAGCGTCTTCAGCGCATCGAGCCATAGCGGCTCACCGAACACGGTCAGTTTTTTGTCCGCGTCCCGGCGGTGATGTTGTTCGGCCATACCGGCAGCCTGCCACGCCCCCGGCTTCCGGGCAACCCGGCGCTGAAATTTCGCATTGTGTCCCTGGTGGGTTAGGTTTTGGGGCGCGAACACGGTCTGGCAGGGAGAAGGTCATGGGTAGCAAAACCACCGCCGAGATATTGGTTGAGGGACTGGCCGTCAACGGAATCGAGACGTTGTTCTGCCTGCCCGGCGTGCAGAACGACGATTTCTTCGATGCGTTGCATAAATCCGGCGCGCCCCGGCCGGTGCATACGCGCCACGAACAAGGCAGCGCCTATATGGCGTTGGGCGCGGCCCTGGCGACCGGAAAGCCGCAGGCCTATTGTGTCGTGCCGGGGCCGGGATTCCTGAATACGACGGCGGCGCTATGCACCGCCTATGCGGTCAACGCGCCGGTGCTGGCCCTGGTCGGGCAGATACCCGAAGCCGCCATCGGCAAGGGTTTCGGCTTGCTGCATGAAATTCCGGACCACTCGGGATCATGGAGCGGCTGACCAAATCGGCTGCCCGGATCACCGGCGCGGCGGATGCAGCGGTAAAAATCACCGATGCCTTCCGCCAGTTGCGCAATGGCTGCGCCAAGCCGGTGGCGCTGGAATGCGCCATGACGACGTGGCGCGATGCCGCCCCATTCGACCGGCCGCTGGAAAAAGCATTGCGCGAACCGGTTGAAATCGACCTGGATGCGATTGGCGCGGCGGCGCGAATTCTGGGCGCGGCCCGGCGGCCGATGATCGTTGTCGGCGTCGGCGCGCTGGAAGCCGGCGCGGCGGTTCGCGAACTGGCCGAAATGCTGCAAGCGCCGGTGATTTCGTCGCGCAACGGGCGCGGCGTGCTCGACAGCCGCCATTATCTGTCGCACACCATGCCCGCCGGTCACGCCTTGTGGAAGGACGCCGACGCGGTTATCGCCATCGGTTCGCGGCTGCAAACCCAGCGCCAGCACTGGGGCACCGATGACGGCCTCAAGATTATCCATCTGGATTGCGACCGCGCAGCACTGGCCCGCATCGCCCCGTGCGATGTGGCGGTCCTGGCCGACGCGGCGGCGGGCACGGCGGCGCTGATCGACAAGTTGCACGGCGTCAATGCTGCGCGCGTGAGCCGCGAGGACGAGATGGCGGTCCTGAAGGCGGCGTTCGACAAGACTTTCCGCCAGACCGTCGGGCCGCAGGTGGCGCTGCTGGAGGCGATTCGCAATGCCTTGCCGGACGACGGCATTTTCGTCGAGGAACTGACCCAGATCGGTTATGTCAGCCGCTTCGCCTTCCCGGCCTATGGGCCGCGCACGTTTTTGTCGTCGGGCTATCAGGGCACGCTGGGCTGGGGGCTGGCGACCGCGCTTGGCGCCAAGGTGGCGATGCCGGACCGCAAGATCGTGTCCATTGCCGGCGATGGCGGGTTCATGTTCAACGTCCAGGAACTGGCCACCGCCGTGCAGCACAGAATCGCCGTGACCATCGTCGTGCTCAACGATAACGCCTATGGCAATGTGAAACGGATGCAGCAGGAAAACTACGCCGGCCGCACTATCGCCAGCGATCTGGCGAACCCGGATTTCGTCGCCCTGGCGGAAGCCTTCGGCGCGCGGGGGATGCAGGTGAATTCGCCGGACGAGCTTAGCCGCGCGATCGCCGCCAGTTTCGAGGACGAGGACGGGCCGACCCTGATCGAGGTGCCGTGCGGCGAATTTCCGAGCCCCTGGGGGTTGGTTCAGTTGCCCCGCCAGCGCGGGGCGCTGTCCGCCTAAGCGGCGCCCAGGCGCACCGGAAGGGCGGTGATGCCGCAGATGAAATTGGAATAAAGCCGTTCGGGTTCGCCCGTTACCTCGATTTCATCGAGCGCCATGGCATCGGCGTCGTGGCGTAGCGCGGCGTTGCTGACCGGCATGGTTGTCGTCTCCCTCATCGTCAAGAGCAGGGTAATACAGGGTGCCCTGGCGGGCCATCAACTTATCGGCAGCGGATCGATTCCGCCCTGTTCCACTTGACGCCATGGGGACGGTTTCGTATGTCCAAGAATCCCACGCCGTTGGATGGAGTCGCATCGTATGGGCAGACGCGTTCTTAGCGCCATGGTCAAGCATGAGACCAACACGTTCAGTAGTTTAGAGCATCCTGTAAATAGAC
>DBZX01000031.1:0-14691 GCA_002311335.1 bacterium UBP10_UBA1149
GCAAGACCGGCATCGCCTCGCTGGCAGAGCTGGAAATGGTGGACTCGGGTGGGGACTTCCAGGTGCGCGACGGACGCATCCACAGTCCCTTGGCTGTGTTCGGCAACAGCGCAAGCCAGCTGGCCCTGCGCGGGAGCGTGGGCTTCGACACCAGCATGGACTTCGACCTGTGGATAGGAATCGGGCCGGGCGAAAAACGTGAGCTGCTGTCGGCAGGCATACTGATGCCCTACCTCAAGGACACCGAGGGCTGGACCTACGTGCCGGTGTCGGTGTCGGGCGACTTCGAGGATCCCGGTGTTTCGGTTCACCCGAGGGCGATAGTGTCGACCGTGCTCAACGTGATCCCCGACGCGGCCGGGCGCATACTGGCGGAGGGCAGCGACGCAGCCGAGATCCTGCCGGGCGGAAAGCTCGCGGGCAAGGTCGTAAAAAACGGTGTCGACCTGGCGACTGGCCTTGTCGCGCACGGCACGGGTGGGCTTGTGTCGGTGATAGAGCGCTTCGGAAAAATTATAGGCGTCGACGTCAAGGAGCCCTCGCCCCCGCCCGCAACGAAACCCTGACCGCTACCAGTCAAACACCAGGGTGTTGCGCAGCTGGACGTCGGTCTGCTCCACGTCGCCCGGAGGCCGGCTGTCGTGCTCAAGGGACAGCGAGAGGTCCAGGCTGATGCGCTCGCTGACCCGCGTCTCGAGCAGGAGCTCGACCATCGCGCGCAGGTCGCCGGGATCGTCTACGCGCGGTTGCACGAAGACCGTGGCAGAAAAGTCGGCGCTCTCGCCCACGGCGCGCGATAAGGACAGGTAAGTGTTGAGCCGCAAGGCTGACGCCGAGGAATCTTCACCGGAGCCGGAGTCAACGTCGAGCGACTCGCTTTCAATCATCGCGCCGAGCCCTAACCAGGCCCTGCTGCCCTCAACACTCTCCAGTCGCATCCTCACACCGCCACCCAGGAGAGCGCGCATTTCGAGATTGGCGAACTCGTTGGTCTGCAGCTGCGCAAAAACCTCGGGGTCCAGCCCCTGGTCGATCCGGAAGTTACGGCGAACGTGAACCTGGCCTTCCTGCACGAAAGTACTGTTGTCTTTCTCGGCCACCCGGCCGCCGGCGATCAGCAGCCAGGAACTATGCTCGTCCCACTTTTCAAGCCTCAGGCCCAGTCCGAAATCGACCAGGTCCACGTTGCCCGATCGCAGCGCAGCGCTCAGGTTCAGCCTGCGGCTGAGCCCCTCGCCGCCTTCGGTCCTCCGCTCCTTCTCGGTGTTGAGAATGAGCGCAGACGAGTCGGCCGGCAGTAACAGGCCCAACATGAGCGCGCAGGCAAGCGCGGCCACGAGGCCGCGAGCGTACGGACGCGGGTCGATACCTGTAGACGTAGCGAAGCTCACCGCGCGGCAGCTTCCCGCTTTCGCCTGCGGCGGTCAAGCCCGGCGCCGGCACCTCGCTCGGCCGGGGTCAGCCGCCGACGTACTCGCGCAGGTAACTCACCTCGGCGTTGGTCTCCTCGAGCTGGGCCTTCACCACGTCGCCTATAGAGGTTATGCCCACCAGCTTTCCGCCGTCCATTACCGGCAGATGCCTGATACGGTGCTCGGTCATTATCCTCATAACGTAGGCCACCGAGTCGTCGGGCACACCTACCAGCGGTGAGGGTGTCATGACTTCGCTGACCATGTGCGTGTCGAGACCGGAAATGCCATCGCTGCCGCAGAGCCTGAGGACGTCGCGCTCTGTTATGATACCGACCAGGCGCCCGCCCGCGTCACAGACCGGCAGCGCTCCGATGTTGTGCTGGTTGAGAAGATCAACCGCCTGCTTGACCGTACTCGCGGGATCGATGGTCTGAAGTTTAGCCACACCGTGAGTCATTACATCGCCTATGGTTTTCATATCTGACCCTCCGCTCCTGCGCGCCCGCGGCCCAAAAACAAGCCTTTTGCCTGCCTCGTTTTCGACTCAGCTGGCGCAAGCCAAGGGGAAGGCTACCACAGAATGCCCAGGGGGTGTTAGCCCGGCGGCAAACTATGCCCACCCGGGTGACACCCTTCCGGGTGGGTATAGCGGCTCAAGCGGCTCACTGATAAGCGCTGCTTTTCGCTTTTGGCTAAACGGATAAGGAGGGTTACAGTAGGGCGGTGATTTCGGCTTCCAGCGAACAGGCCGGTAAGGACGGCGCAAACCGTTCGACCGCAGAAGGCTTTGGCGGCCTGCGGGTGGTCTACTTCGAATCCCGTCTCGCCACCGAGTGCGGAACACTGGTCGAAAAATCGGGGGGCATCGCTATCAGCGCGCCAGCGATGCGCGAAGTCGAACTCAGCGATAACGGGCCCGCCATCAGTTTTGCAGGCCAGCTGCTCGCCGGCCGCGTGGACGCGGTGATCTTCCTGACCGGTGTCGGCACCAGGCACCTCTTTGCGGCCATGGAGACAGTGCACCAACGCGACGAGCTCGTGGCCGCGCTGAAAGAAACCACCGTGGCAGTGCGCGGCCCTAAACCACTCAGGGCGCTGGGCGAACTCGGTGTCCGGGTGGACCTTCGCGCCGAAGAACCCAACACCTGGCAGGAGGTGCTCGCGGCCTTCGACGCAAACCAGTCGACGTTTTCCCTCGAAGGCAAGACCGTTGCCGTGCAGGAGTACGGCGTCGGCAGCCCGCAGCTCGCCAGTGGACTGGCCGAGCGCGGGGCCACGCCCTTGAGCGTAGCGGTGTACCGCTGGGCGACGCCGGAGAACACGAGGCCACTGCTCGACGGGCTGCGCGAAATCATCTCGGGCACGGCCGACGTGTTGCTGTTTACCAGTTCAATGCAGGCCCGCAACGTTATCGAAATCGCTTCGGCTGCCGACATCGTTGACCAACTGCGCCAGGCGCTCAAAGAAGTAGTGGTCGCGTCGATCGGCCCGGTTTGCAGCCAGACACTGGATGAACTGGGCATAGCCGTCGACGTGCAACCCGCGCGCGGCAAGCTGGGCGCCCTGGTAAAGGCGGCAGCCGAGCAGGCGCTACCGCTGCTCGAGCAACGCCGACGCCAGGCCGTACCCGGACCACCGCCGACGGCCGGCCGCCGGGAGTTCGCGAGCGACGATCCCGAACAAAGCCTCTTCATGCGAGCCTGCAGAAGAGAACCCGTGGAGCGCGTACCGGTATGGTTGATGCGGCAGGCCGGTCGCTACATGCGCGAGTACCGCGAGCTGCGCGCGAGAACCCCGTTCATGGACCTGTGCAAGAACCCCGAGCTGTCGGCCGAGGTAGCGGTCACCGCCGCAGCGAGGCTCGGAGTAGACGCAGCCATACTGTTTTCAGACATCCTGCTGATCGTCGAGCCCATGGGACTGGGCCTGACCTACACCCGGGGTGACGGCCCGCGCCTGCAGCACGTGGTCCGAGATGCTTCCGACGTAGACCGTCTGCAGGAGGTCGACCCCAACGAGTCGCTGCCTTTCGTGATGGACGCGATCAGGCGCACGCGCGGTGAGTTGCCCGCGGGCTTGCCGTTGATCGGCTTCAGCGGTGCGCCGTTCACGCTCGCCTCCTACATCATCGAGGGTGGCAGCTCGCGCAACTACACGCACACAAAGCGCCTGATGCACAGCGACCGCGGCGCCTGGGACGCCATGATGGAGCTTATCTCGCGCTCAGTGGCGCGCTATCTCTCGGCCCAGGTCGAGGCCGGCGTCCAGGCTGTGCAGTTGTTCGACAGCTGGGTGGGCTGCCTGTCTCCCGACGAGTACCGCGAATTCGTGCTGCCCCACACGCGCTCGGTGTTCGACGCACTGCCGCCGTCGACCCCCAGCTTACACTTTGGCACCGGCACCTCGGCCCTGCTCGACCTGCAGGTCGAGGCCGGCGGAAGCGTGCTGGGCATAGACCACCGCAGCGACCTCGCCGAGGCTTCGCGGCGCTTCAGCGGCCTCGCGCTGCAGGGCAACATGGACCCTGCCATACTCTTCGCTGGACCCGAAGCCGTGCGCAGCGGCTGCCGCGCCGTGCTGACGGCAGTGGGCGACCGCGACGGCTTCATTTTCAACCTCGGGCACGGCGTACTGCCGGGTACACCGGTAGACAACGTCATCGCGCTGGTCGACGCGGTGCACGAGTTCGGACTGCGCGACTGATGCAGGCGCTTGTCGTAGGCGCCGGAATCTCGGGACTGGCGACAGCCTGGTACCTGCAGCGCGAAGCCGCACGCCGAGAGCGTGATCTCGACATAACTGTGCTCGAAGCAGACGACCGCGTCGGCGGAGTGATAAACACCGAAAACGTTGACGGCTTTATCTGCGAGCTCGGGCCGGACTCCTTCATCAGCGAAAAACCCTGGGCGCTGGCCTTGTGCCGCGAGCTGGGGCTGGAGCAGCGGGTGCTGGGCACCGGCCCGCGGCGGCGCAGCTTCATTGCCCGCGGCCACCGCCTGCACCCCATTCCCGACGGTTTTCAGATGCTCGCACCAACGCGCCTTGCGCCCTTTCTCACCACGCCGCTGTTCTCGCCGCTGGGCAAGCTGCGCATGGGAATGGACCTGTTGCTGCCAAGAGGCGGGCAAAGCAAAAACGACGGCAACGAGGAGACCCTGGCCGAGTTCGTCAGGCGGAGACTGGGCAACGAAGCCCTGGAGCGCGCCGCGCAACCCCTGGTGGGCGGCATTTACACCTCAGACCCTGAAAAGTTGAGCCTGCAGGCCACCATGCCCCGCTTCATCGAAATGGAGCGCAAGCACCGCAGCCTGATACTGGGCATGTACAAGGCACGCCGCGCGATGCCTCCGGCCAATACCACCGGGCCACGCTACGACCTCTTCGTGAGCCTGACCGACGGGATGGGCGAGTTGCCCGCGGCGCTGGTAAAAGCCCTGCCCGACGGCTGCGTTCGTACCGGGCAGCGGGTGGAGAGCCTGCAACACGACGGTGACGGCTACCTGCTGGGCGGCCCGGAGCTGCAGCTGCGGGCTGACGCAGTTTGCCTGGCGCTACCGAGCCACGCCTCGGGGCAGCTGACGGCTGGAATCGCCGCCGAACTCACGACCGAGCTCAACGCCATTGATTACGCCTCGACAGCGACCATCAACCTGGCCTTCGCCCGCCGCGACGTGACTCACCCGCTGGACGGCTTCGGCTTTGTCGTACCGGCGGTCGAAGGCCGCACGCTGCTGGCCTGTACCTTCAGCCACGAAAAGTTTCCCGGCCGGGCCCCCTCTGACCAGGTGCTGCTCAGGGCCTTCGCCGGTGGCGCCATGCAGCCCGGGGCAGCCCTGCTCGACGACGAGCAACTGCTGGCTGCCGTCACCCACGATCTCTCCGAACTGCTGGGGCTCAAGGGCCCGCCACTGCACGTACGAATTTCGCGGCATCCCCGGGCCATGGCCCAGTACGGCCGCGGCCACCTGCAACGGGTGGACCGTATAGAAAAACACGTGGAAGCCCTGCCTGGCCTGGCCCTGGCGGGCAACGGCTACCGAGGCATAGGCATACCCGATTGCGTGCACTCGGCCGAGCTCGCCGCCGAGCGCATGGCAGCCCACCTGTTCGGGTAGGGCCAGCACCACCTTTTCGGGTATAGAATCGCCGCCACCCCCGCCCGCGCTCCTCGCGGAATTCTCGGTCAAAATAAATCCGGCCCGTAATACCGCTGTTTACGGCACCTGCGACACCCTGCAAAAAAAACAGTCTTGCCGACCCGTATCAAGAGGGAGTAATTATTGGTGCATGGCCGCCGAACTTACCATTGCGCCGGGGATACTCGTGGCGATGCCACAGCTCAACGATCCCAACTTCCGGCGTTCCGTCATCCTCGTGGCCGAGCACAACGAGGAAGGTTCGTTCGGGTTGGTCTTGAACAGACCCACCGACGACCTGGTGTGCAATCTCATCTCCAGTCTCGAAATGGACTGGTGCGGAGACGAGCAGGCGGAGGTCTGGATGGGCGGCCCGGTGCAGCCCGAAACCGGCTGGGTTCTGCACGAGCCCGTACCCGGACTTGGCGAACCCGCGACGCGGGAGATCTTTGACGGCGTACACCTCACGGCTGCGCCCGAGGCACTGTCGGTGCTCGTATCACGACCGCCCCCGCGCATGCGCGTGCTGCTGGGCTACGCCGGCTGGGGACCGGGACAGCTGGAATCCGAACTCACGGGCGGAAGCTGGGTAAACGCTCCCCTTTCGGCCGACCTCGTATTCGACACCCCCTGCGAGTACCAGTGGGAAGCCTCGGTGAGACTGCTGGGCGTCGACCCCAAAGCCCTGGCCCCGGCCAGCGGCGTTCACTGAGTAACTTCGACCGGGTCGCTTCTGCCGGGTCGCTTTCGCTACCGCTACAATCCGTCCTGTTTTGAGAACCTGCCCGCGTACACCGCCTGTCCGTCGGTTCGCTGGAACACGATCTGGCAAAGACGCGTACCGGCATGGATGTTCAGCGTGCGGGCCGACACGTTGGATATCTCGAGCACCTGCCTGTTACTGACCCCGGGTGCCACGAAACCGGATGTCACGTGAACCATCAGGCCCAGCCGGGCAAAACGCGAGCGCCCCTCGAGCCAGGCGCATATACCGGGAGCGAGAGTGATCTTTTCGAGCGTAATGCCGTGGATGGTGTTGCCGGGCTCAAGGGCGTAGGGCGCGTCGAGCAGCTGACGCTCGGTATGGTCGAGATAGTCGACCTCGTCGACCACGTCCAGCGGCGCGGGATCGCGCTTCATCACGCGGATTTCACCGGCCAGGTGCAGGTCAACCGACGCCGGCCCGACCAGGGCCTCGTCGAATGGTTCGATAATAATATCACCGTCGCGCACGGCCTCGAGGATCTTGTCGCGTGCCAGGATCATCCGTATCGCAGGCCCGTGCTCAGCGGGCCGAGGGCCCAGAGCACGCCAGCCTCCTTGTCACTTCGAACAACACCTCGGTGCCCAGCGCGAGGTTTTCTACGCTCATCCGCTCGTTGTGTCCGTGTATGGTCGAGAGCTCTTCACGCGACAGAAGGGCCGGCGTAAACCCGTAAGCGTGCCCGCCGGCCTTGCGAAAGGCGTGCGAGTCGGTGAAGCCCGGCGACAGCATCGGCAGCACGCACACGTCGTTGCCGTAGCGCTCTTCGAGCACCTCGCCTATCACCTGCGTCACCGGCGTGTCCATGGACGACTGTCCCGAGTCGTGTTGCAGCACCACCTCGAGTTCCACCCCCGGGTCGTCGATTACCGAGCGCAGCTCTTCTACGAAATCGTCGGGGTTGGTGCCGGGCAACAGTCGGCAGTCCAGCGTTGACTCGGAGTTGACCGGGATCACGTTGTGCTTGCTGCCCGCGTGCACGCCGGTGAGCGTTACCGTGTCGTGGGTGATCGCGTGCAGGAAAGGGTCGAGTTCGCCCAGCGCCTCCAGCGTCGCGTCGTCACGCGGGTCGAGATCCTCGGGCAGAAAGCCCTGGCCCTTGAGGGTGTTGAGCATGGCTTCCACCGGCGCCGTCAGGCGTGCGCGCTTCTCGCGTTCCTCGATGCGGGCCAAGGCCTTGACCAGTGCTACCAGTGAGTTCTTCGAGTGCGGCACCGAGCCGTGACCGGGTTCGCCGTGAGTGCGCAGCCGTATCCAGCAGGGACTCTTCTCGCTGGGGGCCACGCCGAACATGCGGGTGGGCTTGCCCATGAACTCCCTGAAGCCGTAGGCGCCCTCGTTGAAAATCCAACTCGACCTGAGCAGCTCGGGCGCCTCGCGCTCGAGGTAGTGCACGCCCATGAGGCCGCCCTCTTCTTCGTCGGCCACCGCCACGAACACGAGATCCTGCTTCAGTGGCAAGCGGTGGCGGCAAGCCAGTACCATCACGAGCAGCTCCATTATGCCCATGCACTTCATGTCCAGCGCCCCGCGTCCCCAGATGGTGCCGTCCACGACAGCTCCCGACAGGGGGTCGACATCCCAGTGTTCGGCCTCGGCCGGCACTACGTCGATGTGCGACAACAGCACCAGCGGGCTGGTCTCGCTACCGCCACTGCCCTCCAGGCGCGCGCTTATCGACACCCGCGAATCGCCGGCGTCGTGCATGCGGCAGGGTATGCCCTCGGACTCGAGCAAGCCCCGGAGAAACAACGCCCCGGCTTCTTCGCCGCCGGGGGGGTTGGTGGTATTGATGCGAATATACTCAGACAGCAGCTCCACCGCCTGGGCGTGAATCTCCTGCCAGTTGACGTCGACCGTGCTTGACATACCCCGTTCTAAGCTCTCGCGGGTGTGTTGTACAGCACCGGCATCAGCGCCCGCGGTGATCGGCGCGCCACTTCCACGGGGGGACCATGCTCCCCCGCCATATCCCCACGCCCCGTGACTCGGCGCGGGTTTCGTCGTCAACGTAGTCGTTGCTGAAGCGACGATAGGCCAGCGCCCAACCCGCGGCGACCATGGCCGCCGAAAGATCGCGGCCGTCGCCCAGCTTGCATACACAGACCTTGCGTCCCCAGCTGTCGGTGTCTTTCACCTCGCAGTGAACCGCGCGGCCGCCGGCCAACCGGTCCATGGCCACGGTGGCGTGTTGACCGCAGGGCCAGCGCGAACCATCCGAACCCTTGCAGTACTGGCCCACTTCGGGCGCGTCGATACCGAACAGCCTGACCTTGACGGTTCCCACCAGCAGGCTGTCGCCATCCACAACTTCGGCCCTACCACTGATCGTGGCCTGTCGATCGGCCGCCTGTTGGTCGGCTGCCATCGCCGGGTGATGCACCAGGGCCAACAGCAAGGCCAATGCCGGCAGCACGAGCTCAGTCTTCAAGCGTAGACGTATCACCCTCGTCCAGTCCCAGTTCGCGGGCGCGCAAGAGCCGGCGCATGATCTTTCCCGAACGCGTTTTCGGAAGCGTATCCACAAAGTCCAACTCCGAGGGGCGGGCTATCGGGCCGAGCTCCCGGGAAACGTGCTTCCTGAGCTCATCGGAAAGATCGGCCCCCTGCTCGTAACCGTTGGCAGCCACCACGAACACCTTGATGCGCTCACCCTTGAGCTCGTCGGGCAAGCCGATGGCGGCCGACTCGGACACCGCCGGGTGGGAGATAAGCGAGCTCTCGACGTCGGCGGTTCCGATTCGGTGCCCGGCAACGTTGAGCACGTCGTCCGACCGTCCGAGCACAGCCCAGTAGCCCTCGTTGTCGCGCACCGCGATATCGCCGGTCACGTAACCGCCCAGTCGCTCGCTGAAGCAGGACTGGTAGCGCTCGTCGTCCTGCCAGATGGTCTGCATCATCCAGGGTACGGGTTGCTCCATGACCAGCGTGCCGCCTTCGCCGTCGTCCATGCGCCCGCCGGCTTCGTCGACGACCTTGAGCTTGATACCCGGCATGGCGCGACCCGCCCAGCCAGGGCGGCCCTGCATGCAGGCGAAGGTTCCTATCATCGGGCTCGCGATCTCGGTCTGCCAGTAGTTGTCGACCACGTGACCCGCGGGCGCCAGGTTTTTTGCCGCCCACAGCCAGGCCTCGGGGTTGAAAGGCTCACCGGCGCAGAACAGCAGCCGCAGCGTCGAGCGATCGCTGTCGGCCAGCGCCTTCTCGCCCGCACGCATGAACATGCGTACCGCCGTGGGCGCGGTGAACAGCGCCGTGACCGAGTACTTGTCTACCAGCTGCCAGGTAATACCCGCGTCGGGGTAGTCGGGCGCGCCTTCGCGTATGACCTGCGTGGCTCCGGCCATCATGGGGCCGTAACAGATGTACGAGTGCCCCACGATCCAGCCGATGTCGGACGTGGACCACCAGGTGTCGCTCTCGCCCACGTCGAAGTAGTGGGTCATGAGCAAGTGTACGCCCACCGCGTAGCCGCCGTGCACGTGCACCACGCCCTTGGGGCTGCCGGTGGTACCCGAGGTGTAGAGCATGAAGGCCGGGTGCTCGGCGTCCACCGCGACCGCCGCGCAGGCAGGCTCGGCCGCGGCCAGTTCGCGCTCGAAATCCAGCTCGCCGGGGGCCAGGGTGGTGGCCTCGTCGCGCCGCCAGACGATCACGTGCTCCACCTGCTCGAGGCCGGCCAGGGCGGCGTCGACAATGGGCTTGAGTGGCACGACAGCACCGCGACGGTAGGTCAGATCGGCGCACACCAGCACGCGCGCGCCCGAGTCCTCTACTCGGTGGCGTAGTGCCCCTTCGCCCATGCCGGCGTAAACAACCGAGTGAACAGCGCCCAGTCGCACGCAGGCCTGCATGGTAAACAAGCCCTCGGGACTGAGCGGCATGTAGATAACCACGCGGTCGCCCTCGCCCACGCCCAGGCCTCGCAGGACGTTGGCCGTACGGGAAACCTGCTCCAGTATTTCAGAGTAGCTGTAATCACGCGGCGGCTGGTCTTCGCACTCGGCGTGCAACGCCACCTTGTCGCCCAGGCCGCGCTCGATATTACGCTCGAGACAGTTGTAAGAAAGATTGGTCCGGCCGCCCACGAACCAGCGATGGCTGCTGCCGTCGATCTGCATCGCCTGCTGCCATCGTTCGAACCAGTGTAACTCGTCGGCCGCCCTCTCCCAGAACGCCTCGGGATCCGCCTCCCACTCGCGATACCAGGCCTGGTCATCTTTCACCCTGGCGGCCTCGAGCACGTTGCCGGGAGGATCAAGTCGCTGGTCGAGATGGGAAAGGGCTTCTATGGCGTCAGCGTGGCGGGTCATGTCAGCCGCCGACGCTAACCCCGCCTGCTGGTGGAGGCAATACCAACCCGAAAGCAGTGTAAAGGGGGGCAAATGTGAGCAACGCGGCGTGTCAGTTGACGGATGCCAGAACAGTGATTAGCCTTTATGTATGCCCGATATAGTAGCAAGGTTCCGAATGGGAGAGGTGGTGCGCCACCGGGTTTTTCCGTTCAGGGGTGTCATTTTTGACGTCGACCCCGAGTTCGCCAACAGCGAGGAGTGGTGGCAGTCGATCCCCGAGGACCTGCGCCCGCGCAAGGACCAGCCCTACTACCACCTGCTGGCCGAGAACGAAGACGGACCATACGTGGCTTACGTCTCGGAGCAGAACCTGCTCAACGACGCCGAGCACGGACCGGTGGGGCACCCCGGCATAGACATGCTGTTCGGTGCCCTCGAGGACGGGGTCTACGAACCCCGCGCTACCCTGAACTGACGAGCTGGACGCAAGCGGCCACCGGGCAAGCCGTTGACCAGGCCTTGCCCTCCCGCCTTGCTCGACGTAGCTGGTTAAGTATCCTACGAGTTCTCGTGGTGCCCGTTGCCAGCGCGCGGAGAAGAAGAGAACTTGGACCTGGGACTTTCAAACGCGACAGCGCTGGTAACTGGCGGAACGCAGGGCATGGGACGCGCAACCGCGGAGTTCTTCGCCCGCGATGGCGCGCGCGTGGCGGTGTTTGCCCGTAGCAGTGACGGGCTTGCAGAAACCGAAAAGGCGCTGCGCCGCCTCGGCAGCCCGGACGCCGTCGGTATCCAGGTCGACGTTACCAATCCAGCCTTGGTACGGGAGGGGTTCTCTACAATCTCCGAACGCTGGGGATCCCTGAACGCATTCGTGAATACCATCGGCCCGGGTGTCACTGGATCAATAGACGAACTTACTGAGGAACAGTGGAAAGAGAGTTTCGAGCTCGGCACCATGTCGGCGGTGCGCTGCGTACGCGAAGCGTTACCTCTACTTCGTAAAGCCGACTGGGCCCGCATTGTATTCGTGTCGGCACATTCGACCAGGCGCCAGACCCCCTCGCTTGTCAGCTACACCGCGGCCAAGAGCGCGCTGACCAGTATCAGCAAGAACCTGTCGCGCACGCTTGCCCCCGATGGAATCCTGGTCAACACCGTCTCACCGGGTACCTTCCTGACCGGCGGGGTGCGTCGCTGGCTGGAGGGTATGGCCGTGGAACGCGGGGTGGATCCGAACAGCCTGGAGGATCTCAACCGCATAATCGCCGAGGATTTCGGCGAACCCTGCGACCTCGGCCGGGCGGGGCTCCCTGACGAAATTGGCGCCGTGATCGCCTTTCTCGCCTCCAGGACCAACTCGTATATGACCGGTGCCGACGTGAACGTCGACGGGGGCTCGGATTTCGCCTGATGGACGTCGCGCGGTTAGTCGAGAGTTCGATCTCTCATACCGGGCTCGATGACTTCGGCGGGGACTCCTTCCGGGAAGGACTCGACGTTCTGGCAAAATCGCTGTCGGAAGAGGCAGAACTCGGCGACGTAGGTCGCATGGTCGCCCTCGGCCACCTGCGCCGCTTGCTGTCCAGCCGACTCCGCGTCGAGGACTGCTACCGCCAAAATCCGGAAATAGAACTGGAGGAAACGCCGGCACCGATATTCATCCTTGGCCTGCCGCGCACCGGCACGACCGCCTTGTCAACAAGACTCGCGCGCGACCCTGACACGCGCTCCCTGCTCACATGGGAGTCTATGCACCCTACCCCGCCACCGGAGGCCGCCACGCGCGACACCGACCCGCGCATCGAACGCGCCCGCTCCGAACAGGAGCTCATGTACTCCGCGTTCCCCGAAATGAAGAAAATGTACGACGCGTCACCGACCGACCCGACCGAATGCCAGGACCTGCTGGGCATGGAATTCAAGACGTACCACTTCTCCGGACAGTACTGGGCCCCGGGCTACGCCGAGTGGGTAATAGACCAGGACATGACCAGCGCGTACCGTTACCACCAACGCACCCTGAAACTCCTGCAGTGGCATTGCCCGCCAAACCGGTGGCACCTTAAAACCCCGGTACACATGCTGTCGCTCGAAGCGCTCAACGAGGTCTACCCGGACGCTCGTTTCATAATGACGCACCGGGATCCGGCTGCAGTACTTGGCTCGGTGTGTGCGCTTATACAAGTCACGCGCAGCATGGCCAGCGGCAAGCGGGATCCCAAGCGGATAGGCAACGAGCAAATCGAGTTCTGGCCGCTTGCGCTGGAACGCGCGATGGCGTTTCGCGAGCGTATAGGAGAGGACCGGTTCGCCGACGTGTTTTTCACCGAGCAGCTCGAAGATCCCGTCGGGGTGGTAGCCAATGCGTACCAGAAACTTGGCCTTGCCTTCACCGGACGGGTCCGCGACGAAATGTCCGCGTGGGCGCAAACACACCAACGGGGACGTCACGGTAGCTACACCTACACGCTTGAAGACTACGGTCTGAACCCGGGGCACGTGCGCGAACGCTTCAGGTCTTACATTGACCGCTTCGCCGTAGACCTGGAGGAAATACGATGAGCAAGCAAAAAAAGCCGCAGATGCCGAGTGGCTGGCCGGGCATGGTTCGACGGGCTGTTCGGCGAGCACCTTCAACAGACCCGGCCATAGCCAACGGAGACGCGTGGAAAGAAATGCTGGCCGAGCTTGAGCGTGCCGGGAGCTTCGTGGTGGGAGAGGGTGCACCCGAAAACCAGCTGGACCAAGCCGAGGGCTGGCTCCATCTCGCCTCGCTCCTGCGCATGGGCGCGGGCGAAATGATGGTCACCGTGGATCCGGACAGGCCGCGCTTCGAATGGAACGATGGCACGGGCAAGTGGGGGCTGGATTGCTCAGACGCGCTGTACGCGCAGGCGTCTGTCCGGGCAGGTAACGTGTACCGTGTACGTGGACGACGCGGCAGTGTCCACTTCCTGGGCATTCAGTTGGTCGCCCGCATGCGCGCGGTCGTCGATGTCGACGCCGATGACCTGGAGATAGACGACGACGGAATTTTTGATATCCAGCTGGGTGGAGACAATCCCGGCGAGGGAAACTGGGTGGAACTCCCCGAAGACGCTACCGCCATTATCGTGCGCCAGTTCTTTTACGACTGGGACAACGAGGAGCCCGCAACTTTAACCATCGACAGGATCGACGGCGGCGCCTCGAAATCCCCGACCACGGTCAGCCCGGGGGCTACGGCAGCCCAGCTTCGGGCGGTCGGGCGATTCGTCCACGACAACACTCAGTGGTGGGTACAGGCAACGCTGGGCAAACAGGGCGAACACTTGAACACGTTTCCCGACGACCAGGGGGGACTGGGAAACGTGGCGGCAGCCTCCCAGAAATACCAGGCCTTCGGCATCGGGTACTTCCGCCTGGCCGATGATGAAGCCCTCCTGGTGGAAGTAACGCCACCCGCGGCGAGGTACTGGAGCCTGCACCTGGGCAACTACTGGATGGAGTCGCTGGACTTTGCCAACTACCAGTCGAGCCTGAACGGCCACCAGGCAGTTATTGACTCGGACGGGGTTTTTCGCGCCGTCATTTCCGTCAGGGACCCCGGCATTCCCAACTGGCTGGATCCGGCCGGTCACACCGAGGGCACCATGGTTTACCGTTGGAACCAGGCGGACCAGGCCCCGATACCCGCGACGCGGGTTGTGCCCTTCGAATCAGTACGCGGGTTGCTGCCTGCCGACACGCCCGAAGTAACGCCCGACCAACGCGAAGCCTCTATCGAGCGCCGAAGAATTCACGTCAGGCGCCGTTACGCGCGACCGCTGTAACCGATCGTCAGCGCCTGGCAGCAAACCAGCCCAGGCCCGCCAGCAACCCAGCAACCGCTACTGCCAGCGTGGCCACGTGGTCCGTGGCAACGAGCCAGTGTAGCGCACCGGCTGCCCCCGTGGGCAGGGGGTGCGCCTGGGCGACAAACGGCAACAGCAGTGCCGCCAGGGTCAAGATTATTACCTTCCTGTTCATGCTTGTTCCTCCTCAGTTGTGGGCCGTGGCCTCGTCCCGGCCACTGCCCGGTGCAGCTGCCGCGACATCGA
>DBZX01000031.1:14735-17469 GCA_002311335.1 bacterium UBP10_UBA1149
GGCGTGAACAATAAACTCCACCACCCGGTCGGCCCCGCCGCCTTCCTTCAAGCAGGTGAACACGAACGGACGTTCCCCTCGCATTCTCAAAGTGTCGCGCTCCATCACCCCGAGGTCGGCACCGACCATGGGCGCGAGATCGGTCTTGTTGATCACCAGCAGGTCTGACCTCGTGATGCCGGGCCCGCCCTTGCGGGGAATCTTTTCGCCGGCGGCTACGTCGATCACGTAGACCGTCAGGTCTGCCAGCTCGGGGCTGAAAGTAGCCGCCAGGTTGTCACCGCCCGACTCCACGAAGCACAACTCGGCACGGGGAAACTTTTCGTTCATCCGGGCTATGGCTGCGAGGTTGATCGATGCGTCCTCTCGTATGGCGGTGTGCGGACAGCCGCCGGTCTCCACTCCCTCAATGCGCTCGGCCGCCAGCGCTCCCGAGCGCGTGAGTATGAGCTGATCCTCGCGGGTGTAGATGTCGTTGGTGACAACAAACAGGTCGTAGTCATCACGCATGCGACGGCAGAGCTGCTCGATGAGCGCCGTCTTGCCCGAACCCACCGGCCCGCCTACGCCCACCCTCAAGGGGCCCTTGCCACCGGGGTCACTGCCGTTGTTGCCCTTCACACTCATTGCTTGTCCTCCGTTCCCGACCCGGTCTCAAGACCTGAACAGCCGGGTGTACTGCGTTTCGTGACAGGCCGAAGCCCAGTCGACCACCGGGCTCGCCGACCCGAGCTCGTCGAGCGTCGAAGCCAGCGCCCGGTCCCTGGTTTCGATAACCGTCGTTTCGAGTGACTTCAACACCCGCTGTCCACCTGCCTGCCCCAGCGGCACCAATCTTACGCCGGCCGAAACGAGGTTGGCTGCAAAACCGTGCAGCCAGCCCAACAGCGCCAGCTTGCAAGGCATACCGGCTATCCAGCAGGCCACCGCCGAGGCCAGGGGCGAGGTCAGCTCCACCCCCCTTGCCTTCAGGCCCGCCTGCCAGGCGGCCAGTCCCTCGTCCTTCCAGCACTCAGCCACGGTGGCGGCAAAAGCCTCGCCCTGCTGCGACGACTCCAAGGCCAGCTCCGAGCTGCCACGCAGCACGGCTGCCAGCTCCACGACCTCGGCGAGCGCGCCGTCTTCAAGGCCGCCGCGCGAAGCCGCCTGCCAGGCTGCGTTGAACAACACCGCGTCGTTCCATCCCGAACCGTGGGCTACCACCACCCGCAACCATTCACCCAGTGTGTCGGCGTCGTTCAGCAGGCCCTGCTCGATGGCAAACTCCAAGCCGTGCGAGTAGGAGAACCCGCCTGTAGGAAAGGCCGGAGAGTTCCAGGCCATGAGCCGGTACAGCGTCGCGTCGTCAGTGATCATGGCTGCCTTCGCCTGCGTGCGAATGATAGGCGCCCGTCTCAGCGTCGAATGGTCTGCGGCAGACCCGCAGCGTGGCGCCGAGGCCTTCGAGCATGCCCTCGATGACGTGGTCCCTGCCTATGAAGAAGCGTTGGCCGTCGAGCTGGGCCGGTACGTGACGATTGCCCACGTGCCATGCGAGCCTGAGCAAGCTGCCCTCGTCGGCAGCGCTCACTTCCACCAATTCCTCAGCAGCCGCGACAACCCTCAGCCAACTCCCGTCGTCGAGTCGCAGCAGGTCGCCGTCGCGCATGGCCACGACGCGGTCGAGATCCAGCAGCAGGTCGCGCCCGGCGCTGGTAACAAGTCGCAAGCGCCGACGGTGCCTGTCATGAAAACTCAGCTCGATTTCATCGCCCACCTGCTGATCTGCCCGCTCGTGGGCCGGCAGGTGCTCTACCGCCCTGGCCGTGGCGCGATCGGAAACGTCGGCTGTTGTGCTCGCTGGCATAGCGTCGGGGCTCAGTAGAGAAAGTACCTTTGCGCCATGGGCAGCTCGGTGGCGGGTTCACAGGTCAGCAGCTCGCCGTCGGCCCTGACCTCGTAAGTTTCGGGGTCGACTTCCAGTTCGGGCATGGCGTCGTTGAGCAGCATGTCCTTCTTGCCGATATCGCGCGTGTTGCTGACCGCAAGCAGTTGGCGCGCCAGCCCCAGCGACTCGCCGATCCCGGCATCCAGCGCCGCGCGGCTGACGAAGCTCACCGAGCTTTCGGTCAGCGCCCGCCCAAGCGCGCCGAACATGGGGCGGTGGTACTCCGGCTGCGGGGTAGGAATGCTCGCGTTGGGGTCGCCCATAACCGCCGACGAGATGCTGCCCGACTTGATGATCAGCGCCGGTTTCACGCCAAAGAACGCGGGGTCCCACAGCACGAGGTCGGCCAGGCGCCCGACCTCGACCGAACCCACGTGATCGGAGATGCCCTGCGTGATGGCCGGGTTCACCGTGTACTTGGCCACGTAGCGCCGCGCCCTCAGGTTGTCGTTGTCGCCCTTCTCGCCGGGCAGGGCGCCGAACTGGCGCTTCATCTTGTCGGCAGTCTGCCAGGTGCGGGTTATGACTTCGCCCACGCGGCCCATGGCCTGGCTGTCAGAGGCTATCATCGAGAACGCGCCGCGGTCGTGCAGTATGTCCTCGGCGGCTATGGTCTCGCGGCGTATGCGACTCTCGGCAAACGCCACGTCCTCGGGAATGTTGCGATCAAGATGATGGCAGACCATGAGCATGTCGAGATGCTCGTCGAGGGTATTTACCGTGAACGGGCGCGTCGGGTTGGTGGACGACGGCAGCACGTTGGCGTAGCCGCACACCTTGATTATGTCGGGTGCGTGTCCGCCGCCG
>DBZX01000031.1:17565-35599 GCA_002311335.1 bacterium UBP10_UBA1149
CCCCAGTCCTCGTGCAGCTTGAGCCCGCAAGCGCCGGCCAGCACCTGCTCGCGCAGCCCCTCGGGCCTGCTCGCGTTGCCCTTGGCAAAAAAACCAAGGTTGACCGCCAGTCCCTCGGCGGCCTGCAACATCCGGCCTATGTGCCAGGCCCCGGGCGTGCAGGTGGTCGCGTTGGTGCCCGTCGCGGGGCCCGTGCCACCGCCCATCATGGTGGTTATGCCGCTGGCAATCGCGTCGTCTACTTGCTGCGGGCAGATAAAGTGTATGTGGACGTCGAGTCCGCCGGCTGTCAGTATCTTGCCCTCGCCGGCTATGGCCTCCGTGGACGGGCCGATGATTATGTCGACGCCTGGCTGCACCTGCGGGTTGCCAGCCTTGCCTATCGCCGCGATGCGTCCATCGCGTATGCCGATGTCGGCCTTCACAACGCCCCAGTGGTCGAGGATGAGCGCGTTGGTGATCACGGTGTCGACCGCGCCCTCGGCCCGGGTAGCCTGCGACTGTCCCATGCCGTCGCGTATGACCTTGCCGCCGCCGAATTTTACTTCCTCACCGTAGGTGGTGCGGTCTTCCTCCACCTCGATGATCAGCTCGGTATCGGCCAGCCGCACGCGGTCGCCAACCGTGGGGCCGTACATGTCGGCGTAAGCCCGTCTCGAAATCTCGCGCGCCATGTCAGTCGCCTCCCCCGTCGCCACTGCCATGGGTCGCCAGCGGCCCCATGACCTTGCCGTTAAAACCGTAGACCTCGCGCGAGCCGCGGTAGGGCACCAGGTCTACTTGCCGAGACTGCCCGGGCTCAAAACGCACGGCCGTGCCAGCGGGTATGTCGAGCCGTTGCCCCAGCGCCGCCTCGCGGTCGAAGTCGAGGGCCTCGTTGACCTCGTAAAAATGATAATGCGAGCCCACCTGCACCGGGCGGTCGCCGGTATTGGCCACCTTCAGCGTGGTGGCCTGCAATCCCTCGTTGATAACGATGCTGCCCTCAGCGGTTATGATTTCTCCCGGCTTCACTGCTCGCCCCCCTCGTCGAATGGTCGCTCAGTCCTTACCACCGGCGCCCTCATCGCACTGGCTCGTGCACGGTCACCAGCTTGGTGCCGTCGGGAAAGGTCGCCTCGACCTGTACCTCGGCAACCATTTCGGCCACGCCGTCCATGACCTGCTCTCTCGCGATCACGGTGGCACCCGCCTCCATCAACTCGGCCACGGTGCAGCCGTCGCGCGCGCCTTCTAGCACGAAGTCGGTCACCAAGGCGACGACCTCCGGGTAGTTGAGCTTGACGCCGCGCTCCAGCCGGCGCCTGGCCACCATGGCAGCGGTGGCCACCAGCAGCTTATCGCGTTCCCTCGGTGTAAGATTCATCGCTTCAGTCTCCTCTTTCGGAACAACCCGATCAGGCCGACCACACGGTCGGCGTCAGCTCTACCAGCCCCGCGAGTCGTTGCCTCAGCGCGGCCCAGCACCTGCCCAGTGCCTCGCGCAAACGGGCCGGATCCTCGTCGAGCAAGCGCAGCACGAGCAACGGTCCGGGACAGGACACCGACGCCCTCGTTCCCTGCGCGCAGTCTGCTATCACCTGCCTTGCCGTATCAAGCTGCCCGGCCGCGTCCGGGGCAAGGTAGAGCAGCGTGGCCAGCGCCCGTGCCCCGCCGAAACCTGCGCGCGCCGAGAGCAACCAGGCCTGCCCCTCGGGCAGGCGCAGGCGATCNNGCCCAGGCCAGTCGGCCGTCGACCTTCACCGTCCAGCTCTCGTTGAAAGCTACGTCGCCCAGCTTCTCGCCCGACGACACCCTTCCCAGGACCAGCATTTCGCCCACCAGGGCGCGAGCGTCACCCTGTACGCAAACGGTTGTCTGTCGTCGCAGCCGACAACCGTCGAAGAGTATGGTTCCCTGCGGCATGTACTCCAACCAGCCACCCTCGCCCACCTCCAGGCGGGTGTCGAGACTGCAGTGGCTGCCAGGCAGTGCCCGGTACACTTTCTCAGCCGCCTGCCCCAGCACCAGCGCCCGCGCGCCGGGGCCAAGCTCAACCTTGACGCCAAGGCGGTCGCCACCGACCAGGCCACCCGAAATGTTGGCGACGACGGCCTGCAGCAGGCCGCTCTCGTCGGAGCGCGGGGTGAAGACACGCAAGGGCGCGCGCTGGTAACGCCGGGTGACGACAGTGTCCGAGCGCTTGACGGCCAGCGCCAGCGAGACCTCGCCGTCGGTGGCAGCCGCCGGCAGCGGCGCCGTGCTTTCAGGGGGCGCCACTACCGAGGGTGCCCCCTGCGTGTTTGGCGCTGTGACTGCCGTCGTCATACCGTTAGGTAGGCGCGCACCTGGACCTCGTCCATGTCCTCGCCACGGCCCTCAACGACCAGGCGGCCGCCTTCCATCACCGCGTAGCTGTCGGCCAGGCGGCGGGCGAAATCGAAGTACTGTTCCACGAGCAGTATGGCCATCTCGCCGCGAGAGGCGAGCATGCGTATGACTTCCTCTATCTGCTTTATGACCGAAGGCTGTATACCTTCGGTCGGCTCGTCGAGCACGAGCAGCCCGGGCCGGGTAACCAGCGCGCGAGCGATGGCCAACTGCTGCTGCTGCCCACCCGACAGGTCGCCACCCCGGCGCGAACGCATTTCATCGAGCACCGGGAACAGCGACCAGACCTCGTTGGGAACGTGCCTGTCTATCTTGTCCATGCCCGAGTAGCCGGTGTGGAGGTTTTCTTCGACGGTCAGACGCGGAAATATCTCACGGCCCTGCGGCACCAGCGCCATGCCCAACCGCGCGCGCTGGTACACGGGCATCCTGGTCACGTCTTTGCCGCGCCAGCTGATGCTGCCGCGCGCCGTCGGTTCCAGCCCGAAGATCGCTCTCAGCAGGCTGGTCTTGCCGACGCCGTTGCGCCCGAGCAGGCAGGTGACCTCGCCCGGCCGAACGTCGAGTGACACACCGCGCAGGCAATGGCTCGCCCCGTAGAACAGGTGCAGCTCTTTTACGCTCAGCATGGAGCCCGCCTTCCCGTGTTGCGATCAGCGACCAAGATAGACCTCGATTACTTCTTCGTTGGACTGCACGGTGTCGATGCTGCCCTCGGCCAGCAGGCGACCTTCGTGGAGAACGCTCACCTTGCTCGCCAGCGCGCGGACAAATTCCATGTCGTGCTCCACCACCGCAACCGTGCGCTCGCCGGCTATGGACGTGAGCAGCTCTACGGTGCGCTCGCGTTCACCGGTGGTCATGCCGGCCGCAGGCTCGTCTACCAACATCAGCTTCTGATCCTGCACCAGCAGCATGCCAATCTCCAGCCACTGCTTCTGCCCGTGGCTGAGGGTAGCCCCCTCGTTGAAGCGAACGTCAAGCAGGTCGATGATCTGCAACACTTCTTCTATGCGCTCGCGTTGCTCCGTGCTGAGCACGGCAGCCAGCGTAGCGAACACCGAGCGGTCGTTCCTGAGCGCCAGCTCCAGGTTCTCGAACACGCTGAGAGCCTCGAATACGGTGGGCGCCTGGAACTTGCGGCCTATGCCGAGCTCGGCTATCGCGGCTTCGTCGAGCGGCAGCAGGTCCACCCCTCCGTCAAAAAGAACCTCGCCCTTGTCCGGCTTCGTGCGCCCGGTGACCACGTCCATCATCGTGGTCTTGCCCGCTCCGTTGGGCCCGATAATGCAGCGCAGTTCGCCGGGGGCAAGCACCAGGCTCAGGTTGTCGAGCGCCTTGAAGCCGTCAAAACTCACTGTGACTCCGTCAAGGTAGAGCATGGAGCCGGCAGCGACCGGTTTGACCCTTCCCCGGGTTACGCTGCCGTCAACCATCCTGAGTGTCCCCCTGCTCGCCCGCCACTTCGCTGGTGTCCACGCGAGAGACAGCCCGTCGTTTTTCACGACGGGAGCGCAGGCTGGCCACCACGCCCACCAGGCCGCCGGGCATGGCCAGGGTCACCACCACGAACAACGAGCCGAGAAAGAACAACCACGCGTTGGGCATCAACCCGGTGAGCACGGTCTTGAAACCGTTCACCGCCAGCGCTCCTGCTATCGCACCGTAGAGCGTGCCGCGACCACCCACGGCCACCCAGATGGCTACCTCTATGGAGTTGGCCGGCGAAAACTCGCCGGGGTTGATGATGCCGACCTGCGGTACGTAGAGAGCCCCCGCTAAGCCGGCCATCATGGCCGAGAGCACGAAGAGAAACAGCTTGAAGTTTTCCACCCGGTAGCCGAGAAAACGCAGCCTGCTCTCGGCGTCGCGTATACCGGTGGCCACCCGGCCGAGCTTGGACGACACCACCACGCGGCTCACGAGGTAGCCCCCGGCCAGCGCCAGCAACGAAGCCATGTACAGGCCGGCCCTGGTAGTGGCCAGCTGCAGGTCCATGCCCGCGAGCTCCTTGAAATCGGTCATGCCGTTGTTGCCGCCAAAGCCCATGTCGTTGCGAAAGAACGCGAGCAGCAGCGCGTAAGTCATGGCCTGGGTGATGATCGCAAAGTAAACGCCCGACACCCGCGAACGAAACGCGAACCAGCCGAACACCAGCGCCAGCAGGCCCGGTACAAGCATCATCATCGGCAGGGCGAACCAGAAATGGTCAAAGCCGAGCCAGTACCAGGGCAGCTCTTTCCAGTCGAGAAAAACCATGAAATCGGGTAGCAGCGCGTTGCCGTAGACACCGCGCGTGCCTATCTGCCGCATCAGGTACATGCCCATCGAGTAGCCACCGAGCGCAAAGAAGGCGCCATGGCCCAGGCTCAGCGCGCCGGCGTAGCCCCACACCAGGTCAAGACTCAGCGCCAGCAGGGCGTAGCAGAGATACTTGCCCAGCAGGGTCACAGTGTAACCCGACAGGTGCAGGACCGAGCCGTCTTCAAAGGCCAGGTTGAGCGCGGGCACAAGGCAGGCCAGCGCCAACAGGCCGCCAAAGCGGGCCCAGCCGCGCCGATCCATAACCGATACCAACCTGTTTGCCTGCCAGTTCATCGTGTCGTTGCGTGGCTCGCCATCGCTCAGTCTTCGGCCGCCCGGCCGCTCATGGCAAAAAGTCCGCGCGGGCGTCGCTGTATAAAGATGATGATGAACACCAGCACCAGGATCTTACCCAGCACCGCTCCTGCCACCGGTTCGAGAAACTTGTTGATCACGCCCAGGCTCATCGCCCCGGTCAGTGTTCCCCACAGGCTTCCCACCCCGCCGAAGACCACTACCATGAAGGAATCAATGATGTAGGACTGGCCCAGGTTGGGGCTCACGTTACCAATCTGGCTCAAGGCGACGCCGGCCACACCCGCGATGGCCGAGCCCAGGCCGAAAGTGAGATAATCCACGCGACCGGTTTTGATGCCCATGGCCGAAGCCATCTCGCGGTTCTGCGTCACGGCTCTCATCTGCAGGCCCAGGGCCGTGTAGCGCAGCAGCAGGCCGAGCGCGGCCAGCACCGCCAGCGCAAAGGCGATCACGACCAGCCGGTTCCAGGTCAGCGTTACCACGCCAGCCAGTTCGAAACCGCCGGTCATCCAGAAAGGATTTTCGACGGCGCGGTTGGGCGCCCCGAACACCGTGCGCACCGCCTGCTGCAGGACCAGGCTCACGCCCCAGGTTGCCAGCAGAGTTTCGAGCGGGCGGCCGTAAAGAAATCGTATGATGCCGCGCTCAAGCGCTATGCCCACCAGGCCGGTCACGAGAAAAGCCACCGGCACCGCCACCGGCAGGTAGAGATAAAAGAGGTCGGCGGGAAGGTAGTCGCGAAACAGCTCCTGGACCACGAAGGTGCTGTATGCACCCAGCATGATCATCTCGCCGTGGGCCATGTTGATGACGCCCATCACGCCGAAGGTGATAGCCAGCCCCACCGCGGCGATGAGCAGCACCGAGCCCAGGCTCAAACCCTGGTAGAGCTTGCCCACGTTCTCAAGCATGCGCATCCGGGTCTCCATGTTGGCCATGATGCCTGCCGCCACCCCTCGCACACGCGGGTCGGGTTCGTAGAACTCGCCGTCGGCGTCGGTTTCGGTCAGGCGGGAAACCATGGAGCGCACCTCGGAGCTCGTGGTTTCCGACAAGGTCTCGAGGCCGGCCAGTCTCGTGGCGGCGTCAGTGCTCAGCAGCCGCGAAGTCGCCAGCGCTATTTCCATGGCGGCCTTGAGATCGGCATCGTCTTCGTTGGCCAGCGCCTGCACCAGCGAGCCAGCCATCTCGTTGGAAGGATAACCGGTGGCCGCCTCCACCGCCGCACGACGACGCTCGAGGTCCTCGCTGAACAGGTCCATGCGGCTCAGAACCGCACGGATCGCGCCGCGCAGCGAGTTGTTGACCATTATCTTGCGTATGTCGCGCGAGCCGGCCTCGCCCAGGGACTCGCCCGTGCTGGGATCGCTGAGCAGGTAGGCGCTGCCCTCGCGACGGGCATCGACCAGGCGGTCGTCCGACACGCGTCGGTACAGCCGGCTCTCGAGCATGGAGCCCAGTAGCCCCGGGGCGCGCGGATCACCCAGGGCGCCAAGGGTCTTTATGGCCTCCATGCGATCGCTGTAGCTCGACGAGGCCAGGCCGGCGGCCGCGGTTTCAAAAGATACGGCTTCGGAAGGAGCAGCCTGCAAGGGTGCCGCCATTGCCAGCAACAGCAGGAAGACAGAAGCCGGGCGCGAGAAGTAGTTGTAGAAGTGTCTCATCGTCCCAGCTTGCCTGGTGATTTCCTGAACGCCGGGCGACGTACCGGCCTGGAATGTCGCCCCGGGAGACGGCGCTTACCGCCTCCCGGGACTTCGTTTCTGCAGCCACCCCCCCATGGGGGTGGCATAGTTGAATAGAGCTTCTAGTTGAACTTGGGCTTCACGCAGTTGCCGCAGACCCAGGGATACGACCAGTCGGCCGTGAGCTTAGCGCTTTCGGGAATGAAAGGGCTCCAGGCGTCGGCCTTGATGGTCTCGTCGGTCTGCCACACGATGTCGAACTGCCCATCGGAAGTGATCTCGCCTATCATCACCGGCTTGGAGAGGTGGTGGTTGGTATTCATCACCACGTCGTAGCCGCTGGGCGAACGCACTTCCTGCCCGTACATGGCCTGCCTGACGGCGTCGACATCGGTCGAGCCAGCCTGGCGAACCGCCTGCGCCCACATCTTGAAGCCTATGTAGTGGGCCTCCATGGGGTCGTTGGTCACGCGCTTGTCGTTCTTGATGAACTTCTGCCAGTCCTTGATGAAGGCCTCGTTCTCGGGCGAGTCGACCGACATGAAGTAGTTCCACGAGGCCAGGTGTCCCACGAGGTTGCTCGTGTCTATGCCCGACAGCTCCTCTTCGCCCACCGAGAAGGCAATGACCGGAATGTCCTCGGCCGAAATGCCCTGGTTGGCCAACTCCTTGTAGAAGGGAACGTTGGCGTCACCGTTGATCGTGGACACCACCGCGGTGCGCTTGCCCTCGCTGGCAAACTTTTTCACGCGGCTGACGATGGTCTGCCAGTCCGAGTGACCAAACGGGGTGTACTCCTCCATGATGTCGGACTGCTTGACGCCCTTCTTGCGCAGGAACGCACGCAGGATCTTGTTGGTGGTTCGGGGATAAACATAGTCGGTCCCCAGCAACACCCAGCGTTCGGCCGAGCCACCTTCTTCGCCCATCAGGTACTCCACCGCGGGGATAGCCTGCTGGTTGGGCGCCGCGCCGGTGTAGAACACGTTGCGCGAAGACTCCTCACCCTCGTATTGCACGGGGTAGAACAGCAGCCCGTTGAGCTCTTCGAAAACCGGCAGCACCGACTTGCGGCTCACCGATGTCCAGCAGCCGAATACAACGTCGACCTTTTTCTGCTCGACCAGCTCCCTGGCCTTCTCTGCAAACAGCGGCCAGTCCGATGCCGGGTCAACGACCACGGCCTCGACTTCGCGACCCAGCAAGCCGCCGTTGCTGTTGAGGTCGTCGATCATCATAAGGACCGTGTCCTTGAGCGTCACTTCGCTTATCGCCATCGTTCCCGACAGCGAGTGCAGCACGCCTACCTTTATCGTATCTTTCTTTGCCTGGGCTGAACCCGCCGCCACGCCCACGCATATCAAAGCGCCCGCGGCCAGCAGCGCCACCTTCTTGTAGCTGAACATCTTTCGTATTCCTCCTTTTATCATTTTAAGTTAAGTCCCGGTCATTGCGGGCCTCGGACGAAAGCCCGTCCAGCCCGGCTGTCACACATCTCCCCTCTCCCCTGCAGAGCAATAAAGGGGCCAACGGCAGGCCTGCTTTCTGGCTGTTATACGGGTCCGCAGGGGCCCGGGCCGCGGGTAACTGCTGCATGCAACAGCACTCACTGCCTGATCAACAGGCAGTCGGTGCCCCCGTTGGCCTCCAGGTGGCCGGCAAAAGACAGCCCGCGGGTGCCGGCGTGCAGGCCGAGAGCGGTATCAAAATTGCACTGCACACGAGTTACCACTACACGCGAGTCATCAGAAAGCACGCCGGGAGACCGGCCACAAAAAAGGGAGGAAACTCAACAGTGAACGTATACAGAAAATCAGCCGGTACCGGCCTCGCCGTGGCCCTGCTGTTCGGGCTTTCGGTCGTGGCCGCCCAGGCCGGGATCAGCCAGGACGTAGGCGACGGATCCTACAGCCTCGGGGTGGGATTGAGGGCCAGCTACAACAGCGTGGAAGACGGCGCGCCAAGTGGCGCCGATCGCTCGAACGACTTCAACCTGGAGACCCTGCGCCTGTACGGCTCGGGATCGTTGAACGACTACATCAGCTTCGAGGGCAACGTGGACGCCACCGAAGATGACGTGAAGCTGCTCGACGCGGTGGTGAAGGTAAAGATCAACGATCTGTTTGAAGTCTGGGGTGGGCGTTTCCTGCCTCCGTCGGATCGCAGCAACCTGAGCGGGCCGTATTTCCTCAATGCCTGGACCTTCCCCATCGCCCAGAAGTACCCTGCTATTTTTGCCGGGCGCGACAACGGCGTAGCGGTGTGGGGACAGACCGGCGGCGGTGCCTTCAAGTACCAGGTGGGTGCCTTCGAGGGTTCGCAGGGTGTCAACAACGACGAAGACAACCCGCTGTTTGCCGGCCGTCTCACCTTGAACCTGTGGGATCCCGAGCCGGGCTACTACAACTCGAGCACCTACTACGGGTCGAAGGACGTACTCGCGATTGGCCTCGTAGCCATGAGCCAGTCCGACGGCGCTGGTGACGGCATCTCGGGCGGAACGGGTGACTTCAACGGCTGGAACATCGACGTCCTGGCCGAGAAGAACCTCGAGATGGGCGTGGCCACGCTGGAAGCCGCGTACTACGACTACGACTCCGACGGCGCCACTGGCGGCACGGCCGAGGGCGACGGTTTCTTCGTGCTCGCCAGCTGGCTCTGCCCGGAAACGAGCAGCATAGGCCCGCTTGAGGGCAAGTGGCAGCCGATGTTCCGTTGGCAGGAGTTCGAGAACGAGGCCGACACAGACGCGACCGAGCTATGGGAGCTCGGGGTCAACTACATCATGGACGGCCACAACAGCCGGGTGTCGTTGGTGTTCGGTGAAGAGGATCCTGCTGGCAGCGGCGACAGCTTCAACAGTGTGCGCCTGGGCATGCAGATCCAGCTCTAAGCTCCAGGCTCTGAACTCTGAGGGGATTTCCCGATTGGAGTGGGGGAGGCGCGGCAACACCGCAGCGCCTCCCCCTTTTTGCTCCTACCACTGGGTCGGGGCGCCGTCGTCTATCCAGTCCCCTATGACCTGCTGATCAGGCGCTGACAGGGGCGGCAGCGCAAAAGGCATCTGGAAACCGAAGCCGGGCACCGCCGACGAGATCTTCTCGTAGAGATAGCTGTTGAGCGAATCGCCCGGCACCACCAGGGTGGATGCGACCTGCGTGGAAGCTACCCCGACAAGCGCCGATCCCCCACCGCCGGCAGAAAGGTCGAGTCCCTGGAAGGCGGTGAAGGTATCGTGGCAGCCCGATGTGGCACAGTTGGTCTCGATAATGTCCTGCACGGCGTCGGGCAAGCGCGGGCCGCAGTCGGACGAGCAGTTGGTGAGGTTTTCTCCACCGGCGGCGTCACAGGTGCCGTCACCACAGTCGGTGACGGCGTTTATCCAGTCACCGATCGTGGTGATGTCGGGAGCTGACAGGGCTGTAAGTGGCGGCATGGGGCTGCCGAAGGGCGGCGGGTTCTGGGTAATCTTGGTGTAAAGCCAGCTGTTCACGAGATCCCCCGGCTCGACCCGGTCGGTGGCCGGCAGCCAGGTCGAGGCTACGTTTATGGTTTGCGCACCCGAGAAGCCCGCCGACAGCACGAGCCCCGCCCCTGGCATGGCAGTGGCCGAGTTATGGCAACCGAGCGTGGCGCAGCTGGACGTGAAGATGTCCTGCACTTCATCGCTTACCTGGCTGCAGTCGGCCGGGCAGGTGGTGGCGCCCTCGTCGGCGTTGTCACAAGTGCCATCGGTACCGCAGGATCCGGTTATGGTGTGCGCAGAGATGACCGACCCATCCTGGTAGAGCGCCCCCATACAGGCCTGGGCCAGGGCCACAGAGCTGGCCGCGCCCGCGCAAGCGTCGAGGGACACCAGGGTGGGGTCGCTACACTTCTTGGTCACCCCGTCGGACAACTTACCAGCGGCCTTGGTGATCTTACCCTTGGGATCGGCCTGGGCGAGATCGCTGCAGTCGGCCGAAGACTTGCCCTTATCCACCGACTCGTAGCACTTCGCGATCGTCTTGAGCACGGTTTTCGCCATCTTGCCACCGCCCTTGGACATGGTGTTGAGACAACCCTGCTGGTCCTTGGACAGGCTCGAGTCGGCGCTGCCGAAGGTGGCCACGGTCATGGCCTCGGCCTCGGTCCTGGCAAGACAGACCTGGCAGGAAGCAAGGTCCGAAAAACTCGCTATTGCGCCCACCGAATCGCAGGGCCAGGGGCAGGACGACAGGGCGCCGGTCTCGCCCAGGGTGGAGACGCACTTGCCGCTTATGTCGGCCAGAGCCTTGCCCTCGGCCCCGGCGATCTTGCCCTTCAAGTCACCAGTGGCGACGCTCGCACAATCGGAGGCCGTGGCGGGTATGCCCTTGTTCATGGCATCCTTGTAGCACTTGCCCAGCTCCTTGAGAGCGGTTGTCATGTACTTGCCCGCGCTCTTGTTGATGGTCTTGCGGCACTTCTGCGCGTCCTTGGACGGCTGCGAAACGTGCGCGGGGAGCGTGGTGGGTACGAGAAACGCCGCCACGGTAAAAACCGCGACGAGCCTTTGAGCTGACGTCATGATGGGAATTCCTCCTGTTGAATGATCCGGCTGACAGTAGGCAGGCGGCCAATAACAAACATGCCACCACCCGCATCATTGCGTCAAGGCAAAAATAACAGTGCCCCCCCCGATCGGGGGGGTGGGCCTGTGGTAAACTGCGTGCCAGGCGGCAGCTGTTACTGACGAGTCTCGATCAGTTGGAGATGGGCCGTATTACCGACCGCTTGCCCTCGTTGATCTGCTTGAGTTCGGCGATGCCTTCCTCGGCAATCGCCTGGCCGATGTTCCACTCGCCCTCGCCGGCGATCTCGTCCATGTCGACCCACAGGCTGTAAAACGGAATAGTGCGCTCGGTGATCAAGCCGCCGGTGTACAGCGTCTTGATCAGCGTACGAAAGATATTGCTACTGTCACGCATGAAGCTGCGCCGGGTGTCGTCGGTTATGGCCTCCGACATGGCCGCAACCGCGAAGTCGGGGTCTATGCCGCAGCGCTCGTACAGGCCGCGTCTCTGGTCGGCGCCCACGAGGTTGAAGAGCAGGTCCTCGAACATGTCGCGGCTGTAGTCCTCGAGCTCGTTGCGTATCTCTTCACCCACCCCGGGCACGTTGAGGCGAGCCCAGATCTGCCCGAAGCTGTGGTGAAAGGATTCGTCGGTCATCACCAGCTGAGCCAGTCGACGGAGCACCGGGTCGTTGGCCTCCTGGTACAGGCCGGCAAATATACCCATGGCTATGCCCTCGATGACCATCTGCATGCCAATGAGCTTCTCGTAGATAATGTTGCTGCCAACGATCTGCTTGAGCACGCGGTCGAGCGTTTCGGTGGGAGGCGTGACCTCGCCGAAGCGCGAGTGGAGATAACGCGCAAAGCCATGCACGTGGCGGGCTTCTTCGCGGGCCTGGTTGGCGGCGTACTCCGCCGCCCCGGCATCGAGCAGCATGTCGGCAAGCCCGGTCGAGATACTGAGCGCGCCCTGCTCGCCGTGCAGCACGCCGCTTATACGCATGAGCGTGGTCTGGTTGGCAAAATTGATCTGCTGGCCCTCGTCCAGCGTGTCCCATATTGCCGAGTGGCGTTCGGGGATCTGGCTGATGGGGATAAGCGGCAGGTCGGTGGGAGCAGCGATATCAAAGTCTATGTAGTCGGGGTCGTCGGGGTTCCAGAAGTGCTCGTGGGTGCGCGCGATCAGCGTCTCGAATTCCGGCGCGCGGTCCAGATAACGCTCCGAGTTGAGCATGGCCGCGAAATCATCGCGGGCCACGGCATTGAACGCCGGGTTGATGTTGGTCTGCCGGTTACGTTCCCGGTCCTTGTCTGACATGGCCATCTGGGGAATTGTGGCAGACACGCAGACCGTTGACCAGCCGGCCTGCCCCCCGTGTGCGCCGGGCGATGCGCAAATCGGGAACAGACCGGCTTACAGCAACCAGGTAAGCCCCGCCCTCAACCTGTAGTCGGGCACCAGCGACAAGCCCGAGTTGTTGAGCACCGTGGGCAAGTCGAGCTCAAGATGCGCCACCAGGGAAGTACGCCAGGAGTACAGAATTCGCGGCCCCAGGTAGACAGCGGTCAACGCCGAACCGGCTACCTTCTCACCCGCCTGGGTATCCTGACCCTTGCTCTGCATGGTTGCCACCAGCTGCATCGCCATCCGATGCTCGGTGGGCCCGTGGGTAAAAAAAACGCCGGGTCCAGCGCTGACGGTCAGGTCATCAGCGTAACGGTAGTCGTGGTCTCCTTCCGTGCGCAAGCTGTAGTCCACCGCCAGGGACACGAACGCGCGGCCGCGACTCGCAAACAGATCGGCGCCGAGCAGGTAGTCGATCGACCCCGTGCCCAGCGCGAGATCGTGCTCGTGCAAGCCTCCTTCGTGGACCTCATCGTGGGAAGAAAATCGCACCCCCGCGCCCAGCTCCCCGCCGTGCTGTTCCTCGGCCAGGCGATCGCTGTCGCCGGTGGGCAACTTGATGCCGCCGCGCAAGGTGGCACGCAGCATGGTCTGGTTCTCGCCAATGTTGTCCAACGCCACCCAGCGCCCGGTCAGCGCAATGTCGCCCAGACCGTCTTCACGACCACTCGTCGTGCCGGTTTCAGTTTCCTGGCGAAAGCGCCGCTCTATCCACGGAACACTGGCCTGCACTCCCCAGCTGGTGTTGAAGTTGTAGCCAACGAGCAGCTGGGTTATCGAGCTGCGCAGCATCTCTCCCGCGTCGTTGTCGACCTCCTCTCCCGCCTCCCGCAAACTCTTGAAGCTGCTGAACTGGGTGGCCAGCCCTACGCGCGGGCCAGCCTTGATCTGTTCCATTGCCACGGTGGTGTACACCGAGCACAAGTCACAGGCGTATGCTCCTGCCGCCGTGGCAAGACCAGCAGCGGTCACCGCCAGCACGGTAAAAAGCGCTCTCGTTAAAATACTGATCCTTTTTTTCTCCTTATCCATTCACTGTACGCGCGGTGGCGGTAGTCCGGAAGCCAGGTTGTCGAAAGGCGTCCGCCCTGCGCACGCAGTTTAGTCAGAACCTGGATGGCCAACAAGGACCCGGAAGGACCCACTGCGCTCGCCGCCGGGTAAAACAGGACGGATCCAGGATACCCACCCGTTGGCCAAGAACCGCGTTTTGCTTTATCTGTCAAATGCTCCCGGTATGCGACCCCCTGCGAAGCACAGCAGAAGCGGGCGCTCACATGGGGGTGGACGAACAGGTGACCGAAGAGCTGGAACTCATGCTGCTGCTTAAGGCTCCCGGGCGGGCAGATAACGGTGACAGCGAGGCTATCGGCCGTCGGCTCGCGCCACTGCTGCAGGGATCGCCGGGCAGCAGCGACCAGAGAGTGCTCGTGGCCACGAGCGACCAGACCGCCACGCCCGACCCCTTCGACACCCTGGTCTCGGTCGGTGTAGAAGACGAGCACCAGGCGCGCAACCTCGCGCAGGCCATCAGGGCAAAGCTGGGCGACGGCCCGGACGGCGCCACTGACCTGCACGCCCTGCTCGTCCGAAGCCGATGGCCGAAACCACGCGTGCAGCGCCCTGAAAGCGGCAGTCGGGCAGACGCGGGCGTGGTGATGGTGTCGGCCATGCACCGTATCGCCGAACCTACCCAGGAACAGTTTGACCATCACTGGCGCGACCGCCACGCACCGCTGGCGCTCGAACACCACCCCGGCATGGCCGCCTACCAGCAGAACGTGGTCGAGCAGGTGCTGACGCCCAACAGCCCGGCCTGGGATGGCGTAGCCGTGCTCTACTTCGACAACCCTGACGATCTCGCCAACAGATTGTACAACGACGAAGAAAGCCAGCGGATAATCATGGACGACGTCGCGCGCTTCGTCGACCTGGAGCGCAGCACCACGGTAATCATGACGGACAACGTGGCCGCTTATGCCCGGCCAGGGGCATCATGATCCGCGTTTACGGCTCGCGCATTTCCTACTACGCGGGCAAGCTCGAGGCCTACCTGCGCTACCGCGGTATCGGCTACGAACTGCTGCCGATGGTGGATCACTCCCGCGAAATGCTGGCCGGCGCTGGCGCGGTACAGAGCCCGGTGGTGCAACTGGAAGACGGCCGCTGGATGTCGGACACGACACCGATGCTGGAGTGGTTCGAAACGCAGCAGGATGGAGCCTCTATATACCCCGAGGATCCCGCGATGTGCTTCGTGGCGCTGTTGCTTGAAGACTACGCCGACGAGTGGCTATGGCGCCCGTCGATGCACTATCGCTGGAGCTATCGCCGCGACAGGGAACACGCCAGCGGCGTGCTGGCCGACGAACAGTTGTCGGCAATGCGGCTACCGCGCTTTGCCAAGCGCCGGCTCATCGCGCGCAGGCAGTTCGGCGGTTTCGTGCGCGGCGATGGCGTCAACGCGGCCACCCGCGCGCACGTGGAGCAAACGACCATGGCCGCCTTCGACGGCCTTGAGGCCGTACTTGCCCGGCGGCCTTTTCTGCTTGGCAGACGACCGACGATCGCTGACTTCGGCTTCGTGGGTCCGATGCTGCGCCACCTGGCACAGGACCCCACTCCAGCCGAGCTCATGCGACAACGCGCCCCGCGCGTGTACAGCTGGGTTGCACGGATGTGGGAAGCCCGCCCGTACCCCGAGGGGGAACTCGTCTCCGAAGTCGATGCGCCCCTGGCCGGGCTCCTGCGCGAGGCCTGCGAAACCCACCTGCCACAACTGTGCGAAAACGCGCGGGCCTACGCACGGGGCGACAGCCGCTTCGCCCTCGAGCTACAAGGTTGTCGCTACCAGCGACTGCCCGTTTCGCGCTACCGCGTGTGGTGCCTGGAAGAACTCCGGCGTCACTGGCAGCGGCTCGACGAAGCAACGCAGACGGCGCTCAGCACCCAGCTGACCGAGCCCGCTGCGGCGCTGCTGCGGGACGAGGATCCACCGACCCGCTCGGACTACGACCCGCAACGACAAGCCCCTTTCAACCGCGCGATCAATGTCTTCGGCACCGGGATCCCGCCGCGCTGAGATACGCCTCGCCGTAGTACCGGGCCGCGACCTCGAGGTCGTCGATCGCCCGCCGCGGCTACTGCTTGCAACTGAGCTTCGTGGCCGAGCCGTTGTAGCGGCAGTCGGCGAGCACGAAAGCGCTCTCGGTACACAGGCCGGCGGCCGCTGCGGAGGCGTCGCCGAGCACCACGGTAAGCAGCGGCGGTTCATCACCCTGCTCGAGCGGGTAAGCGCCGTCGCGGGCCTTTACGATCAGCTTGGCTGCGCCGGGGGTTTTTTTCGATCGATCCACAAGCATGACCTTGTTTATACCGCCCACGGCGCTGCCGGTCTTGTCGGCGTACTTCCACTTCGTGCCCGCGCCGTTCACCCGCCAGCCGCGCGTACCCGTGCCCAGGTACGAACCGGATGGCAGTGCGACCTCGGCCAGCGAGGATCCGTCGGTCGCCGCCAGCGACAGCAGCAGACCGTTACTGCCCAGGTTGATGTCGGCGAACAATGCGCCCACCGGTAGCGTCAACTCTCCCTTGAGCAACATCCGCTCGTTGCCCGGCACACCGTCGCCCAGGCCCGAAAGCTTAAACCTGGGCCGCCCGGCGAGATCACGCGAACCGTCGGAGTTGGTACAGGTGGAATCCGCCTCGCAGCTGCACTCGCCCGCCTCGCCGGCGGCTATGCACAAACCCGGGCACGCCGCGTCATCGCTACCATCACACTGCTCGCTGCCCTCGACGGTGTCGTTGCCACAGATCGAGTTCGAGCAGGCCGAGGTATCGAACAGGCAGTCGCCGCCGCAGGCCAAGGTCCCGGCCAGGTATCCCAGGCCCACGCAGTCCTGCCCTGCCAGGTTCGCGCCGTCGCACTGTTCGCCGGAATCGATTGCACCGTTGCCACAGTTGTCGGCCACAAGGGCAATGCTGAGCTCGGCCGGCACTGCGCCCACCGCCACCGCCTGCTGCTGGGTGGCGTAGCCGGCCGCCGAGGCCTGCACGGTGTAAGTCGCGTTGGCGGGCAGCATGTAAGTCCAGCGGCCAAAGGGCAGAAAGGTGTTGCGCGCAAGCTCACCCGTATCGAAGACGTAATCCGTCAGCGTCACCGTGGCCTCCATGGGCAGGCCGGTTGCCGAGTCGGTGGTGTGTACGTCCAGGCGCGCACCGCCCAGGCGACTGTACAGGTACTGCCAGCCAGCGCGGTTGCGGGACACTATCGCTGGCACATCGACAAAATTCGGTTCGAACGACTGTCCCACCTCCACCAGCATGGCGTAGGTGCCATGGTAGGCGTAGTACCAGCTGGTGTCGTCGCCGCTTATGGGCCCACCCGAGGCCGGCGAGTAGACATCGAAACGCGGCGTCGAGTCCACGGCGTCGATGGCGTCGGCCATGCCGTGCATCATCTCGTGGATGACGTCGTGCTCGGGCATGATCTCGTTGGCCGCGCCGTTGCTGCAGGCGTAGGGGTAGTCGATGAACTGGCCGTAAGCGTGCCAGCTTATGGCCGTCGTAAAGTGCCACTGGTCGCTGAGAGCCGCCATGGCCGAGCTCTCCAGTTCGGACGAAGCCGACGGCCCGCGGTAGGTTTCCTGCGAACACGACACGCCGCTGCCGCAACCCGCCGGCCCCCACAGGTATGAGTAGTTGCGGTTGAGGTCCACGCCCGTACACGAGCCACCGTAGGTCTGGCGGTTCTTGCGCCACAGCGAATCCACGTCAAAGACGTGCTGGGTGCCGTCGGGGTTTACCACCGGCACGACCACGGTCTTGTAGTCGTTGACCCAGGCGGTTATCGTAGCGTCCACCCCGTAGCCGGCCGTCAAGATTTCGACCACGTCCATGGCCACGTGCGGGGTGGCAACCTCGCGCGCGTGGTGCTGGCTGTTGAACAACAACGACGGCTCGTCCTCGTCTGTGCCCGGGTTGTCGGAAATCTCAAGGCCGTAGATGTCGCGTCCCTCCCAGCTCGTACCCACCACGAACAGCCGGGTGATGGACGGGTAGTTGGCGGCCGCCTGCGTGAGCAGCGCCTGTATCTCCGAGGGATCGTAGTACTGCGACTGCGTGCGACCCGGCTCAAGCGGCGCGTCGTCAAACGAACGCAGCACCACGAAGCCGGCCTCAACCAGCTCTGACAACGCGCGCGCGTCGGGAACTTCGACCACCGCGCTGCCGGTGTCGGCGTCGTAGCCACAGCGGCCCGCGTGCATGCGGTGATCGGTAAGCCAGGCGAACCACGCGCGTCGTTCGGCAGCCGAGTGCTGTTGCCCTGCGGCGGGTAGCGCCAGCTCCAGGGTCCACGGTTGGGCCGGGGCGGGAGTTGGAAAGACTGCGACCCCGCCCAGGGACAGGACCAAC
>DBZX01000025.1:0-435 GCA_002311335.1 bacterium UBP10_UBA1149
TACTTGTGAAACGGCCAGCTGCGGTGACGGTTTCGTCCAGCTTGAGCTTGAAGCCTGCGACGCGGGCGTCAACAACAGCGACGAGCAGGCTGACGCCTGCCGCGGTGATTGCACGGCGGCCAGCTGCGGTGACGGCGTGATCGACGCCAACGAGAGCTGCGACGATGGCAACGCCGACAACGGCGATGCCTGCCTGGCTACTTGTGAAGCGGCCAGTTGCGGCGACGGATTCGTCCAGGCCGGCGAAGCCTGCGACGCGGGCGTGGATAACAGCAACGAGTTGGCCGACATCTGCCGCAGCGATTGCAGTCTGCCTTCCTGCGGTGACGGCGTGGCCGATGCCGGCGAGGCCTGCGACGACGGCAACACGGATAACGGAGACTCTTGTCTCAACAATTGCGACGCGGCCTCTTGCGGCGACGGATTCGTCCAGGC
>DBZX01000025.1:491-7927 GCA_002311335.1 bacterium UBP10_UBA1149
CCGGCGAAGCCTGCGACGCGGGCGCCGATAACAGCGACGAGCTTGCCGACGCCTGTCGCAATGATTGTACGCTGGCCAGTTGCGGCGACGGGGTAACAGACAGCAACGAAAGCTGCGACGATGGCAACGCCGACAACAGCGATGCCTGCCTGGCGAGCTGCGAAGCCGCCAGCTGTGGCGACGGCTTCACCCAGGCCGACGTGGAAAGCTGCGATGAGGGTGTGGCCAACAACGATGTCGTTCCCAACTCGTGCAGGACCGATTGCACGGTGTCGGTTTGCGGTGACGGCGTGGTCGATTCAAACGAAGCCTGCGACGACGGCAACAGCTACGACGGCGACGCCTGCCTGCAGGACTGCAGCGTGGCGACCTGTGGCGATGGTTTCAGGTTGGAGGGCGTCGAGCAGTGCGACAGCGGTGACGGACAGTACGGCCCCTTCCGCGTGGCCAACTCGGACACCGCGCCGAACACTTGTCGCAGTGATTGCACGCTGCCGTTTTGCGGCGATGGCGTGACCGACAACGGCGAGAGCTGTGACGACGGCAACAGCGACAATACCGACTCCTGCACCGAGGCGTGCCGCGTTGCCTTCTGCGGCGATGGCCTGGTACAGGGCGGAATCGAGGCCTGCGACGCGGGTGCCGACAACAGCGATGACAAGTCCGACTCCTGCCGCGGTGACTGCACCCTGGCCAGCTGTGGCGACGGCGTGGTAGACGGCGGCGAGTTTTGCGACGACGGCAACGCCTCCAACAACGACTACTGCTTGTCGAATTGTACGTTGCCAAGCTGCGGCGATGGTTTTCTGCAGATCGACGTAGAGCAGTGCGACAATGGTGAGTTGAACTCGAACTCGAATCCCGGCGGCTGTCGCAGCGACTGCCTGCTGGCCAACTGCGGTGATGGAGTCGTCGACGAGGGCGAGGCCTGCGACGACGGCAACGCCGATGAAACCGATTCCTGCTTGTCGAATTGCCGCGAGGCCTCCTGCGGTGACGGGCACGTGCAGGTCGACGCTGAGCTTTGCGACGATGGCAACTCTTCTGATTCCGACGGCTGCCTCTCCTCCTGCAAGCCGGCCAGCTGCGGCGACGGCGTGTTGCGCCTGGGCGTTGAAGACTGCGACGCTGGAGTCGCCAACAGCGATGAAAGGCCCGACGCCTGCCGGAGCGACTGCACCCAGCCCTTGTGTGGCGACGGCGTCACCGATCTGGGCGAGACCTGCGATGATGGCAACGTCGACAACGGCGACTCCTGCCTCGACAGTTGCCGTGAAGCATCCTGCGGTGATGGATTTCTCCAGCAGGGCATAGAGTTCTGTGACGATGGTGCAGCCAACTCCGACACGCAGGCCGATTCCTGCCGGAGCGACTGCAGCCTGCCGACCTGTGGTGACGGAGTGGTCGACGCGGGCGAAACCTGCGATGACGGTAACCTTGGCAATTCGGATTCCTGCCTCGACGACTGTCGTTCGGCCAGCTGCGGCGACGGTTTCGTGCAGGTGGGGGTTGAAGCCTGCGACGCGGGCGTGGACAACAGCGATGAGAACGCCGACTCCTGCAGGATCGACTGCAGCCTTTCGTCCTGCGGCGACGGAGTGGTCGACGCGGGCGAGGCCTGCGACGATGGTAACGCGGGCAACAGCGACGCCTGCCTGGACAGCTGCCAGGTGGCTTCATGCGGCGATGGCTTCGTGCAGATCGATGTAGAAGCCTGCGACGCGGGTGTTGACAACAACGATGCAAGCGCAGACTCCTGCAGGACCGACTGCAGCCTTTCGTCCTGCGGCGACGGCGTGGTCGACTCGGGCGAGAGCTGCGACGACGGCAACAGTGACAACAGCGACGTCTGCCTCGACACCTGCCAGCTGGCTTCATGCGGCGATGGTTTCGTACAGATCAATGTAGAAGCCTGCGACGCGGGCGTTGACAACAGCGATGAGAATGCCGACTCCTGCAGGACCGACTGCAGCCTTTCATCCTGCGGCGACGGCGTGGTCGATGCGGGTGAGAGCTGCGACGATGGCAACGTAGACAACAGCGACGCCTGTCTCTCGAGCTGTGAAGCAGCGGCTTGCGGAGATGGTTTCGTACAGATTAATGTAGAAGCCTGCGATGCTGGCGTCGATAACAGCGACGAGAGGATAGACTCCTGCAGGACCGACTGCAGCTCGTTCTCCTGCGGCGACGGCGTGGTCGATTCCAACGAAGCCTGCGACGACGGTAACGCCGACAACAGCGACGCCTGCCTGGTCACTTGTGAGGTGGCGTTCTGCGGTGACGGATTCGTACAGGCCGACGTGGAGGCCTGCGACGCGGGCGCAGATAACAACAACGACAGGGCCGACGCCTGTCGCACGAACTGCACTACGGCGATCTGCGGCGACGGCGTGGTCGACACGGGCGAGGCCTGCGACGACGGTAACGCCGACAACAGCGATGCCTGCCTCGGTAGCTGCGAGGCGGCGTCCTGCGGTGACGGCTTTGCGTGGGTCGATTTCGAGCAGTGTGACGATGGCAACATAGACGAGAGCGACGCTTGCCTGTCTGATTGCAGCAGCGCCAACTGCGGTGACGGCCACGTGTGGCTCGGCGTCGAAGAATGCGACGCGGGCGATGCCTCAAGCGATGTCAGGCCGGACACCTGCCGCGGCGACTGCCGCCTGGCCTGGTGTGGCGATGGTGTCATGGACGCCGGCGAGCAGTGCGACGATGGCAGCATGAACAGCTCGACCCGGCCGAATTTCTGCCGTCCTAACTGCGTGCTGCCGCACTGTGGCGATGGCGTTTCGGACGAGGGTGAGAACTGTGACCGTGACGCCCAGGAGGCGATGTCCGAAAAGGTGCTTCCAGGCAAGCCGGTATCCGGCCTGTCGCTGCCCGCCCAGCCGACGCCCGCAAAGGCAGAGGCTTCCGCTGACGCGAACGGAGAGCTATAGAAGTCATTCGGAGACTTAGCCCGTATGGCCACTAACTTAAGAGACGCTGCCACCGTATTGCCCCTGCGCGATATGGACGGTTCGCTGGAAGTTTTCATGGTTAAGCGTAACTCCGCGCTTGGCTTTATGGGCGGGGTTCACGTTTTTCCCGGTGGCGTTGTCGACGAAGATGATTCCCTGATCGGCTGGAAAGACGCGTTGAGCGGCTACGACGGCGAGCGTTCTTCGCAGAGCATGGAGAAACTCGACGCGGACCGTACGCTGGGCTACCACGTGGCCGCCGTTCGTGAGTTATTTGAAGAGGCCGGCGTTCTGCTGGCCTGCGACTCGTCGGGACGAGTGCTCGGCGGCGCGCGTGACGCCGAGCTCGTGGAGCGGCTCGGAAGTCGCAGGGCCGAGCTCGCGGGCGGGGCGGTGGCGTTCATGGAGCTGCTCGTTGGCGAAGGTCTTAAGATAGCGGCCGACGCGCTGCACTACTTTGCCCACTGGATTACCCCCGAGCCCTCACCCAAGCGCTACGACACCAGGTTTTTTCTCGCGGCTATGCCGGCGGGGCAGGAAGCCGACCACGACAGGGTCGAGTCGGTCGAAGGGGGCTGGTACGAGCCCAAACAGGCCCTGGACCTCTACTTGCGCAGGGAAATAAAACTCGCGCCGCCCACGCTTTGCGCGCTCGACCGCGTGGCCCTTCACGAAACCGTTGCCGAGGCGCTCGAGGCGGCCGTCGCGCTGGACGTGGTGGAGGTCAAACCCAAGATATCGGTGGGTGAAGACGCCGTCGCGATACTCTATCCAGGCGACGACGACTACGATACGGGCGTCGCGGTTCATCACTCGAGTGGTCGCATACTGAACCGGCGCGTGCTGAGGGACGGCCTGTGGGTGAAGCCATGAAGTACACGTTGCGCTGGCAGGCTTTCGACGAATTGTGCCGGGAGTTGGCGGCGGCCAACGAGGGATCCGCGTTCTGGATCGAGAATCCGACAGGCGAAGTGATGGCCGGCTCGCGACCCGAGCCCGACTCGGGGCGTTGCTGTCGTGAGCTTGAAGATGACGGACAGGTGGGTCGCTTGCTCGCCTGCGCCACGGGTAGCGATGCCACCAGCGGGGCGAGACTGCTGCAGGCGCTTGTCTCGCGCGAGATTAAACAGCAGTCCACGGTGCGCGACATGGCCGACGCCACGGCGCGGCTGTGGAGACAGACCAACGCGTTTTTGCGCATGGCCGAGACTACCCACCTCTCCTTTGACCCGGCGGTTGCGCTGGACAAGGTGCTCGACGTGATCGAGCACTCCACGTCGTTCAGGCGGGGCTGGGGCATGCTCAAGTTTCCCGGCAGCGAGGGTTGGCGCCTGCTCGGGGACTTTGACGGCAACCCGGCGGAGGGGAGCCACGCGCCCGGCATCGAGGTGCAGCCTCCAGCCACAGAGGCTTTCGACGAGGACGTCAAGCTGCTACAGCCAGGTTGCGAGGACAGCGAACTTTACGAGCAGCTTTCTTCTACGTTGGGGCGCAGCGGCCCGCTGGCGGTAGCATCGCTGGGTACCGGCCAGGGCTGTTACGGCTACCTGTTGGTGCCCGCGGACGACCCGGATCTGCTGACCTCGGAGGACTTCAAGGTGCTCGCTGCGGCTGCGCAGATACTGGGCGTCGCTGTTGAGAACGCGCATATTCTCGGCCGCGAGCGCGAGGACATGCGCCTACAGGTCGAAAACGACATGTTGGCCCTGCAGGCCCGCGACATGGAAGAGATGACACACGTGGTAGCGCATGACCTCAGGTCGCCGATGCACTCGATATATGGATTCATGCACGTGGCCCTGGACGAGCTTTCCGATCTCTCTGCCCGCCTCAGCCAGGACGGTTACAACAACGCTACCGGAATGGAGACCATGGTCGCCGACCCGATACGCGACGCAATACGCAGCGTCGAAAAACTCAACCGCATGGTCAAACGCCTGCTCGAGTTTTCGCGTTCGGCGAGAGCACCGTACAACTGCGAATACCTCGACATGAACGACCTGGTCGATGGCGTGGTCAGGTCATTCGGCTACGCGCTTGCGCAAGACGAAGTGACGGTCACGGTAGAGGCGCTTCCCCCGTTGGTGGCCGACCGCGTGCAGATGGAAGCCGTGCTCGGCAACCTCGTTGACAACGCGGCCAAGTACATCGGCGACGGGCCCGAACGCTCTGTCGTGGTGGGCTGCGTCGAAGGCGATCATGGCCGCGAGTACTTCGTGCGCGACACCGGCGTGGGTATGACTCCCGAGCAGGCCGCCAAGGTGTTTCAACCTTTCCGACGTTTTCACGCAGACAGCGTCCCCGGCGAAGGCATAGGGCTGGCCCACGTCCGCAAGATCATAGAGCGGCACGGGGGGAAGATTCGTTGCGAGACCACCGAGGGCGTGGGGACGACGTTTTATTTTTCGGTCGGCAGCGAGTCGGGTGCTGTAGCCGACGAAGTCCCGGAAGCCTTGCAGGCGGCCGAATAGTCGCGCTGCAGTCGGGCCAGGTTGTCCCTGGCCGCGGGGCCGGTGAGCATGGTCTCGCCGCTGGTCACCGGCCGGCAGACCACTGCGGCCAGCTCGGCATACTGATGGGCTGACGCGAGCATCTCGGCAGCGGCGCAGGGGTCGCCACCGCGGCTAGCCTTGGCAGTGCCACGCTCAAGCAGCGCACGCGAAACCCGCACCTTGTCCTTGCATTCCTGCCGCGCGTCTTCGATGCGCAGGCCGCGCAGGCTGCGAGCCTCGTCCATTGCCTCGCGAAAGCTGGAGACGCCGAAGGCCACCGCGAGTACGACCGAAACGGCCGCGAGCCTGAAGAATGTTTTCCTGGTCATGCTGGGTCTCCGACAGGGTGAAGTGTTTCACTGCCGTGGGGGCAAATAAAACGGTGGCTGCGCCCGGGCCCTGCCGACCTGCCGCTCTGGACTCGCCGGCCTGAACCCTGTCAAATACCTGCGTGGACGTTCCGCAGACACTGGAGGGTTGGTACACGCTGCACGACGTGTGGAACGTGGACTGGGCGGCCTGGGCCCTGCTCAGCGATGACGAGCGGCGCAGCGTTCTCGATGAAGCCCGCGCGTGGCTCGAATCTGCCTCGTCGGTGCGTCGCGGCGACACGGCCATGTACAGCGTGTTGTCGCAGAAGGGCGACCTCATGTTCGTGCACTACCGCGAATCGCCCGAGGCGCTCAACGCCGTCGAACTGGCCCTGCGGCAGACGGCGCTCTACGGTTTTCTGCAGCCCACTTACTCTTACGTGTCGCTCATCGAGGTCAGCCTCAACGAGGTAATGGGCATCGCCGCCAAGCGCCTGTCCGACCGTGGACTCAACCGCGGGGACGAGGGTTTCGACGAAGCCTGGACCGAGGCGGTGGAAGAACAACGCGAGAAGATGAAAGAACGCCTCTACCGCGACGTGCCGCCGCAGAAGTACATCAGCTTTTACCCCATGGACAAGAAACGCGGTGAGACCGTGAACTGGTATACCCTGTCGGCCGCCGAACGCCGCGACATGATGCGCGGCCACGGCAGCGTGGGCCACAAGTACCACGAGGTGGTCACCCAGGTCATAGGCGGGTCGATCGGACTGGACGACTGGGAGTGGGGCGTGAGCCTGCACTCCGACGACATGCTGGTGTTCAAAAAGCTTGTCCACGAAATGCGCTTTGACCCCGCCAGCGCCCTCTACGCCGAGTTCGGGCCGTTTTATCTCGGCATACGCAGCAGTGCCGGTAGCCTCGGCTTGCTTCTGAGCGGCCACGCTCCCTCCTGAAAACGCCGTAATTTGAAACAATTTGAGCGGAATGTTGCGGCAAAATAGGACATTCAGGCTGAACGGCAGGTTATATGGCCTGGGATCATTGCCCGGCCCGGGGCCGCCCCGGTGGTTTCCCGATGGCGGCACGCGGCTCTTTTTCGCCTGTTTCTCGCCCCTTGAAAAAAGGAAAGCGCGTAGCCCGGGTGATTAAAACCAGCACTTGCCTCGTCGACTATTAATGGAAAGCAGGCTCAGTATTTCCAATCTGCACACAGCACTGGTTGCATTTAAACAGGAGTCGGAAAAAAGAGGTCTCTAAGATGGGAGCGTTGAGAACCCAAGCAAAGTTTCATGTCGGGCAACTTGTCGAGCATCGCTTGTTCGGCTACCGCGGTGTGGTGGTCGATGTCGACGCCGAGTTCGAAGGCAGCGATGAATGGTACCGCGAGGTGGCCAAGTCTATGCCGCCGCGCGACCAGCCCTGGTACCAGGTGCTCGTGGACGGTTCGGAAAACGGCACCTACGTGGCCGAGCGCAATCTCCAGCGCGATGGGCTGGGCATCGCCGTCGAGAATCCCGGACTGGATTACTACTTTGACGGAATGGATGATGGGGTTTATCTCACACGTAACTTCAACTGATACTCGTTTACCCGGGTCGGCGGTTCTGCTCGCCGGTGTAATGTTGGCAGCGGGACTGCTGGTAACCGGTTGCGGCGGCAACGACGGCGGC
>DBZX01000025.1:7954-39128 GCA_002311335.1 bacterium UBP10_UBA1149
GGCGGCAACAACAGCGTTCGGCCGGTTGCCGCTACGCCGCCCCCGGGCGAAAACGCCGATGCCAGCGCGCTGGCCGAGGCGGCAACGGGCACAGAAACTGTGAGCGGGACGGTCAAGTTGATGGGCGACGCACCCGCTAGAAAGCAGCTACGAATGTCTGCCGACCCTTACTGCGTTAAGGCCAACGAGGGCGCGGCCTTCAGCCAGTCCATCGTCACCGGCGGGCAGGGCGGCCTGGCCGGCGTTTTTGTCTACTTGTCGGCCGGAGTCGCGCCCGGCTCCCGCGCTGTACCCAACGAGCCGGTGGTACTCGACCAGCGCGGCTGCATGTACGAGCCCCGCGTGGTGGGCGTGCGAGTCGGGCAGGAAGTCGAGTTTCGCAACAGCGACCCCACGCTGCACAACGTCCACGCGATGCCCGAAAGTTCGCGCAGCTTTAATCTTGGAATGCCGCGCAAGGGCATGACCGTGCGCCGCCGCTTTTCGAAGCCCGAGGTGCTGGTGCGGGTCAAGTGCGACGTGCACCCCTGGATGGAAGCCTACGTGGGTGTGCTCGAACACCCTTACTTTGACGTCACCGACGAGCAGGGCCGTTACAGTATCAGCGGCCTTGTACCCGGCGAGTACACGCTGGCAACGGTGCATCCGCGCCTGGGTCGGCTCGAGCGCGCGGCCCAGCTGCAGGCGGGCGATTCTCCAACGGGCGATGCGGCCACGGTTGATTTTGCCTACCCAGCCCGCGGAGGGGGCTGACCCTGCGCCGGGGAGCAGTCGCCCAGTGGCCGCGCGGCAGCCAGGCCGGGCCAGGCCCCCCGTCCCGGGGCTCCGGGGCCACGTTCAACTGGACTTGCGAGCCCGCAGCGGTTAGTCGTGCTGCCGTTGGTCGCATAGCTCAGTCCGGTTAGAGCGCCTGCCTCACATGCAGGAAGTCCCTGGTTCGAGTCCAGGTGTGACCACCACTTTTCAAGGCCGGGGAACAAGCGAGGGGCAAGCGCACTGGAACTGATCGACGAGAATCGTTTCCGGCGGATCCTCGCCGGCGTCTTTGCCGCCCTGCTGGTCGTCAACCTGCTGGGGATCGGCTGGGGACTGCCCAACGGCAACCAGACCTGGGCCGCCGATTCGGTGAGCCCCATGACACCGCTGTCGGTGGCCTACCATGTCTTTGTCGAAGATGGCTTCGACTCCGGCTACTTTTATTTCAAGTACCCGGTGGGGCACCAGCTGCTGCTTGCAGCGCTCGAGCTTCCGGTGGTCGCCGTGGCTGCGCTCACGGGCGGCCTGTCAGGCATAGAAAGCGACTACCCCTACGGATTTTCAGACCCGGGGTTCTACCTGTCTGCCATGGCGCTGGTCACGCGATTGTTGTCGGCCGTGCTGGGCGCGTTGCTGGTGGTGCTGGTCGGCGTCATCGGTGCGAGGATCTGCGGCCGCGCGGCGGGACTCGCGGCGGCGCTGGTAGCGGCCGGGAGCTACCCGGTCATCTTCTACTCGCACACCAGTAACGTGGAGATCGCGTACTTGTTCTGGGCATTTCTCGGGTTGTACGCCACCGTGCGCGCGCTCGAAGACGGCGGCCCGCGCTGGTACTGGGTGGTGGGCGGGACAGCCGCGATGGGCGTGTCCACCAAGGAGCAGATCTCGGGATTCTTCGCACTGCTGCCGCTGCTCATCCTGCTCGTCAACTGGATAAAGACCCGCAACGACACCGACCAGCGTTTTCTGCCGCGTGGTGCGGTGGGCGGGGCCATCAGCTGCGCCGGCGTCCTGCTGCTGGTCAACGCCGCTTTTTATAACCCGAGCGGTTATCTCAACCGCTGGCGTTTTCTCACCCACACGCTGCCTGCCGAGATAAGGGAGCGCTACTCGTCCTACGAGTTTCCCATCGATTTTTCATCGAGCTGGAGCCTCGCCGAGGAACTCTCACACATGGGCGAAACCCTGGCGGCTATGGGCAGCTCGCTCGGCTGGCCGGCCTGCGCGCTGGGGTTTGCGGGTCTGGGCCTGCTCGTGGCGCGTCGCGGTTATCGCTCGCTCTACCTGCTCGCGCCGATGCTCGGCTACTACTTCGTGTCGCTGCGAGTGCTCAAGCAAGTGGAGATTCGGTACACGATGCCGCTGTCCACGCTGCTGGCGATCCCGGCTGGCTACCTGCTCGCGCTGCTCTGGGAGCGTGGACGTGCCTGGCGACCGATGGTCGTGGCGCTGTTGCTCGGCGGCCTGGTCTACTCGGGCGAGGTGTTGCACATGCTCACCCACGACGCGCGCTACCAGGCCGAGGAGTGGATGCAGCCCCGGCTTGAGCAGGGCCAAAGCGTTGAGGTGTACCAGCGCTGGACCTACCTGCCGCGCTGGCAGTACAGCGAGGGCGTAAGCCGGGTGGGCTTCGACGACATATCCATAGCGGGACTACGGCAACGCAACCCCGACCTCGTGGTGCTGTCGAGCAAGGCGGTCGAGGGCATGGTCATGTACCCGAATCCCGATTGGCGGGACGGCCGCGGCATGATGCTGGAGTCGGCGGCCAACCGCGAGTTTCTCGACGCCCTGCAGGCCGGTGAGCTGGGCTACCGGCAGGTGGCCGAGTTCAAGCGGCCGGCCTTGATCCCCCGGCAGCTGATCACCAGCCTCGACCCCTCGGTGGTGGTATTCGAACGCGTTCAACGGTGATGACAAGCAGGCACGGATGATTCATACTGGTCAGGCGTTCTCGAGGACCGCCGGGCCGTTTTCAAGCCTGACCGAGCTCGCCTAACCTGTCATGTTTACGCCTTCTGTTTCCTTGCTTATTCCCGTTTACAACGGGGAGGATACGCTGTCCGGCTGCATAGAGTCGGTGCTGGCGCAGGACTACGAGAAACTCGAAATCCTGGTCGTCAATGATTGTTCCAGCGACGCCACTGCCGAGGTCCTGGCCGCCTTTGGCGACCGTGTGAGGGCACTGCACAACGAAAAGAACTCGGGCATCGCGCGCACCTACAACCGAGCGCTGGCCGAATCGTCGGGCGAGGTCGTACTCATGCTGGCCAGTGACTGCGAGTTGGTGGCCAGCGACTACGTGTCGCGCCTTGTCGGCCACTTTAACGATTTGAGCATCGGCGCGGTCGGTGGCAAGGCGGTGATCCCCGGTTTCGAAAACGCCGACAGCATTGAGCGGATATTCGCGCGCCTGAACCTGCTCGACATCAACAACCCCGACACCGGCACGCACGAAGTCAATTTTGTAGAAGTACGCTGCGATGGTTTTCGTCGCGAGGTGCTCGAGTCGGTGGGCGGTTTGAACGAAGATCTGTTTCGCTCCAACGAGGACCAGGACCTGTCGATCCGCATCGCGCGTTCGGGCTTCAAACTCGTGCAGGACAACTCGCTGGAGTTTCGCCTCGGCTTTGGCGGCACCGAGGACAGCCTCGGCAAACTTCTCAGCAAGCAGGGTCAGTACGCGCGCGGGCAGGCCTACATAACGGTCAACTACGGCGTCGGATTGCGCGACGGCTTGTGGAGCAACGAGAACCGCCGCAGGCGCGCTCTGCACCGCATGCTGCAGGTGGCGTCGCTGCCGCTGGTGACGGTGCTGGCGGGTGCTGCCGTGCTGTGGCCGGCTGGCGCCACCTTCCTGGGCCTGGCATTGGCGGCCCGCGCTGTTCACTACCTGGGCCTTGCCCGCGATCTCCGACCGGCGGAGCGCGCCGCCGCGGTACCGCTGGGCTTGTGCTGCGACGCGATCTACTCGGTGAGTTTTCTATACAGCGCCCTGTTGTGGGTGGCGCGTGGCAAGTCCGCGCTCACGCGTGCGCAGCCGACTGGTACTGCACGGGGGCTCAACGCTGGTGAATAGGGTTTCAACTTCGTCGGGCCTCGCCGCCGGTGCCGCCGCGGGCCTGGCGCTGGGCGTGGTGCAGGCCCTGCTCGAGACGCTGGCCATCGCTTTTCTGCACGCCGATTACGTGTTGGCGCCGCGGGTATTTTTCAACGTGCGCATGTACGACGCTTTCAGCAAGTTGTACACCACGGCCGCCGACACGGTGGGCATAACGGTGTCGACCCAGGGCTTTCTCGGCGTCGGGTTTGGCGCCAAGTTTACCATGCTGCCCGAATTGCTGGCAATGAACGCCGTGGTCGGCGTGGTGGTGGGAGCTTTGCTGGGCCTGCTGGCGGTCGCGGTCAGCGCGCTTGTCTCTTCGGCGCGCAGTTCGGCGGGCAGTTCAGAAGACGCGGCTGGGACTGCGCGGTCACTGGTGCTGGCACTGGCCGTGGGCGCGCTCGTTCTGCACGCGCTCGACTGGTTCGCTGGCGTACAATTTCCCGTAGACCCGAGCTTCAAGGAGATACTGCGCAACATGGTGCGTAACTTCATCTTTGACGGCACGGTGGTGGCGGTCTGCGTTGTCGTGGTCGCGGTCATTCCGGCGCGGATGCTGGCAGCCCGCCTGGCGGCTGCACGGCAGCTGCCGGCTCTGGCCTGCGTCCTGGCGCTGGCGGCGGGCTTGTGGCTCGGACTGCGGCCGGCGCCCTACCTGGCCGCGCTGCCCGGCGGCACGATAACCGGGGCCGTGCCGGCGCCTGAATCGGCTATCGCCGAGGGCTACAACGTGGTGCTGGTTTCAATCGACAGCCTGCGCTCGGACCACCTGGGCTCATACGGCTACGACAAGAACACTTCGCCCACCATCGACGCTCTGGCCAGGGACGGCGTGCTCTGCGAGCACAACAGCAGCACCACGGCCTGGACGCTGCCCGGCCACATGTCGATTCTCACCGGTCGTTCGTTGCTCGGACACGGGGTTGTTGCCGACGACAGGATGCTCTCCGACGATGTTGCTACCCTGGCCGAGAGCTTCAGTGCTGCGGGTTATGCCACCGGGGCGGTCGTGTCGGCGCCATACGTCGAGGCGCGCTACGGTTTCGGCCGGGGCTTTGACGACTACGACGACAAGACGATCGCCTTCGCTACCCACGGAGAGTCATACAAGCGCGTCACCGCGCCCTTGCTGCAGGACACTGCCGCCAAGTGGCTGTCGGGCAAGGCCGACCGCAACTTCTTCCTGTTCCTGCACTACTGGGACGTGCACTATGACTACGCGCCCGGCCCGCCCTACGACAGCATGTTTGACCCCGGTTACGAGGGCGACATGGACGGCCGCAATTTTTATTTCGACCCGCGCGTAAACCCGGACATGGACGAGGCCGACCTCGACCACGTGCTCGCGCTTTACGACGGCGAGATACGCTTGGTTGACGACCATCTCGCAAAGCTGCGCGGCACCCTCAACGAGCTGGGCGTTGCCGACCGTACCATCATCGTGGTCACCAGCGATCACGGCGACGAGTTTTTCGAGCACGGGCGCAAGGGCCACCACCGTACCCTCTACGATGAAATCCTGCGCGTGCCGCTGGTCATCTACGTGCCCGGCGTCAAGGCTGTCACGCCGGTGCTGCAGATGGAGACCAGCACCATAGACATCATGCCCACACTGTTGTCGCTCGTTGGCCTGCCCATACCGGCGGGGGTTGAAGGCGCCGATCTCTCGGGCGTTGGTTGGAGTGGCGACGAGCAGTGGGATCGCCTCACGCTGTCTGAACTCTACCGCCTGAACAGTCTCAACTGCCAGGTTTCGTTGCGCAGGCAGGGCGACAAGAGCATCCACCACCTGAACCGGCGTCGGCACGAACGTTATCGCACCGACATCGACCCCTACGAGCTGGACCGCCTGCCGGTGGAGGCCGGCATGATGAGCGAGCTGCGTTCCGCCATGCAGCGTCTGTGGCCTGTATACTGGCAGCGGGTCGCCGGCGAGGGTGTGAACGAGCTGACGGTTGACGATGAGACCGAGCAGCGCCTGCGCGCCCTCGGCTACATGGAGTGAGCGCGGGCCGCGACCGTTCGCGCGCATAGTGATGCGCAGATCTGACTACCCGCTGATAGCCTGGTTCGTTGCCGCCGGCAGCGGCGCTGCCCTGCTCGACGTCGGGCAGGTATCGCTGGCGACCGGTGGCGAGCCCATCCTGCGCCTGGCGGCCATGGTCGTCACCCTCTATCTTGCTATGGGGCTGCTCGCGGGCCTGCTGCTTGTTCCTGTATGTCGCCGTCGCTGGGATGGCAGCGCGCGCGTCGCTGCCGGCCTGTTGGCCGGGGCCGTGCTCGGCGCCGGCCTGCTCTTCGGCGTGGTCTACGTCAACATCGTTCACCTGCCGTCCATCACCGAGCCGATCACGCTGGCGGCCAACCTCGCCTTGTTGCTGGGCGCAGTGGCCTGCTGGCTGCTCGCGCGCCGGTCAAGCGTGCTCGCGCGCGTGGCCGTGACCGGTCCCGCTGCTATAGCGGTGACCGTCTTGCTGCTGATTGCCAGCTTCGTTGTAGCCAGCGGCGACGACCCCGGCTCGACGGCCGCGGTCGAAGCGGCCGACTCTGATCTGCCCGACGTTTTTGTCATCGTCATCGATACCCTTCGCCACGATCGCAGCGGCGCGGCCGCGGTCAACAAATCGTCGGTGGCTACCCCCGTGCTGGCGGATCTCGCGGCGCGCGGTCTGACCTTCAACCGTGCTTACGCCCAGGCTTCGTGGACCAAGCCCTCGGTCGCTTCGCTGTTCACCTCGCTTTATCCGGCTACGCACCGGGCCAACCTCCGCCGCGACCGCCTCGACGCAAGCCTGCCCACGCTGCCTTCGCTGCTGGCCGAGCGCGGCTACAACACGGCGGTGTTCTCGGCCAACCCGTGGATATCGCCGGCCTTCGGCTTCGAACGCGGTGTGCGTCACTTCTACGAGTCGGAGAGCGAGACCTTTGCGCGCCTGGTGATGATGCTTCGCTTGCTCAAAATGACCGACCGCGTGTTACCGGGTAAGCCGCTGGCCGCCGGGCTGAGGACGATGGAGCACGCGTACGGCCTTGCCACCGAGCGGCGCAGTAACTGCGAGCGCGACAGCGCGGTGGCCGACGAGTTCGACCGCTGGTTGGGGTCGGCCGATGAGGGCCCGGTGTTTGCTTACCTTCACCTGATGAGCCCTCACCTGCCTTACCTGCCGCCGGGTGTCGAGCATGATTTTCCGGCCGACGAGCAGGTGGCCCTGCTGCTCGAGACCGAGGCGCTGCCCGCCGACAGGCTCGCGCTGTTGCTCGAGCTCTACGACGGTACCGTGGCCCACGGTGATCGCGTGCTCGGCCGGTTGCTGGCCAGCATACGCAGTGCCGGGCGCGAAGAGGGCGCCATGATTATCGTCACGGCCGATCACGGCGAGGAGTTCCACGAGCACGGTCGCTGGGGTCACGGCAAGTCGTTGTACGACGAGGTGGCGCGGGTGCCCTTGCTGCTGGTCGCGCCGGGCGTGGCGCCGGCAACGGTGAATAACGATGCCGCGATGCTGGCCGACGTGCTGCCGACGGTAGCCGCGGCCGCCGGGATCGCCAGTGACCCGCGCTGGCAGGGGCGCGACCTGCGCGTTGTTGGCCACGCTGGCCAGGTTGACGGAGATCGGGCTGCCTACGCCGAGTTGTTGCGCGAGGGTGGTTTTGCCACCTACATGCTCTACCGCGATGGCCGCAAGTACCTGGAGAGCAGCAGCGGTTTGGGCGAAGAAACCGTGGTGGAGTTCTACGACCTGCGCAGCGACGCGGGCGAGAGTCGCAACCTTGGTGTCAGCGGCAGCGTCGGCGTTGACGCTGCCGAGGCCTGGTCGGCAGAGTTGGCCGAGCTGCGTCGCCTTGCCAACAGCGAGCGCGTGGCCGGCGACAAGACCGACATCGACCCCGCCTCGGTGGAGCGCCTCAAGGCGCTTGGCTACATGAACTAGCGCCGTGGCCGCGGCGGGCTATCCTTCCATGCCGCGGACTACAGCCGCATGGCTTCTTTCTGCTCTATGCCGAACACCGCCAGCAGTCGGCCCAGGCCTACGAACATCGAGCAGCAGACCGCCAGGTCCACGATCTCGGGCTCGCTGAACTGCGCGCGCAGGCGTTCAAAAAACTTCTCGTCCAGCGTGTCGTGCTGCAGGCAGAAGCGTTCGGCGTACTCTATCGCCAGCTTCTCCTGCTCGCTGTAGTCGGAGTTGTCGGCGTACTCGTGCACCGAGCAGTACAGGCCCTCTACGTCTTTCTGCCCCACCAACGATGAGGCTCTGGTGGCCAGTCAAACCCCGCAGTCATTGATCTGCGCCACCCGCATGCGCGCAAATTCCCGCACGCGGACGGGTAGCCTGGTTTTGTCGTAGACCGCTGTTGAGAAGGTGGCTACGGCTCCGAACATATCGGGGTTGAGGGAAAACAGCCTCGGGATTTCTTCGCCGTCACCTTCGGGAACGTTGATACGCGCCATGATTCCTCCTGTTCGGCCCTGCCGGGCTGGGCCATGGGGCCATTGTCGTGCCAGGTCCGGGCCTTGTCCAGACCGGGTGACGAGCTAAGGCGCGAGCCCACGGGTGAGCGTGGCCAGGTCTGAGATCGCCGGGTAATCAGCCGCTTGCGTTATACGAGTGCTATCAGGAAGGTCTAGCGCATGAGGGACCTGGGGAGCATCGGTATCTGGGCTTTTCTCGACATGATGCCGGCGCGCGAATCGCAGCGCCTGGCCAGGCTTGTCGAGGAGCTGGGATTCGGCGCGCTGTGGATCCCGGAGGCCGTCGGACGCGAGATCTTCACCAGCGCGGCGGTACTGCTAGCCGGTACCGAGAAGCTGGTCGTGGCCACCGGTATCGCCAACGTGTGGGCACGCGACGCGATGGCGATGGTCGCGGCGCAGAAGACCCTTGCCGAGGCCTACGACGGGCGGTTCCTGCTGGGCATGGGCGTGAGCCACGAGCCGATGGTAAACGCGGTCCGCGGACACGCCTACGACAAACCGCTTACCTACATGCGCGAGTATCTCGACAAGATGGATTCCGCGCCCTTTTTCGCCCACGAGCCGGCCGAGCCGCCCGAGCGCGTGATTGCGGCGTTGCATCCCCGCATGCTCGAGCTGGCGCGCGAGCGTAGTGCCGGTTCGCATCCGTATTTCGTACCACCCGGGCACACCGCCGTGGCCCGGGAGATACTGGGCCCCGGCAAGCTGCTGGCGCCCGAGCAGGCCGTCTGCCTGCAGACCGACCCCGTAAAGGCACGGGCCTGGGCGCGCGAGCACATGAAAATTTACATCGGCCTGTCCAACTACCGCCGCAACCTTGAGAACCTGGGCTTCGAGGCCGCTGACTTCGACGATGGCGGCAGCGACAGCCTGGTCGACGCCGTCGTCGCGTGGGGGGACATGGACGTAATCAGGGAAAGAGTCGGTCAGCACCAGGAGGCCGGGGCCGATCACGTGTGCCTGCAGGTCATCGGCCCCGACATGACCCACGTACCTACCGCGGAGTGGGAGGCGCTGGCCGCGGCGTTGCTCTGATTAACGGGATTCGGCGTCTGGTGACAGCATGGACAATCGGGATACGAAAGCGATACTGGAGTACCACGAGGCCACGAAGCACAGCGAGCTGAGCGTCCGCAGCAATCGGCACGGCCTCGACTGGGAGAACCAACCGCTTCCGTTCAAGGTCTACCGGGATCTCGATCCCATACCGCTCGTGCGGGACTTTCCGGACAAGGGAGATTCCGCGCTCGAGGCCATGGCGCGAACTCCCCGACTGGCCGCGGGGGAGGCCGAAGAGGAGCGTGTTCCCGACCTCACCGTGCTGTCGCGCGTGCTACAGCTCTCGGCGGGGATCACCAGGAGCCGCCGCCATGCGGCGGGTACGGTATACTTCCGCGCTTACCCGAATACCGGGGCGCTTCACCACGTAGATCTTTACCTGGTGGTCGGCGAACTCCCGGGCCTTTCCGCCGGAGTCTACCACTTCGGTCCCCAGGACTTCGCGCTGCGGTGCCTGCGGGAGGGCGACTGGCGCGGGGTGCTGGTGGAAGCTTCGGGAAACAACCCGGACCTGGCCCGGGCACCGGTGATCGTGGTCAGCGCTTCGACGTACTGGCGCAACAGCTGGAAGTACCAGGCACGCGCGTGGCGTCACTGCTTCTGGGACGCGGGCACCATGCACGCCAATCTTCTAGCCGTCGCTGAAACCGAAAACCTTGAGCCGCGCCTGGTCCTGGGTTGGGCGGACCGTCCGGTGGAACGGCTGCTCGCACTTGACCCGATGCGCGAGGGAGCGCTTACGATGGTATCCCTGGGACGCTGTCTTAGTCCGCCACCCACGGCGCCGGATGTGCCGGAGCTGCGTTATGAAACCGAACTGCTCTCGCGCACGGAGCTCGACTATCCAGAGATTCGCGTGGCCCACGCTGCCTCGTCCCTGGCCGACGCCGCCGAGGCGGCCAGCTGGCGGGGAGGGCTCCCGGCGCGGCAGGAGACCGCGGCCACGGATTCCCAGCAGATTGACCTTCGGCCCCTACCGGACGGTGATCTTCCGCCGGAATCGCTCGACCGTCTGATTGTGCGGCGCGGGTCGACCCGCGCCTTTGATGCCGGCCGGTCGATTACGTTCGAAGAATTGTCCACCGTGCTCGATCGCGCCATCCGTGGAGTAGCTGCCGATTTCCTCGAGCCGCCCAGCGCGACGCTTCTGGACCTGTACCTGATCGTTAACGCTGTCGACGGTCTCGCGCCCGGGGCCTATCACTACCGGCCCGCGGAACGGTCGCTCGTACTCTTGCGCGAGGGTGACTTCAGGGAGACGGCCGGGCGGCTGGGGCTCGGCCAGTTATTGCCCGCGGCGGCTGCGGTGAACATCTACAGCCTGGTCGACCTTACCAGCGTGCTCGAGCGCTTTGGCAACCGGGGTTACCGGGCGGCGCAGATCGAAGGTGGCATCCTCGGAGGACGGTTATACCTGGCCGCTTACGCACAGCGTGTCGGGGCCACCGGGCTGACTTTTTTCGACGACGAGGTCGTCGATTTCTTCTCGCCTCACGCGGCCGGAAAGAATGTCATGTTCCTTGTTGCCATCGGCCATGCCAATCGCGCAACGCAGGGGCCGGCCTGATGAACACGACGGCAGATCGTCCACACGTGGTCATCATAGGGGCCGGTTTTGCCGGGCTTTACGCCGCGCGAGCCCTGTGCAGGGCTCCGGTGCGTGTGACCGTCGTCGATCGTCGCAACCACCACCTGTTCCAGCCTCTTCTTTACCAGGTGGCCACGGCGGGACTGTCGGCACCCGACATCGCGACGCCGATCCGGCGCATCCTGCAGCGGCAGGCCAACGCGACCGTCTTGCTGGCCGAGGTCAGAGGGCTTGACCCTGTCCGTCGGCGCGTGGTTCTCGACGACGACGAGCTGTCGTACGATTTTCTGATCGTGGCCACGGGCGCGACGCACAACTACTTCGGCCACGATGAGTGGGCCCGCTATGCTCCGGGCCTGAAGACCGTCGAGGACGCCCTCGAGATTCGCCGGCGCGTGCTGCTGGCCTTCGAGAAGGCCGAACGGGAGACCAACGCCGAGCGGCAGCGGGAGCATCTCACCTTCGCCATCGTGGGTGCGGGTGCAACCGGCGTCGAGCTTGCGGGTGCGCTTCGCGAAATCGCGCAGCACACGCTTGCCAGTGACTTTCACAACTTCGATCCGCGGGCTACCCGCGTGGTTCTCATCGACGCGGTGGAACGGGTGCTGCCGCAATTTCCCGAGCCACTGTCGCTCAAGGCCCGCGCGATGCTCGAGGCCCGGGGGGTCGAGGTTCGCACCGGATGCAGGGTGGTCGATGTTGATTCCGGGGGTGTCAGCCTGCAGTGCGCGCCGTCTTCGGAGGCGACACCCGAGCGGATCCCGGCGCGCACGGTCCTGTGGGCGGCGGGCGTGAAGGCGTCGCCGCTGGCCGAGGACCTGGATGCCCCCCGCGATGAGTTCGGCCGCGTGCGCGTGCAGCCCGATCTTTCCGTTCCCGGGCACCCGGAGGTCTTCGTGGTCGGTGACCTGGCCGCCGTGGAATCGGGCGGTCGCCCGGTTCCGGCCACGGCGCCACCGGCGATACAGGAGGGCCGCCACGCGGCGGCTGCCATAGTGGCCGAGCTGGCCGGCCGTACGCGGCTGCCGTTTCGCTACAAGGACCGCGGGGTGCTGGCCACCGTCGGGCGCAGGGCGGGGGTGGCGAGCATTTACGGTCTGCGATTCGCGGGCTTCGTCGCCTGGCTGCTATGGCTGTTGGTGCACATCACGTGGTTGATCGGACACCGCAACCGGCTGGTAGTGCTGTTCGAGTGGGCCTGGGCCTATTTCACATACCAGCGCAGCGCGCGGGTCATACTGTCGCGGGAGAAATGACGTGGAACTGCCGGTCGATATCTGTGAATCACTGCTGGAGCGCCACCCGGTTGCGCGCCTGGCCACGCTCGGCCCCGCGGGTAGTCCGCACCTTGTGCCCGTCGTGTTCGTCCGCCACGGCGGCGATTTATGGACCCCCATCGACGGCAAACCCAAGAGTGGCGGTGAGCTCGTCAGGGTCCGCAATGTTCGGAAGAACCCGGCCGTGGCCCTTCTGCTCGATGACTACGAGGTGGACTGGAGTCGCCTGTGGTGGCTGCGGGTAGATGGTCGTGCCGCGGTGGTAGAGGGGAGGCACCCGCAGAGCGATCCCGAAATAGCGGAGGTAGCCGCGGCCCTGCGCGCCAAGTACCCCCAGTACGACGACGTACCGCTCTTCCGAGCCGAGCCCCTGCTCTTGAGGATCACGGTGGTACGGGTTCGCAGTTGGTGCGCGGGGCGGGAGGCGCTGCCTTAACCGGTTCCGGGCTTCGGTGAGCAGGTCAGCCCTATTCGGCGGGCAGGCCGAGTACGAAGACCAGCAGGCAGGTCAGCGACACCGCGAAGTAGCCCGCCAGCCGCGCGCGGCGGTGGGGAAGCTCCCGTAACTTGTAAGCCATAACCACCGCCACGACGCCCTGCAGGAAGTAGTACAGGGCAAAGGCCCGCGAGGCGTAGGCGATGATCTGGTTCACGTCCGTTTCCCACGTGATCGCCAGTGTGATCACAAGTATGAGCAGGTACGCGTAGCGTATGGGCAGCCGGTGGCGGGTTATGTCTTCTATGAGCCCACCGGCGCCGGCGTTGTCGGCCACCGCCGCGCTGAACTGGCTCCCGATGGCGGCCACTGCCAACAAAAGCGGCAGGATGACGGCCACCGGCCGCGTCATGCCTATGATGGCGGTCACGTCGGCGCCCAGGCCGTCGTGGAAAAGCACGGTGACCAGGCCGATGAAGGTCAGGTAGATCGCAGATGAAATCAGCTGCGCGCGACGCATGGTCCTGATCCTCTGTTCGGCAGAATGTCCGGCACCCAGGTAGCGCGATGTTTCGAATCCCTGCACGACGATCAGCAGACCCAGCAGCACCCTGAAGTCGGCGAAGTCGATGACCGACGAAACCGGCGCCAGCGCCCATTCGCCTGTTACCAGCAGCCCGGAGTTGTACACGATCAACGAGGCGATCAGCGCGCCGATAATGCCGAGGTTAAGTCCGATGGCGTACTTCTCGACCTTTTCGAGCAGGGCCAGTCCGCGCCACGCGCCGATTACGCCTATGGTCACCAGCAGTGTGCTGGTGATCGCGTGGGCGATCAGCTGGTCATTTTTTCCCAGGGCGGAGAGCACGAACGCGGCGAGCAGCTGCAGGTAGTAGCTCACCGAGATGAGATAGGCGCCCGCCAGCACCAGGCGTGATGTGAAGGCTAGCGACTGGGCCGGCCCGTGGCCGTCGGCCTCCACTGGTTCGAAGTAGCGTATGTTGAAGCGGACCACGCCGCCCACCAGGTAGGCGAGTACCAGCAGTGCGGCCATGCAGAAAAGCGCCAGGTTGCCGACTATTCCTGCCAGCAGGGGTGCACTGACGAGAAACCCGCTACCCATGATGGAGGCGAGCGGGGTGACGGTGGCACTCCAGTCGGAGGATTTTGCCAGCCTCGGCGAGAAAAGCAGGTAGGCGGCGAGCGCCAACGCGAAAACAACGATAGCTGCGCCCGGCACCTTGTCAGTCCTTCGCTTCCGCCTGCATGAAGGCCAGGGGTATGCCGCCCGGTGCGTCGATGACCGAGGCTATCAGCCCGCCCTGTATTGCCTTGTTGGGGCCGCTTACCTCGTGGCCGGCTCCTTGCGCGCTGGCGACGCTCCGGGTGATGTCGGCCGACTGCAGGGCCAGCCCCCAGGCGGCTGCCGGTGCCGGTGCCTCGCGGTTGGCGGATATTTCAAGGATTGTTTCGCCCGCCTTGAGAAAAGCGTAACGACCCCGCGGCAGGTCACGGACACGAGGGCGCAGTGCAAAGTTGTCGGCGTAGACTGATGCCGGTTGCTCGGCATCGGGAGCCATCAGTACCAGGTGGTCGATAGACGAGACCGCGTTGGGGTGGTCTACGGGCGCGTCCGCGCCGTCGACGGCTTCGAGCAGCGTCAGTGCACCCGGCGTCAACTCGGTGGGCACTTGCAGGCAGGTGGTACCGGGGTCGTGGGCCAGTTCGACGCCACTGCGCGACCCTATAGCCCGGGCTGCCTCCCCGATGTCGGCGCAGGTCCAGGTCCATCCGAGCAGGGTGCGGTTACAGGCAAGTGCACCGGTCACGGCACGCGACAGTTCGGTTCTTGCCCCGTCGTTCACCAGCAGCCGGATATCGGCGTGCTCGAGAACGATGTCATGGCAAAGACACCCCTGCCAGGTCCTGGGAGAACCCAGGGCAAAGCCCATGTCAGACCACGCTTGCAGGTGACCATCACTCGCCGCAACCAGTGCAGCTCCAACTCCGTCAACGATTCTCACCGGGCAAGCATAGAGGGGTGGCGGCATCATGGAAACGGGTGTCGCCGGGGCTGCATCGCGGGGTTCCGACGGCTCGGGTGCCGAGCTAAACAGGTCTGTCGTGGAACGGGACCTTGAGAAGAGCCAGGCGGCGTTGCAGGAGTTCATCCGCCGACAGCAGGCCGGGCAGGCCGCGGGAGCCGACGCGCTGCGCGTGGGCGAGCTCACCCGCTTGTCGGGCGGGGCCAGCTGCGAGGTTTACGGCTTCGACCTGCACGCTGGAGACGAACCAACCCGCGCCATGGTGCTGCGCGCCGACCGGCCGGGCAAGGATTTCAGCGCCAGCCGCGCTGACGAGTACGCGGTGTTGCGCGAGGCCGAGCAGGCCGGCGTTACCGTTCCCCACGCTCATTGGCTGGGCAGTGCCGACGACGGGCTGGGTGTGCCCTTCATGGTGATGGATTTCGTGCCGGGTCTTGCCCTGGGCCAGCGGCTGCTGCGCGACGACGCTTACGCTTCAACGCGCGAGGCACTGCCCGCTCAACTCGCGGGCGAACTGGCCCGCCTGCACGCGGCCGCTCCCGGCCATCGCCTGCCCGGTGCGACGCCGGCTGGGGACGACCCGCGACGTTTTGCGCTCGCCGCCGTCAAACAGTGGACCGCCGCCGCGGCGACCCTGCACACCGACTACCCGCGCCCCGCCCTGGATCTTGCGGCCCGCTGGCTCAAACTCAACGCGCCCTCGGTCCGAGAGCCGGTGCTGGTGCACGGCGATTTCAGGATAGGCAACATCATGTTCGACGAGCGCGGCCTCACGGCGGTGCTCGACTGGGAGCTCGCGCACCTGGGCGACCCCGCCGAGGACTTAGGCTGGCTGTGCGTGCGCTCGTGGCGATTTGGTTGCGACCACTCCGCGGTGGGCGGCCTGTGCACGCGCAGCCGCCTGCTCGAGTTGTACCGCGAGGCCGGCGGCCGGGCGGTGTCGGCCGACCAGCTTCGCTACTGGGAAATATTCGGCAACTGGAAGTGGGCGGTCATCTGCCTGCTGCAAGCGGCCAGTGCACGCGCGGGCAGTCGCCCCGACGTGGAACTCGCCGCCATAGGCCGGCGCGTGCCGGCCGTGGAATGGGAACTGGTCGACTTGCTCGACCGGGAGCAATCGCAATGAAAGATTATCCACCGGCAGACGAGTTGCTCGAAGCCGTGGCGGCTTTTCTCGACGAGGAGGTCAAGCCGCTGCTCAAGGGTGGCCAGCGCTTCAAGAGTATCGTGGCGGCTAACGCCTGCAGGGTGGTCGCGCGCGAGACGGCCGGAAAAACCGCGCTCGTCGAAGAGCAGCGCCGTGGGCTGAGCGAGTTGCTGGGCAAGGATGGCGAGCTCCCAGCTGCCGTTCCGGGAGACGACAGTTCGGCAGATGAACTCGGCCGCGAGCTGTGCGCGGCTATAGCCGAGGGTGCTTATGACCAGGGCCGGTCACGCGAGCAGTTGCTGGCCTGGTTGCGAGCCGATGTCGAGGCGCGCCTTCGCATCAACGACCCGGCTTTCCTCGAGCGTAACGCGCGTCGCGACAAGTAACCGCTGCTGAAAACAGCGCGCTGCGAAAAACAGCCGCCGTGTCAGTTGGTGCCCATGTCCCAGCTCGACAGGTACTTCTTCTGCTCTGCGGTCAGGTGGTCAATGGGGATGCCCATGGCTTTGAGCTTGAGCGTGGCGATGCCGTCCTCTATCGACTCGGGCAACTGGTGCACCGACACCGACAACCCCTTGCTGCTGCAGACCTTCTTCCAGCCCCAGTCGGCGGCCAGCGCCTGGGTGGCAAAGCTCATGTCCATCACCGAGGCCGGGTGGCCCTCGGCGGCCGACAGGTTCACCAAGCGACCCTCGGCCAGCACGAAAATGCTGCGCTTGTTGGGCAGGATGTACTCGTCCACGCAGTGACGCACGTTGAGGCGCTGCTTGACGGCCATTTTTTTGAGCGACTTGAGGTCGATCTCGATGTCAAAGTGCCCGGAGTTGCATACCACGGCGCCGTTTTTCATGACCGGGAAGTGCGCTGCCGCGATGGTGTGCATGTTGCCGGTGACCGATACGAAGAGGTCGCCCTCACGCGCCGCGCGCGCCATCGGCAGTACGCGGAAGCCGTCCATGGCCGCTTCGAGTGCGCGTATGGGGTTGATCTCGGTCACTATCACGCGCGAGCCCATACCCGCGGCTCGCGACGCCACGCCGCGTCCGCACCAGCCGTAGCCTATCACCACCACGGTCTTGCCGGCCAGCAACAAGTCGGTGGCGCGAATGATCCCGTCCAGGGTCGACTGGCCGGTGCCGTAGCGGTTGTCGAACATGTTCTTGGTCTTCGCGTCGTTGACCGCGATCACGGGGATCTTCAGGTCGCCTTTCTTTTCGAGAGCGGCCAGGCGAATCACGCCCGTGGTGGTCTCCTCCATGGAGATTTTCACATTGTCTATGTAGCGGGTGTGCGTGGTGTGCAGGGCCGACACCAGGTCGGCGCCGTCGTCCATCGTGAGGTCCGGGCCGCGCTCTATGACTCCGAACAGGTGCTTGTGGTAAGTCGCGCTGTTCTCACCCCTGATGGCGTAGGTCGAAATTCGGTCGTGTTTCCAGAGGCTGGCGGCCACGTCGTCCTGGGTGCTGAGCGGGTTTGATGCGCACAGCGCCACCTCGGCGCCGCCGGCCTTGAGCGCGCGCGCCAAGTTGGCGGTCTCGGCGGTCACGTGCAGGCAGGCCGCCATTTTCAGGCCCTTGAACGGCTTGTTCTTGGCAAACCGCTTGCTGATCTGGGCCAGCACCGGCATGTCGCGGGCCGCCCAGTCGATTCGCTTACGGCCCTCGTTGGCCAGTCCCAGGTCTTTTACGTCGTACTGCGCTGTAGCTCCCATGGCTTCAACGATCCTCCTGCTGTGTCAGTGGCCGAAAGCGGCCGGTCTAGAGTTTGTCGGCGAGGTCGGTCAGCTCCCAGGGGAACAGCCCGTTCTCGGCTGTGCGACCAAAGTGTCCGTAGGCCGCCGTCGGCCTGTAGATCGGTCGCTTGAGGTCAAGTTTTTCGATTATCGCGGCTGGCCTGAGATCGACCAGCAGCTTGAGTTTGTCGGCCAGCGAGGTTTCGTCGCCCTTGCCGGTACCGAAGGTATCCACCAGTACCGACACCGGCTGCGCCACGCCGATGGCGTAGGCCACCTGCACTTCGCAGCGAGTTGCCTGCCTCGATGTCACCACGTTGTGGGCCAGGTAGCGGGCCATGTAGGCCGCCGAGCGGTCCACCTTGGACGGGTCCTTGCCCGAGAACGCGCCGCCGCCGTGGCGACCCCAGCCGCCGTAAGTGTCCACGATGATCTTGCGTCCCGTCAGGCCGCAGTCACCAACCGGTCCGCCAACCACGAAGCGGCCGGTGGGGTTGACGTGGTAAACGGTCTCGCCGTCCACAAGCTCGTCGGGCAGCAGTGGGCGCACCACCTGCTCAAGCACTTCGCGGCGCAGGCGATCGTCGTCGGCGTCGGCGTCGTGCTGGGTCGAGACCACCACGGTTGTAATGCGCGCCGGCTGTTCGTCCCGGTACTCTACGCTTACCTGCGACTTGGAGTCGGGCCCGAGGTAGTCGGCACCACCGGTCTTTCGCAGCTGCGCGAGGTCAGAAACGATAGAGTGCGACAAGGATATGGGCAGGGGCATGAGCTCGGGCGTCTGGTCGCAGGCGTAACCGAACATAAGCCCCTGGTCGCCGGCGCCCTGCTCCTCGTGCTTGCCGTCGCCAACGGTCACGCCCATCGAGATGTCTGGCGACTGGGCGTCGAGCCTGACGATGATCTCGCAGCTGTCGGCGTCAAACCCCTCGGTGCCCGAGTAGCCTATGTCGCGCAGGACTCCGCGCACCACGGTCTCGTAGTCAACGGTTTGCTTGCTGGTAATCTCGCCCGCCACCACCACCAGGTTGGTCGTGACCAGGGTCTCGCAGGCCACGCGGCTGGCCGGGTCGCCGGCCAGGTGGGCGTCGAGTATGGCGTCGGATATCTGGTCGCAGACCTTGTCCGGGTGCCCCTCCGAGACTGACTCGGAGGTAAATACGAAATCGCGTTTGCCCATAAACTGCAGCTGCAGCGGGAGCTGCAAAGACGATGGAAATTACAGGGTTGCGCCCGGGGGGTCAAGCCGGGTGCGCAGCAGGGCGGCGCAGCTGGGGGGCCGCATCGAGGTGCTGGGCCTACTCGGCAAAGCCGCGACGCACGAGCTCGCCGAGGCTGGCAACAGCCTGCTGGGCGTCGCTGCCGGTGGCCTCGATGACCAGCAGCGTCCCGTGGCCGGCCGCCAGCGTGAGCAGGTCGAGCACGCTCCCGGCGTCGGCGCTGGCCTGGCCGTTGGATATCGTGATGCTGGATTCAAAGCCCTGGCCGGTGCGCACCACAATGGCGGCCGAGCGCATGTGCAGGCCCAGCCTGTTGGTTACGCGGAACTCGCCGCGCGCTTGTTTCTCGTCGCCCATCGGTATCTCTATGGCCCGCTACTGATAATTTCGGTCTATGTCGCGGTGGCGCACGCGCCCCGCGTAGCCTTCTTCGCTGAGCCTGCGCACGAGTTCTTCTGCTATGGCCACTGAGCGGTGGCGTCCCCCGGTGCAGCCTATGGCAATGGTGATGTAGGCCTTGCCCTCCTCGGCGTAGCGCGGCAGCAGGAAGCTGAGCATGGACACCAGCTGCACCAGGAAGTTGGAGCAGTCGGCGCGCTCGAGCACGAAGGTCGACACGGCCTCGTCGAGCCCGCTCAGCGGCTTGAGCTCGTCGACGAAGTAGGGGTTGGGAACGAAGCGCACGTCGAATACGAGGTCGGCGTCGGTGGCCGGCCCGTGACGGAAGCCAAAACTCTTTACCGTCAGCGCAGGGCCCTTGGAGTGTGCGCGCGACCCCAGCGCGTGGGCGATGTTGGCCTTGAGCTCGTGCACGTTGGTGTCGCTGGTGTCGAGGTTGATGTCGGCGGAGTCGCTCAGCATCGACAGCGACTCGCGCTCCTGGGCAAGCGCTTCCTCCAGGCCCAGGCCATGGTCGCCGGGGTGCGGTCGCCGGGTTTCCGAAAAGCGCCGCAGCAGCACATCGTCGCTGGCGGTCACAAAAATAACAGTCACCCGGTGGCCTGCATCTTCGAGGGTGCTGCGTATGCGGGGCCAGGCGTCGGTGTACGACTCGTCGCGGCAGTCCAGCCCCAGCGCCACGCGGGTCATGCCCTCGTTGGTGTTGTTGCACAGCTCCACGAAGCGAACCACGAGCGCGCTTGGCAGGTTGTCTATGCAGTAGTAGCCGTCGTCTTCGAGCGCGGCGAGGGCGGTGGACTTGCCCGACCCGGACATACCGGTGACCACCACGATGTCCACCGAGTCGTTGTGGCCGTGGGGAGCGCTCACGGGGAGATAGCCGACTCAGCCTCCCTGCTGCGGGCTTCGGCTTCAGAGATAGTAGTCATTACTTCGTCGACGTCGGTGCAGGCGAGCAGCTCGCGGCGAAACTGCTCCTCGGTGAGCAGGTGGGCCAGGTGGGCCAGCCAGCGAAGGTGCAGCGAAGGGTGGGCTTCGGGAGAGATCAGCACGAAGAAGATATGCGTGGGATGGTTGTCTACCGAGTCGAAGTCCAGGCCGTCACCCGACAGCCCGAGGCAGGCGACGACTTCCTCCGACATGGCTACCTTGCCGTGGGGAATGGCAATGCCGTCGGCGATGGCCGTGCTGCTTGCCTGCTCGCGTTCGACGAGCACCTTGGCCACGCGCTCGTGGTCAATGGCGGAGTGGGTCTCGCCCACCATGCCGGCGAGCTGCTCTAGTATTTCGCGCTTGTCTTTGCCTTTGAGCTTGAGCGTGACGCGGCGGGGGTCGAGGATATCACGAGTTTTCATCTGCGCTTGTCCGGGTTGGGGTGCTGGGTGGTCTTGTTCTTGTGGCGTTGCGCCTGGGCCTGCACCTTGTCGATGGCGAGATCGATGGCAGAGTAGAGGTCCCCGGTGCTCTCGTGGGCCGACACTACGAAATTGGGCGCCTGGATATTGATCTCGGCCTGGTGCTGACGCTTGTTCACGGTCAGGATCACGTGCGCGTCGATGGCGCGCTTGAGGTACTTGTCGGCCAGACGGCTGACCTTGTCAGAAGCGTATACCCGCAGGGGTTCGCTGGGTTCTACGTGGCGAAAAGTAACTGTTACCTGCACGTTGTCCCTCCTGGTTTCAGGGGCGGCCTCAACCAGCAGCAACGTAACTCTTTCGCTTTGACGAGGGAAGTATACCCAGCACCTCCCGGTACTTGGCCACCGTACGGCGGGCGATCCTGATGTCGCTCTCCTTGAGCTTGTCGGCTATGTACTGGTCGCTGAAAGGCTTTGCGCTGTCCTCGGCTTGGATAAGGGTGCGTATGCGCTTTTTGACGCTTTCCGACGAGACGTCGCGGCCACCGCTGCTCTTGAGGCTCGAGGTAAAGAAGTACTTGAGCTCGAACAGCCCCTGCGGGGTGTGCACGTACTTATTCGAGGTGGTACGGCTGATGGTCGACTCGTGCATGTCTATGTCGTTGGCCACGTCCTTGAGCACCATGGGCTTGAGCTTATCCACTCCATGGATGAGAAACTCAGACTGGAATTTCACGATGCTCTCGGTCACTTTTCGCAGCGTGCGTTGGCGCTGCTCGATCGAGCGAATCATCCACTCGGCCGAGCGAACCTTCTCCTGCAGGTAGCTTCGCGCCTCGCTGTTCTTTTCCTTGTTGGCCTTGCTCTTGTCGTTAACGATCTGCCGGTACTCGGGGTTTACCTTGAGCGCGGGCAGACCCTCGTCGTTGAGCGTGATCTTGAACTCGTTGCCGACCCGGTAGATGTAGGCGTCGGGCGAAATGTAACGGGCCTCGCGCTCGCCGTAGTTGCGTCCGGGCTTCGGCTCGAGATCGCTTATGATGTCGTGCGCGGCGATCACCTCGTCCACGGAGCAGGCCAGCTTGCGCGCCACCTGGTCGTAGCGGCGTGACTCGAGGTCGCCCAGATGGGCGTCGATGATCATGACCACGTAGTCGTCGTCCTCGTAGCCGATGAGCTTGATCTGCGCCATGAGGCAGTCGCGCAGGTCGAGCGAGGCGGATCCGGGTGGATCAAACTCCTGTCGGATGATGCCGCGCACCTCGGTGACCTGCTCCAGGCTGCACTCAGCCATCGAGGCGATCTCTTCTTCGCTGCAGTCCAGGTAGCCGTCCTCGTTGAGGTTGAGGATGATGATCGTGCCCACGCGGCGCTCGTCTTCGCTCATCATCGCCAGGCCCAGCTGGTCTATCAGTGCTTGCCTGAGGTCCGACTCGGGGTTGCCCGTGGTCTCAAAGATGCTGGGGCGGTTGTCGTCGCGGTCCGAGCCGCTGCCCACCGCGCCGTGCATGTCGTTGCTGTGACGCTCCACGTACTCGTCCCAGTCAACGTTTTCTTCTATCTCCGAGTTGGGCGCTTCTTCTTTGCCGGCGTCCTCGGCCTCGCTCTTGGCCACCTCGACGGCTTCGGCCACCTCGGCTTTCTCGGCCGCGTCGGCGGTCTCGGTCTCGGCGCCCTCGGCCTCGCTGCCCTCGGTGAATTCGGCTTCGAACTCGTCCTGCTCGAGGGCCGGGTTCTCGGCCAGCTCGGCGTCAACCATGGCCTCGAGATCGGCGCGCGACACCTGCAGGATCTTGATGGCCTGGCGCAGCTGGGGCGTCATTCGCAGAGTCTGCGAAAGCTTGAGTCCCAGGTTTAAGCGTTGTTCGAGGGCCATCTAATCACTTGTCTCAAAGCGTGAACTTGTCTCCCAGGTAGATCTCTCGAGCCTTCTTACTTGAAGCTATGGCCTCGGGAGGCCCTTCTTCAAGCACCTTCCCCTGGTTGAGGATGTAGGCGCGATCGCAGATACCCAGCGTCTCTCTCACGTTATGGTCAGTAATAAGGATACCAATTCCGCGGCTCTTGAGCTGTGAAATGATGCCCTGGATGTCGATTACCGCTATCGGGTCGACACCGGCAAAAGGTTCGTCCAGCAGCATAAAGCGGGGTGAAATCACCAGCGCGCGGGCAATTTCGACCCTGCGGCGCTCCCCCCCGGACAGGGACTCGCCCAGTGCCCCCCGAATGTGGGTGATGCCGAGATCGTCGAGCAGCAGCGAAACGGTCTCTTCCTGGGTCTGTTCGGGGGCCCCGATGACCTCGAGCACCGCCAGCAGGTTCTGCTCGACCGTGAGCCGCCGGAACACCGACGCCTCCTGGGGCAGGTAGACCACGCCGCGGCGCGAGCGCTCGTACATGGGCAGATCGTCGAGGCGCTGGTCGCCCATCATTACCCTGCCCTCGTCGGGGTGCTCGAAACCCACGATCATGTGAAAGGTGGTTGTCTTGCCGGCGCCGTTGGGTCCGAGCAGGCCCACCACTTCGCCGGCGTCTACGTGCAGCGACAGCTGGTCCACGACGCGGCGCTTGGCGAAGCTCTTGCTGAGCGACCTGGCCGAGAGGGTGAGCTTCTGGTCGGCGGGTGTCATGGCTGGTCCAAGGGGATGTTCTCCAAGGGGCCGTCGTTGAAGTCGGCGTTCTCAATCTTGTCGATGTCGTCGCTTGAGATCGTAGCCCGGACGCGACCCTCGCCGCCGTCCATCACCGTGCGGCCGTTCTCAAGATCGATCACCAGGCTTTCTCCCGTGACTTCGCTGTCACCCGATCCCAGCGTGGCGTTGCCTTCGAGCAGCAACTCGCGGCGCACGCGCGACCAGGTGGCCGTACGCGCCGTCGCCCGTTCCTGGCCGCGCGTGACGACCACCGAGCCGCTGGCCCTGACCTTGCGCAGCAGGCTGGGATCCGAGGGCGCAAACTGCAGCTTGAGTTCGTCGGCCGACAGGCGCACGTCGCCGTGCTGGGCCACCACCTCGCGGCTGCACACGAGCGTGCCGGCCTGGTAGTCAAACGACATCAGGCCCGCTTCGAGGTGCAGGTCGGCAGGCAGTTTTGAAAAGTCGAGCATTCTTACTACTGAAGCGACCGAGGATAGCACATCGCCGCTGTCGTTTTTCTCGTTGTCGGGCAGCGGCGGACCTCCACGGCCGATTGTCGTACCCGGGGAGTCGCTATCCGCCTCAATTTTAACGTTGCCAGGGGAAGCCGCGCTGTCGTCGCCTACGATCGCTGCCGCTGCTGCCGCCGTGGCCGGCGAGGGGGGACCGGACAGTCGGCTCCGCCAGGGCCTCGGTTCGCGGTACACGGTGGCGTTGACCCCGCCGCGAAAGCGCAGGCGGCGCCGGTCGAGCTCCAACTCGAGGTCGGCGCCTTCGAGCTCGAGGTCAGCCGAGTCCATTTCCACTCGCCCGCTCACGGTGAGCAGGTCGGGCCCGCGCTCCCAGGCCAGGATGTCGGCCGACAGGTGAAAGTGCCCCAGCGCCACCGACACGCCACCCGACAGTTCGATGGCCTCCACCTGGTTGCCATCCATGTACACGCGTCCGGTCGACCCCGACACGAAGGCCGAGGCCTGGCCGTCTTCGAAGAACGTGACCTCGGGGCCCGATATCGTCACCGCCGCGTCGTCGCGAAAGTAAGCGGCTTCCTCGGCGCGCAGCTCGAGCAGCTTGACTCCGTTGCGGGTCACCACGCGATGAAAGTCGCGCATTCGCTGGATGAGCTCGGGCACCACGTTGGTCAGCAGGCGGTCGTCGTCGAGCTCGAGCACGTCGCCGGTGTCGGCGCGCATGTACACGGCTACCGCTCCGGCCAGCGCCAGCGCTAATAAGCCCAGACGCAAGCCCTTGGTTTTCATGCCCCGTTCGCTTCAGGCCACGCGACTGCGCAGCAGGTCGTGCAGGTGCACGACACCCACCGGGCGGCTGTCGTGTTCGTCGGTTATAAACAGGGACGTGATCGCGTGCTGCTCCATCATGGCCAGGGCCTCGGCGGCCAGCGAACGACCGCTCACCGTGCGCGGCCCCACCGTCATGACGTCGGCGGAGCAGAGCTCGGCCGGGTTCTCGTTGGCCAGCACCGCGCGCCGTATGTCGCCGTCGGTAACCACGCCCACCAGCCGGCCGTCGTCGTCAACCACCGCCACGGTGCCGAGCCCGCCGGTGGTGATGGCCTCTACGACCCCGTGCATGGAAACCTTCATCCCCACCGAGGGTAGCTCGTCGGGGCCGTGCATGAGGTCGCTCACGCGCAGCAGTCGGCGGCCGAGCGCGCCGCCGGGGTGCAGCAGCGCGAAGTCGTCCTCGCCAAAACCCTTGCGCTCGAGCACGGCCACGGCCAGCGCGTCGCCCAGGGCCAGGGCCACGGTGGTACTCGCCGTGGGAGCCAGTCCCAGCGGGCAGGCTTCGTTGGTGACCGAGGCGTCGAGCAGCGCGTCGGCGGCCTCGGCCAGTGGTGAGTCGAGCCCGCCGGTGATTGCCACCATGGGTATAGACAGGCGCTTGAGGTTCTCGAGCATGTCGACCACGGCGTCGGTGGTGCCGCTGTACGAAAGCGCGATGCAGATGTCGTTGCGCATGAAGATGCCCTGGTCGCCGTGCCCCGCTTCGGCGGCGTGCAGGAACATGGCCGGCGTGCCGGTGGAGCTGAGCGTGGCCGCCAGCTTGCGGGCGATCTGCCCCGACTTACCCATGCCCGCCACTATGACCTTGCCCGTGCAGCCGGCCACCAGCTCCACGGCCCTTTCGAAGCCAGCGCCCAGGCGATCGCGGGCCTCGGCGAGCTCGGCCATCTCGATGTCGATCACGCGCCGCGCCGACTCGAGTGTGGCGCTGTCGGTGGCGTTGTCGCGGGCCTTGCCGGTCTTGCCGCTCACTTGTTGGCTCCCGTGGCTGATTTTTCCGCCGCCGACTCTTCGGCTGCTTGCGCGCAGGCCTCGTGCACGCGGGACAGCTGGTCGAGCACGGCGGGCAGGTCGGCCAGGGCCAGCGAGTTGGCGCCGTCGCTCAAAGCCTTGTCGGGGTTTTCGTGCACCTCGAGAAACACGCCGTCCACTCCCACGGCCACCGCCGCGCGAGCGAGCGGGGCAATGTACTGTCGCTCGCCCGTGCTACGGTCGCCGCCGGCGCCTGGCAGCTGCACCGAGTGGGTGGCGTCAAACACCACCGGCGCTCCCAGCTCGCGCATGATCACCAGCCCGCGAAAATCGTTGATGAGGTTGCCGTAACCAAAGGTCGTGCCGCGCTCGGTCAGCAGCACGCGCTCGCCGCCGGCCTCGCGGGCCTTGGCCAGCACGTTGCGCATGTCGGTGGGCGCCATGAACTGGCCTTTCTTTATGTTCAGCGTGCAGCCGCTGGCGGCGGCTTCCTGCACGAGGTCGGTCTGCCTCGCGAGCAGCGCGGGTATCTGCAGCACGTCGGCCACCTCGGCCGCGGCGGCCACCTGCACGCACTCGTGCACGTCGGTTATCACCGGCAGCCCGGTGCGACGGCGCACCTCGTCCAACGCGGCCAGTCCCTCCTCGGCGCCGGGTCCGCGAAAGGACTTTGAAGAGCTGCGGTTGGCCTTGTCGTAAGAAGCCTTGAATACCAGCGGCCAGCCGGCGCGGTCGCAGATCTCGCCCAGGCGCTCGGCGTGGCGCAGCACCGACTCGCGCGACTCCACCACGCAGGGTCCCGCGAGCAGAAACAGCCGCCCGTTGCCGGCCGTAACGGCAGCGCGCTGCTGCCCGTCGACCTCGAGGCCGCGGGCCAGCTCAAAAGCGGCGCCAGGTGCTCGCTCGACGGTCAACTACCGCCCTCCTTGCCGCCCGAGCCTTCGACCACGCGCAGGCCCGACAGTTCCATGGTCTCGCCTTGCCGGCGCTGGCGTTCGAGTGCCGCGCGAATGAAACCCTTGAACACCGGGTGACAGGCCAGCGGCTTGCTCTTGAACTCGGGGTGAAACTGCGAGGCCAGGAACCAGGGGTGGGACGGTATCTCGATCATTTCGATCAGCTCGCCGTCGGGGCTGAGCCCGCTCATCACCATGCCGGCCTTCTCCAGGCGCTCGCGGTAGCCATTGTTAAACTCGTAGCGGTGGCGGTGGCGCTCGCTGATCTTGCGCTTGCCGTACAAGCGGTGCCCGAGCGAGCCTTCCTTCAACGTGCAGGGCCACGCGCCCAGGCGCATGGTGCCGCCCTTGTCTTCGAGGTCCTGCTGCTCGAGCATCAGGTCGATCACCGGGTGGGGCGAGTCGGGGTTGACCTCCGAGCTGTTGGCATCTTCGAGGCCGACCACGTTGCGCGCAAACTCGATGACGGCCATCTGCATGCCCAGGCAGATGCCGAGAAAGGGCACGTCGTTCTCGCGCGCGTACTGCACTGCCTTGATTTTGCCCTCGGCACCGCGTGACCCGAAGCCCATGGGCACCATCACCGCGTCGGCCTGCCTCACCTCGGCCGTGAGCCCGTCGGCCTCGATCTGCTCGGAGTCAACGTGGATGATTTTCACTTCGCAGTCGTTGGTAATGCCGCCGTGCACCAGGGCTTCGTTGAGCGACTTGTAGGAGTCGGCCAGGCCGGCGTACTTGCCCACCATGGCCACGGTGATGCTGGTCTTGAAGTTGTCGAGCGTGGTGGCAGCCTTCTGCCAGGGGGCGAGGTTGGGTGCGCCGGTCCAGATGCCGAGTTTCTCGGTGATGCGCGCGTGCAGCCCTTCGTGCTCGAGCGCGAGCGGCAGGTGGCAGATGTTGGGTACGTCGCGGCAGGGGATGACCGAGCGTCGATCCACGTTGCAGAACAGTGCAACCTTGTCGCGTATCTTTTCGTCTATCTGGCGGTCGCACCTGAGCAGCAGCACGTCGGGCTGAATGCCCAGGCCGGTGAGTTCCTTGACGCTGTGCTGCGTGGGCTTGGTTTTCATTTCGCCCACGGTATCGATCCACGGCAGCAGGGTGAGGTGCACGTACAGCGAATTGCCCTCGCCGGCGTCGATCTTCATCTGCCTTATGGCCTCGAGAAACGGCAGGCTCTCTATGTCGCCCACGGTGCCGCCGATTTCGCCTATGAGTACGTCGTAGCCCTCGGCAGCAGCGTTGATGCGCTTCTTTATCTCGTCGGTGATGTGCGGAATGACCTGCACGGTGGCGCCCAGGTAGTCGCCCCTGCGCTCGCGGGTGATGACCTCGTAGTACACCGAGCCGGTGGTCACGTTGTTGATCCGGCCCATGGTCGTGGAGATAAAACGCTCGTAGTGACCAAGATCGAGGTCGGCTTCGTAGCCGTCGTCGGTGACGAAAACCTCGCCGTGTTGAAACGGGCTCATGGTGCCGGGGTCAACGTTTATGTAGGGGTCCATCTTGAGCATGGTCACCTTCAGGCCCGAGCTTTCGAGCAGGGCGCCGATCGACGCCGAGGCAAGCCCCTTGCCCAGGCCCGATATCACGCCGCCGGTTACGAAGATGAACTTGGTGGGTCTCTTGTTACTCATGCTGTTGTTCCTGCTTCTCCGCTTTGCAGCGCTTGCCGTGCTCTCTTGAGATCCGCGGGGGTGTCTACTTCGAGTGGCGCGCCACCGGCCATCACCACCACTGCTATGTCCATGCCGTGTTCGAGTGCCCTGAGTTGTTCGAGTTTTTCGCTGCGCTCAAGCGCCGTCGGTTCGAGTTGGCTGAAGCGCAGCAGCGCCTCGCGCCGGTATGCGTACAGGCCCACGTGGTGCAGTGCCGTGGCCTGGCTGCCAGCCGCCGCGTCGCACGCGAAGGGGATCGCGGCCCGCGAAAAATACAGCGCCCGTCCGTCGGCCCTGCACACGAGCTTGACGACCGAGGGGTCGGCCATCTCGCGGGGGTCGTCAATCGGGACGGCCACCGTAGCCAGCTCGCAGCCGGGGTCGTCGCGCAGGCGTTCGACCAGTGAGTCCACCATGGCGGGGTCGAGCAGCGGCAGGTCGCCCTGCACGTTAACTATGATGTCGTGGTCGAGCGCACGGGCCACCTCGGCCACGCGGTCGCTGCCGCTGCAGTGTCCCGGGTCGGTCATCACTACCTCGGCCCCGACCGCGCGCGCGGCCGCGGCTATGCGCTCGTCGTCGGTGGCTACTATCACTTGTTCCACGGTGGTGGCCTGGCAGGCACGCTGGTACACGTGGGCCACCATGGGCAGGCCGTCGAGCTCGGCCAGGGCTTTGGCCGGCAACCGTTCGGAGGCGTAGCGCGCCGGTATCACTGCTGCGGCTCGAAACTTGGCTGCGGACATAAAAAAACCGTGACGAGGAAAGCGCCCTTGAGGCTGCGCTCCCTGTCACGGGGTGTCTTTATACTCGGCGGTTATGGGCAAGTCCAAGCGCGGGTGGTTCGTGGAGGGCCCGCGCCGGCAGGGGGGGGTGTCGAAGCTTTGACGCTCGGGCGTAGTTTGTACGGTTGCCGGGTGGGGTCGGGTGGGCGCTTTTGTACGCGGGGCCAGCTTTTACGGGCCTCAGCTCTACTTGCGCGACTGGGCTCGGCTGGCACCAATCGTGCTGATTGCAGGGCAGAGGACCCCGGCATGGAAGCTCAGAACACGGCATACCACGACACAGCAGACCACAAAGACCCTTCGCTGGCCGTGCAGCCCCCGGTGCTGCCGGCGGCCGCCGAGCCCAACGAGCAGCTACTGTCGGAGGTCAGCCACAGCCTGGGCAACATTATTCATCGTATGTACTACTGGACCGGTGTTCTTGAAGACGCCGTTCTCGAGGATGCCACTTCGGAGGATGCAGCGCCGGAGGATGACGCCGTGCTCGAGATCAAGTCGTCGCTCGCGAGCCTGCACGAGATCATCGGCCGCACCATGGAGCTGGTTCGCCCGGTGGCGGCCCACCCGGTAACGGCAAGCGCGGCCGACCTCGAACTGAGTATCGGGCGGCGTTTTGACTGCGTGCCGCTTCGCCCCGACGCCGATTCCAGCTCTGCCGATTCCCTGTCGGGGCTTGCTACGCCGGTGACGGTGGACCCGCAGCTGCTGGGCCGCGTGCTGGCGCTCATAGGCGAGCTGGCCTGCCCGGGCTCCGAAGTAAGCAACCACCCGGCGCGGCTGGCCACGAAGCTGGATCAACAGGCCGCGCAGCTGTACTTTCAGCTCGAGCTGCCAGCCTCGGCCGACGCTGCGCGCGGACCGCGCATGGAGCTGGTGGTCGCGCTGTGCAGCAGGTTCATGGCCGCCTTCGGCGCCAGCGTCGATATGGCCGTCACCCAAGCGACAGAGGCTGCCCCGACAAAGGCCGTTAACCCTGCCGGGGCGGGCAGAACCCTGGCGGTCAGCCTTTGTTTCGGGCTCCTGGCGCCGCGGCCGTCCTGTTGAAGCGCTTGCCGGAACTCGCACAAAATCTCTGCCGCGCTGGCGGGCTTGCCGCGCTGCGGCTACAATAAGCGCAGGTTGAGGACGAGTGCGCCTACGTAAAGGGTGAAATCCGTTTAGCTTATTTGCGTGTTAAGTATTGACACGTTGGCGCATGTGGGTGTACAAGCTGTTTTCAGGTTCGTGGTTTTGTGCCCACGGGCATGGTCTGGGTTGGCCCAGCGATTAGAAAGAGCACGTGGAGTAGAAAAAGACATGAAGTTTGAAATGGTGACGAGTGTAGTGGCAAAGCGGCTCCTGGTCTGTTCATTGGGCTTGGGACTGGTGGTGGCGCTTGCGCCCATGTCGGTCACGGCTGGCTCGGTGTTCGGCACCGTGCAGGTCAACGGTCCGGTGTGGTCGAGCACGGGCGCGGCAGATTGGGCCGAGGTATCGGCCACCCGTCCGCTGGTGGCTGGCGATAAGTACCGCACCGGTGACGAGGGCTACCTGCTGGCCGATCTTGGCGACCAGGGAGTCGTGGGCATGTACGGCAACACCGAGATCACCGCGGGAGCGGCTGGAGCCGGCGCGCTGATAGATGTTCTCAAGGGCAAAGTGGCGTTTCATCTTGCGCCCGAGTCGGCGTTGCAGCTCAAGGCTGCCAACGCGGCTATCAACGTGGACTCGGCGGGCCTGGACAAGGCGGCCGACGGTTACGTTGAGGTCAACAAGGCCGGCGACGCGGTGCTCGCGGTAGAAGAGGGCACGATCAACGTGCGCGTGGCCGGTGTCGATCGCACCTTGACCCGGGGACAGCAGATACAGCTGAGCGGCGACAATCCCATGCAGTTGGCTGGTTCTGACTCCGAAGACTCAGCGGCAGCGGCCGTGGCGGGTGGAGCAGCCGGCGGTGGCATGGCGGCTACAATCGGCGGCGTGGCTATCGGCAGCGTGGCTTCGATAGCGATGGTCGCAGCGGCGGTTACCATCGTGGTCGAGACCGATGACGACGGCAGCCCGGGCAGCTGAGCTTATTCTGAATAGCGGGTGGGACGTACGAGTCCCGGTAGAAAACTTAAAGCGCCGAGCGGGACGAATCTCCTCGGCGCTTTTTTTGTTGTATGCGCGGTCCGCGTGCTAGTGTGCGCGCGATGAGTGGGGCGGGAGTCGGTGGAAGCAGGACTGTGAAAGTTAGTAGCAGGAAACGTACGACCGGTGTGGTCGCACTGGCGGCGCTGTTGCTG
>DBZX01000025.1:39189-44734 GCA_002311335.1 bacterium UBP10_UBA1149
AGCGGCTGCGCGGCCACGCCCGACTACACCCGCCTGCACAGCGACGAGGGCAAGGTCGCCGCCAACCAGGAACTCAACGCCAGCCTGAGCCTGCTCGCGGGCAAGTCACAGACGCCGGGCGACTACGCCATCGGCCCCGAAGATCTGCTCGAGGTCACTCTGTTCGACATCGAAGACGCCACCGGCGAGCCGCGCCTTATTACCGCGCGGGTGAGCAATACCGGCTATGTCACCCTGCCCTGGGTGGGCAAGGTCGTGGCCCGTGGCTACACGCCGCTGGCCTTCGAAGAACACCTGCGCAAGAACTTTGCGCGCTTCATACACCGTCCGCAGATAACGGTGTTTGTCAGGGAGTACCGCAGCTACGAAATTTCGATAGTGGGCTACGTTGAGAAGCCGGGCGTGGTGCAGCTGCGCGGTCGCAAGACCCTGCTCGACGCGCTCAGCCTGGCAGGTGGCCTCAACGAGGAGGCCGGCCACAACGTGCGCCTGAGCCGTGAGATCGAGGTCTGCCCCGAGGCTTTTCTGCAGAAAGACGGCTCGCAGGCCAACGGCGAATCTCTCTTGCCCTGCCCGCGGCAGGTTGTCACCGAGTTGATCGACCTCGACCGCCTCACGCGCGACGGCGACATGCGCCTTAACCCCGAGCTGCTTCCCGGCGATGTTATCAACGTGCCGCGCGCGGGCGTTTTTTACGTGGAGGGCATGGTGAACAAGCCCGGCGCCTACCCGCTGCTGCAGGACACCACCGTGAGCCAGGCGCTGGCCACTGCCGGTGGTATCGACGTTGCGCTGGCCAAGGAAGGCGGCACGGTGCTGTACCGCAAGATGGCCGACGGCCGGCGTCGCCCCATGCCCGTCAGGCTCTCGCAGATAAGAGAAGGCCGCGCCGAGGACTTCCTGCTGCACGAAGACGATTTGATAGTGGTGCCCTTGTCGGGCCCCAAGTTTGTTGTTGACCGCGTGCTCGGCCTGGTGCGCGTGGGCGTGGCCTACTGATGAGGCTTGCGCGAGAAGACCGACAGAGAAGAGAACAGTGAGAGACGACCACAACGACGCTGATCACCCGGTCGACGAGCAGCAGCCGCCACGCGGGCAGTCGTATCCCGGCCAGCAGCAGCCGGCACAGGGCGGGCCCTACCCGCAAGCCGGGTCACAGCTGGCCACGCGCAGCAACGCCGGCCTGCCCACGCAGTACGGCCCGCCGGGCTACAACGCCGAGCCCTACTACGCTGACGATGAGATCAACCTCTGGGATTACATCCACGTGTTGCTCAGGCGTCGCTGGTCGGTGGTGGCGGTGTTTACGGCTTGCGTGCTGGGTGCGCTGATCTTCAGCCTCGCGGCCACGCCTATGTACAAGTCCACCGTGCTGTTGGAAATCCAGCCCGGCGGCCCCAACATCATGGGCGACGTGCAGTCGGTCACCGATCCCATTGCCCAGGCCCAGGCCTACAACGATTTCTTCCAGACCCAGTACGACATCCTCGCCAGCCGCGAGCTGGCCCGCCGCAGCATCGACGAGCTCGATCTCAGGGACGACCCCTGGCTCAACGGTGAGCTGGCCGCCGCGGCTTTCGTGGGTCGCAGCAAGGCGACCGTCAAGGGCTGGCTGGGCGGTAGCAACGGTGATGACAGCGACTCCCTCGAGCTCGCCGAACGAAAGTTCGAGCACGACATGTTCGAGCGCTTCACCGAGCAGGTGGAGGTAAAGCCCAGGCGCAAGAGTTTTCTCGTGGAGCTGAGTTTTTCGGCTCCCGACGCCGAGTTGTCGCAGCGCGTGGCCACCGAGCTGGCTGACCAATACCGCATCTTTACCATCGACCAGTCGCAGGAAGCCGCGCGCTCGGCCCGCGAGTTCATCGAAAAACAGCGCGAGCACCAGCAGGCCGAGCTGTCGTCGGCAGAGGCCGAGCTGCAGGTTTACGCCCGGGCCAACGACATCCTGGCCATGGACCAGGAAGCCGGCCGCGTGCACGAGCGGCTGACCGACCTCATCACCCGTCATACCGGCGCCCAGGCGCGTCGAATAGAGGCCGAGAGCCTGCACGCCCAGGGCGTGGGTCGCGACCGCCGCTCACTGCCGCTGCTGGTGAACAACGCGCTTCTGAAGAGCCTGCGCGAAGAACTGTCCGAGGCTCGCGCCACCCGCGCCGAGCTGGGCTCACGCTTCACCGACGAGTTTCCGGCTGTGCGCACGGCCGACGCTCGCGTGCAGCGCCTGTCAGCCGACATTGTTGAGCAGGAAGACCGCATACTGGCGAGCGTGCGCAGTGACTTTGAGCGCACCGTTGACAGTGAGCAGAAGCTGGCGGTCGAGGTAGGCCGACAGCGCCTGGTGGTGGCGGCATACGAAGAGAAGGCCATCGACTTCAAGATCAAGAAGCGCGAGGTCGACACCACGCGCGAGATCTACGAGAGCCTGCTGCGTCGCAGCAAGGAAGTAGAGTTGATGAGCGCCATCAGCTCCACCAACATCTCGGTCGTCGACGCGGCACAGACGCCCATCGAGGCCGACAGCCCGCGCATTCCGCTCAACCTGGCCATGTCGATGATGCTGGGCGTGTTCGGAGGGGTGGGCCTGGCTTTCTTCCAGGAGTACATGGACGACAGCCTCAAGACTCCCGACGACGTGGAGCGACAACTGCGCCTGCCCACGCTCGGCACGGTGCCCGAGTTCGTGCTGCCCAGGGTCGAGAAGGGCATGCCCGCGCCCTCGGCCGACCTCGAGGTGGCCTTGAACCCCACCTCGGCTGGCAGCGAGGCCATACGCACGCTGAGGGCGTCGCTGTTTCTGGCTGCGCCCGGCGGACTGCCTTCGCGCTTGATCCTTACCAGCTCCAAGCCCGGCGAGGGCAAGACCTGCATCGCCATGAACCTGGGCATAGCCATGGCACAGATGGGCCGCCGCGTGTGCCTGCTCGACTGCGATCTCAGGCGGCCGCGCATACACAAGACCATCAACGAGGAGCTGTCGCCCGGGCTGACGAACTACCTCACGGACAACGCGACGCTGGAGGAAATAATCCGCGCCAGCGGTCAGCCGGGATTCGATATTATTACCGCGGGACCGGTGCCGCCCAACCCCGTTGATCTTCTCAACAGCCCGCTCATGAACGACCTGCTTCGCGATCTCGACGAGCGCTACGACCAGGTCTTGATAGACGCGCCGCCGGCCATGGGCTTTGCCGATGTGCCGGTCATAACCAGCCAGCTCGGCGGCGGCTGCCTGCTGGTGGCGCATGCGGGCGAGACCTCGGCCCGCCTGGCTCGCAACACCTGCGAGTACCTGGTGCGCATGCAGTCGCGGCTGCTGGGCGTGGTCTTGAACCGCGTGTCGGCCAGGCGCGCGCACTACTCTGACTACGGCTACGGCTATGGCTACGGTTACGGCTACGGTGACGACTACGCCCAACGCGCAGAAGACCCGTCGCTTAAAGCTCCATCACGTAAAGGACCCACACACACGATGAACACGTGAGCCGCGAGAACAGACCGCCGCAGTTGGCACTGATGCTTGGCGCGCTACTGCTGGTGGCGGCGTCGGCGGTGGAATTGTTCTCGCTATGGCAGGCGTCACCTGCCGCTGGTTTTATGGGAGCTGGTGGTGCGACCGCGGGTCTTGAGTCTGCCGCACGCTGGTCGCCGCTCAACTGGCGTTACAGTTACCGCCTGGGCCGGCTCGACCGCGCCGTGGGGCGCAACGAGCAGGCGGCCGAACGTTTTCGCCACGCTATTGAGCTCTACCCCGGCTGCGGGCATTGCTGGGTGGCGCTGGCCGAGGCCAGGGCAGCCCAGGGTCTCGATCCCCGCGCAGAGCTCGAGCTGGCGATTGCGCACGGCAGCGCCACGACCACCGTACGCACGCGCACGGCGGTGTTGTATGCGCGCCTGGGCCAGCGTGACGAGGCGGTGCGCGAGTTCTCGGCTGCGCTGGGCGGTCATCGCAAGGACCGCAGGGGTTTTTACGACCAGCTGGCCGCATTGTACCCGGCCGACTTCGTGCTCGACGAGATCGTAGAAGACATCGACCTGCCGTCTTTTTTTTCCTGGGCCCGCTCGCGCGCAACGCCCCAGTTGTCGGCACGCACATGGGCCCGCTACTCGCGCTACGAGGACTCTGACCGCGCGCGTCCCTGGTACGTTGATTATCTTATCGGGCACGGCTTTGTGCACGAGGCCTGGCGCGTGGCCTTCGGTGAGCGTCCCGGGCAAACGGCCCTCACAAATGGCGACTTTGAAGACCTGGCCGGCGTGTGGACACGTCGCTCGGGCGAAGCAGGGCTAGCACTGCAGCGCTTTGCCTGGCGGGTGCAGGACGGCCGCGACAAAGCCGAGGGCGTGACGGCGCGCGTGGTGCACTGCGGCGACTGTGCCCAGGGCCGGCGTGCTCTCAGGCTTCGTTTTGACGGCGAGCACAACCCCCACTACACGGCCACCAGCCAGTACCTGCCCGTTGAGCCCGGCCGTCGCTACAGCTTGACGGCACAGGTGCGCTACGAAGAGCTCGGCTCGGTGTCGGGCCCGCGCATAGTCGTGCAGGGCCTGGCCGGGCGGCGTGGTGTTGGCGGCGGTCTGGAGGGAGGCGGTCTGGCCGGTGGCGGCTCAGACGACCCCTCGGCCGGTTGCCGCATGTGGGTGCAGGGCGAGCAGTACCGCGGCGATTCCCAGTGGCGGTCAACGACCGTGGACTTCGAGGTGCCCAGCGACTGCGAGGGCGCGCGCGTGCTCGTGTTTCGTTCGGCCACCAAGGCCTTGGACCGTTTCATAGGCGGCGAGTTGTGGTTGGATGATTTCGCGCTCGCGCTGTTACCCGGCGAAGAGCTATCTTCCGAAGAGCCTGCTCAGCCAGCTGCGGCCGTTGCCGGCAGCGGCGGAGGCGTCTGAGTCGTGTTGGCCGGGCGAGTAAACAGGCACAGCCAGCACGCGGCTCGCGAGCAGTTCTTCGGGGCCGTTGTTGGTGAGCAGGGTCGCCGCCTGTTCGCCCACGAGTTCAGCGGCGCGTTGTCGGGCCTCGGCCAGCCGCGGTGGACGGCGCTTGACCGAGTGGGCATCGCTGGCCATGGCCTGGGACAGGCCGCGTTCGAGCAGTTTTATGGCCAGGCGTTCGGCTCCGCGTCCCCACACGCCCAGCAGCGAATCGCCGTCGAGTTGAAGCACGGCGCCAGCGCGCAGCCAGTCGGCCGCAAGGCGCGGATTGTCCTGCAGGGGCTCGTTGCGCTCGGGGTGGGCCAGAACGGGAATGAGGTCCTGCGAGGTGACCGAGAACAGTATCTGGTCCATGGCCTGGGGCAGCACGGCCATGGGCATCTCGAGCAGCACGGCCTTGCCGCCGGCCAGCGTGGGCAGCTCGGGCGAACCCTGGGCGTAGCGGCTGGCGAGATCGACCTCGGCGCCCACGAGCACCTCGAGCTTGATGCCGGCGTCGCCCAGACGCTCGTTGAGCTGGGCGGTGAGCGGCGTCACGAGCGACAGGGTGTTGTTGTAGACGCCGTCGATCAGGTGCGGGGTGGCCACTGCGCGGGTGATGCCGTCGCCGACCATG
>DBZX01000025.1:44818-46364 GCA_002311335.1 bacterium UBP10_UBA1149
TGGCAGTGGATGTCGGTCATGCCGTTGTAGCTCGCGGCAGTCATGCGCGGTCCACCAGCTCGGGGTCGTCGGTCACACGCACAAACAAGGCCACCACCAGCGCAAACACCAGCGCCACGCCGGGAATACGCAGGCCAAAATCAGCCGCCGAGTGGAAGGCCACCGAGGTGATGCCGGTGGCCAACGCCACGGTCACCGCACGCTGCGCGTGGGTGAGCGGGCGCGAAAGCGCGCCGAGCACTCGCCGCCCGAACAGCCACAGCGCCCAGGCCACCACGGCCGCGCCGGCCAGGCCTCCTTCGGCCAGCACCTGCAGGTACTCGTTGTGAGCGTGCTTGTAGTGCAGGCCCGTGGGACGACCGGCCCAGGCCGGCCACAGAGACTCGTAGCTGCCCCAGCCGTGGCCCAGAAGCGGCGCCTCGCGCCACATGGCCAGCGCTGCCTGCCAGATCGGCAAGCGGCCGTGCTCGAGATCCTGGGGTATGCGGAAAAACCGCTCGAGCACCGGGTCTATGCCTATCACCAGCGCAAAGCCGCCCAGCGCCAGCACCAGCAGGGCGGGCAGGGCGTAGCCCTTGCGCGAGCGGCCGCCGACGCGCGGGCGCAGCAGGGCACTTGCAGCACCAATAGTGGCAGCGGCCGCAAGCAGGCTGAAAATACCCATCCTCGATCGCGAAAAGATCAGCGCCAGGCCGAGCACGGTTGTGGCGGTTACGGCCATTATGCGCCGCGCGGTGGCCTCGCTGTCGGTAGACCGCCGGGTGTCGCGCTGCACGGGGGCAAACAGCAGCCCGCTGGCCAGCGCCAGCGGCAGCGACATCTCGATGAGGTAGGCAAAGTGATTGCGGTTCACCAAGGTGCCGGTGGCAGAGTGGGGGTAGGCCCAGCGCTCGTAGATGAGCAGGCGCTCGTTGCCCGAGAGCAGGTTGAGCAGACCGTACAGGCCCTCGGCTGTGCCCAGCAGCAACAGCAGGGCGGCAAAGGCGTGGAAGACGCGCGTGTTTGTGGTGCTTCCACACGCGAAGGCAAAGAAGGCCGCGTAGGCGGTCAGCAGCAGCAGGTTGGAGGTCACGTCGTAGGCAGAAGCCGACGATGGTGCGCCGGCAAGGCCTGTGGCGAGTTGCACGAGCACGAGCAGGGGCAGCAGCAGGGCCGGCACAAGCTCGCCGCCTCCTTGCAGACCGCTAATAACAGTTGTGTGTTGGGAGCTGCGGCTGTTGAAAACATGTCGCAGTGCGTAGATAACGTAGAGGAGGCCCGCTGTGCCGATGGTGAGCGCGCGGGGTGCCGGCCACACGGCACCCAGTGTTACCAGGGCCAGCGCGAGCAATATGCCTGCGCCGGCTGGCGCTGCGAGTCCGGTGAGCACGACCCCGAGAGGATGGCACACGGGCGGTGTGGGTCAACGGAACTGGTGGAAGAAGTAGAGGATGAGGAGGTGAAGGCACATGTTTCGTGAACGGGCGCGTACCCTGCAGGCATTTTCACTGACGCTCGATGTTCTGTGCATAGGCGTGGCCTTTGCCGCCGCCTTCGTGCTGCGCAT
>DBZX01000025.1:46545-47507 GCA_002311335.1 bacterium UBP10_UBA1149
TACCAGTCGCACCGCGCCGAGCGCGTGGGCACCATACTGCTCACCTACGGCAAGGCCCTGGCCTGGGCAGTGCTGGCCACGGGCGCGATTACCTTCATTCTGAAGATGCAGTCGATAAGCCGAATGTTCTTCGGCTACTACTTCGGCAGTGCCTTCCTGCTGCTGTTTGCCAAGCAGATGGCGGTCATTACGTTGCTGGGGCGCTTTCGCCAGCTTGGTTATAACCAGCGCCACGCGCTGGTCATCGGAGCGGGCAAGCCGGTTTCCTGGTTCGCCGGCGTCATACAGGACAGCGCGCACACGGGCTACAACCTGGTGGGAGTGCTGCTGAGCCGCAAGATCATTTCGGCCGAGACGCTGGAGGTGCCGGTGCTCGGCACGCTCGACGACCTTGACCAGGTACTGACCGACCACCCAGTAGACGAAGTGTTCCTGGTGGGCGCGGCCGCCGACATGGCCGAGATGGCGCCGGTGGCCCAGGCACTGATCGAAAAGGGCCGGGTGGTGTCGTTGATAACGCCTTTCGCCAGTGGCGAGTGGGGGGTGCGCGGCCGCATCACCGAGTTCAACGGCGTGCCCATGGTGTCGTTCGGACCCACGCCGAGGGATGAAGTGAGCTCGGGTTTGAGCAGGGCGATCGATGTAACGGTGGCAGTTGTTGGCTTAGCGTGTTCGCTGCCGGTGTTCGGCCTGGTGTGGTTGGCCATGCGCGCGCTGGACCCGGGGCCGTTGTTCTTCAGCCAGGAGCGGCTGGGCATGGGTGGCGAGATCTTCAGGGTACACAAGCTTAGGTCCATGCGCGTTGACGCCGAGGAGGTGCTCAAGCAGGACGCCGCCTTGTACAAGCGCTACGTTGATAACGACTACAAGCTGCTTGAGGGCGAGGATCCCCGGATCTCCGGGCTGGGCGGCTTTCTTCGTAAGAGCAGCCTCGACGAACTGCCCCAGCTCTGGAACGTGCT
>DBZX01000025.1:47562-47960 GCA_002311335.1 bacterium UBP10_UBA1149
CCTGGTCGGGCCTCGGCCTATCGTGCCCAACGAGATCGAAAAGTACGCGGAGTATGGGCCGATGTTTCTAACCGCCCGGCCGGGCATAACCGGCCAGTGGCAGGTGACCGGCCGAAGTGACATGGCTTATCCCGGCCGAGCGTTTCTGGATCTGGATTACGTTGGCGAGAGTTCTTTAGCTGCGGACGCCTCAATCCTGATGAAGACAATCCCCGCGGTCGTTGTCAGGAAGGGGGCGCACTAGGCGTTCTGTTCCCTACCTGAATCACTAACATGGCTAAGTCCGCAAGAGTAGCTCTTGTCTCCGGTTTTTGGGGCCAGAACATAGGCAACGCTTTTTTCAACATTGGCGGGAAGTGGATCCTTGAGCAGGTTTTTGGGGTGGGCAATGTAGCTTT
>DBZX01000041.1:0-487 GCA_002311335.1 bacterium UBP10_UBA1149
ATAATTACTCCGAATTATGACCGTTTTTGCTACATATATACTTGCATCAACGTAGTTACCATCGGTAGCGCACCTGCTTTGGGAGCAGGGGGTCGGGGGTTCAAATCCCTCTGCCCCGACCATAAACGCGAAAAGTCTTAGGCGACAAGCTATAACTAAACGTAATGCCACCGTTTGCAAGCTCGAACGAGTGGCTCAGAAGCTTGTAACGTATAGCGCAGCGTGTGCGCCTGTAGCTCATTTGGATAGAGCATCGGCCTTCTAAGCCGAGGGTAGCAGGTTCGAGTCCTGCCTGGCGCGCCAGCCCGGGAGCAGTCCCGGGGTCAGGGTAGCAGCGCGACGGTGACCGTCACCACCGGCAGAGGCACTATGTCTGTGACCAGGTCGTCGACGGCTTCGGTGACAGTGGTGTTGAAATCCGCCGAGGTGATCGCCGCCGTCGAACTCAGTCTGCAGGACGCCAGGTTCGTCGGGGTCGCAAAACCGT
>DBZX01000041.1:495-3537 GCA_002311335.1 bacterium UBP10_UBA1149
CCAACCCAGCGTGACGGTGCCCGGCAGGTCGCGGTTTGCCACCAGCAGGGCGTCCCCGACCTCGGGGTCATTGCTGCAGTCGGGCGTCGTGCCGGTGATTACATCGAAGAAACCGGTAGGGCCGGTAAATTCCACCTCTACTGCCATTGCGCCCACCAGGCCCACGTTGCTGTTTATGGACAGGCTCACGTTGTAGCTGGGGGTCGCAAGCGTCGTGCTGGTGCTCGAGGTACTCGATGTGCTGCTCGAAGAGGTCGAGGAAACGCTGGTCGTGGTGACGGTAGACACCGTGGTGGTTGTCGTGGTGGTGGTCGCTGCGATTTCCGTGGTCGTGGTCGTTGCGGACGGATCAAAAACCGAGGTCGGCGGCGGGCAGGCCGACGCCGACAGCAGGGTCAGTATGGCAAACAGAGCGCTGGGCAGCTTAACAATGCGAGTCATGCCCAACAGTATACCAATTTAACGAGGCTCGTGTCGCCCACTCACCGTGCGCCCAAGCTCCGGCAGGGTGGGTGGCCGGTCCCGCAGGTGCGGGCTGATCAGTCCAGCAGTGCGGCCAGCTTGTCTCGCTGCCGCCCCGCGTCACCGTACAACACCTGGTTGTGACACTGGCGCTTGAAATAGAGGTGCAGGTCGCACTCCCAGGTGAACCCGATGCCCCCGTGCAGTTGCACAGATCGTCCAGAGCAGAACCCCGCCATGTCCGATGCGGCGGCCTTGGCCATGCGCGCCATGCGCTCGGCCACGGCCGGTTCGCAGTCCACCGCGCAGGCGGCGGCGTACACCAGAGAGCGTGCGCGATCTATGTCGAGCATCATGTTGACGGTGGGGTGTTTCACCGCCTGGAAGAACCCCAGCGGGTGATCAAACTGCACGCGCGTGCGCGCGTAGTCGGCGGTGGTCTGCATTTGCCACTCAGCGGCGCCGCACATATCGGCCGCCACTATAACCAGTACCGCGGGCAGTGCCGCCATCAAGGCCTCGCTGCCCTGCCCGGGCGGGGCCACCACGCAGTCGGCGTCGAGTTCTACACCGTTGAACTTGAGTCTCGCCTGGTCGCGGGTGAGGTCCACTATGCGATCGGGCGCGATGGTCAGTCCCGGGGCGTCGGCGGCCACGCGGTACAAGCCCACGCCGGCCTCGGCTCTCGCCGCGACGAGAAACGATCCGGCCTTGCGCGCGTCCTGCACGAAGGTTGCTTCGCCGCTCAGCACCGGCGCGTCGTTGCTGCCGTGGATCGTGATCGTGACGGTTTCGACCTGCCAGTCTCCGTCGGCACGCACGCCCGCGAGTGACACCGCGGCGCCCGCTGCGATCTCACCCAGCAGTTCAGCTGCTCCCGGGCTGTCGGCTTCGCGGGCGACGCAGGTCGCGACCAGCGTCGCCACCAGCGGCGAGGGCAGGGCCACCCGGCCGGCTTCTTCGGCAACCGCGGCCACGGCCACCATCTTCATGCCGGCGCCACCGTTGCTCTCGGGCACCGCCAGCGAGCTCACGCCCAGCTCGACCAGGCCCTGCCAGGTCTGCTCGTTCCACGGGGCCGGGTTCTCGCCGCTGCCGTATGCTTTTTCGGGGTCACTGGCCACCAGCCCGCGCAGGCTTTCTATGCCCGCGTTGTCGGCCAGGTAGCGCGCCACCGAGTCTCGTACCATCTGTTCTTCTTCGCCGAAGCCGAAGTCCCTGGGTTGGGTAGTTGCCATCGTGTGTCTCGCTCTCTTGTTACTTGGATTTGGCCATGCCGAGCACGCGCTCGCCCAGTATGTTGCGTTGTACCTCGCTGGTGCCGGCCGCGATCGTCATGCCGTAGGAGTTCATGTAGGCGCGCACCCACTCGGCTTCGTCAGGCGCGTTGGGGTCGTCGAGGTACAGCGTCGAAGCCGCGCCCTCGATCACCATTGCCAGCGCCGACATGTCCTGCAGCAGTTCGGTTATCGTCACCTTGCCCGCGAGCGGTATGCGCATGGGGTGGTCACACAACGACTCGACGCGGCCTCGCCTCACGGTCTGGCGCAAGCCTTCCACCCTGGTGGCGATTGCCATCACGCGGTCGCGGATGACCGGGTCGTCCCAGGCACAGCCGCTGCCACGCGGGCAACTCCTGGCCAGCGCCAGCAACGAGTCAAAGCGTTCTTCAATCGACAGGCCACCGCCGCTTCCCGCTCCCTCGGCGGCTCCGCGTTCGTAGGTCAGGGTGGTCATGGCCACCGTCCAACCCTTGCCTACCTCGTCGAGCCTCAGGTCGTCGGGCACGACGACGTCTTCGAACAAGACCTCGTTGAAACCGGTCTCGCCGGTGATCTTGATCAGCGGGCGCACGGTCACGCCCTCGGTATCAGCGACCGGGGTGATGAAATAGCTCAGCCCGTTGTACTTATGGTCTTTACTGGTGCGCAGCAGGATGATCATCCAGCTGGCAAAGTGGGCGAGGCTGGTCCACACCTTGTGGCCGTTCAGTATCCAGTTGTCGCCGTCGCGCACGGCCGAGGCCTGCACGCTGGCGAGGTCGCTGCCGGCCCCCGGTTCGGAAAAGCCCTGGCACCAGATTTCTTCGCAAGACAGCAGCTTGGGCAGGAAGCGGCACTTCTGCTCCTCGGTGCCGTGGTGGAGTATGGTCGGGGCCGCCATGCCCAGTCCGATGACGTTGAGCAGGTAGGGTACGCGCGCGCGCGACATTTCCTGGTTGGCCACCGCCTGGCATTTTTCGCGGCCACCGCCGCCGTACTGCTCGGGGTAGTCGGTGCCCACCAGGCCGGCTTCCCAGCACTTGTATTGCCAGTCGGCCAGGTACACGCGCTGTTCCTCGGTCATTACCTCGATGGCGCCCTGGGGTAGCCTGAACGAGGGCGGGTCGGGGCGGTTTTCGCCCAACCACGCCCGGCAATATTCACGAAACTCTGCCTGTTCAGGACTGTCCTTACGTTCTGCCACGGTGTTGCTCCTCGTTATTGCAGGGTGCTTTGCCGGCGCCTGTTTACTGACGCTGGTAGTCCACGCTGCGGGAAACTTGTTTCTCACAAGCGCCGCGCTGCGGCAACAGCGCGG
>DBZX01000041.1:3640-10960 GCA_002311335.1 bacterium UBP10_UBA1149
GCCACGATGATGTCCTGGCTCGGCGAGCAGGTTGCTACCTGCTCGCCTCCCAGGTTGGCCGGGTCGAGGTTGGGGAAGAAAAGTACGCCCGTTCCCACGTCGCAGAAGCCGTTGGCTGCACCGAAGGTCCTGTCGCACTCAAAGTTGTTGGGGATGTTGCAGTTTTTGCGCCGGTCTCCGGTCACGCAGCGGTCGGGTGTTACAGTTGAGCCTCCCGACAGGGCAGCTACGGCCGTGGTCAGTGTCTCGGCAGCGTTGGCCTTTTGCAGCTCGGTGACGTCGAGTCGCCTCAGGTCCCAGGCCAGCAGTCCACCCGGTGTGCAGCCGGTGACACCAGGGCGGTTGAGGCAGACGCCCAGGCGGAAGGTGCACTGCCCCGGCAGGCTGTCAAAATCACAGATGTCGCCGTCTTTGCAGGACTGCGATCGCCGCGTAAGCGAAGGAGCTGAGTCTATGGTCCAGGCCGACAGGCACTCCCTGCTGCCCGTAAGCTCGCGGTTGCCGCCCATCACGTTGCGTGTGCAGTCGCTGTCGCAACCGCTACCCTCAACTCCGTTGGCAAGCCCGAGGTCGCAGTCTTCGTCGCACTCCACCGCGCCGTTGCCGCAGGCGGCTTCCTGGCAGACGTTGGAACACACGGTCGCCGCGGGTTGGCAAAGCGCGGCGCTACCCGGGTCACAGCTCTCGCCCTCGCACACGCCGTCTCCAGACGAAGGGGCAGTGTCGCAGTCCGGATCAGTGGAACAGAACAAGCCCACGTTGCCCGCCGTGCAACCCTGGTCGATCACTCCGTTGCCGCACTCCTCGGTACACACGGTGCTGCAGCCGTCCCCGGGTACCGAGTTGCTGTCGTCGCACTCCTCGAAGGGTGGGGTGCCGCTGTCGTGCACGTAGCCGTCTCCACATCTGGCAAAGAAACACTGGTTGGTGCAGTCGTCGCGGTTGCTGCCGTTGGCGTCGTCGCAATCCTCGTCGAGGTCAACCACGCCGTCGCCGCAACGCGGTGGAGTAATCTTCAAACAGCCTGCGTCGCAGGACGCGGTGCCGGGCGGTTCGCACTGCTCCACGCCCTGCCACACGAAGCCGTCACCGCAGACGGCGTCCAGGCAGCCTATGCACGAATCGTTGTTGCGGGTGTTGCCATCATCGCAGGCTTCGCCCGTGTCGGGTACACCGTCGCCGCAGCCCGCCGCGGTGCAGTCGGTACGGCAGGCGTCGGGCAGCGTGTCGCTGTTTGACGGTCCGTCGTCGCATTCCTCGCCGGGGTCTATAGAGCCGTTGCCGCAGGCGTCTTCGGTCAGGCAGACCGAACTGCAGCCGTCGCCGCTCGTGGTGTTGCCGTCTTCGCAGTCGGAGCCGGGCAGGCCGTTCTCGTCAATGTCCGGTATGCCGTTGCCGCAAATGGTGGTCTGGGCAATGCCGTCGGCGCCAACGCTGACGCATACTGCGCGCTCAAAACCCGGTGAGTTTACGAAGCCGCCGCCAAAAGCGATCAGCTGGGCGTCGTCACCGGCGGCCGAGCTCTCTCCTATACCGTTGGCGCCGCTTGAGACATAAACCACCGCGATATCAGAGGGGTTAACCGTGGTGTCCAGTACGCCGTCGCTACCCGGGACGATGCAACTGAGCGATGCGGCGCAGAGCTGCAGGCAGCGCTGGCTCAAGATCGGCAGCTCGTCGGCCGGATCCAGCGAAGACTGAAAACCGTCGTTGCCGGGGCAGATCAGCGCGGTGACAATGTCATCGCCACCGGGGATGGTCTCTACGCTACCGTTTCCACCCGGTCCTACTGCCACCATGTCGGGCAGGCTCTGTCCCGGGGGGATCTCGACCACGTCGTCGCCCAACGGGCTTATTGAATCCACGCAGATGCCGTCGTTCAGTGTCGGGCTTCCCGAAAGTACGAGGTCGGCAAAGGGCAGGCCCTGTCCGAAGACCACGCCGTTGCTCGAGAAGAGATCGTCACTGGCAAGCACAGTGTCACAGATGCCGTCGTCGCCGGTGAGTATCGACCCGCCAAAGGAGCGGTCGTCGCCGGCGGCTACGGAGTCGAGCGTGAGATTGGGACCGGAGGTAATGCACTCGGAGTCGGGATACCCCTGGCCCAGGGGGATGGTCTGGTAGTCCTGGGCCCATGCCAGCCTGCCGTCGGGCAGCAGCATGGCCGCCAGCGCGACGGTTATCGCGGCGCAGCGTGCGGCGGCAGCGAATGAAGTAATCGAAGGAGCCGGGACCACGGTCGGGAATCTGTACATATGTTTACCGCCTGTAAGCGGTTTATCCCTCCGCACGACCTACTGTCAACCATGAAAAGGTCGGCGCTATCCGAATTCGGCACAGTGAACAGAGCGTGGCTCATCGCGAGCGCTTTATTCGTTGACAACGGGGTCCAAACGGCGGTAGGCGTGGTCTGGACCCTGTGCCGCGTCAGCGGCACAGCGTACCCGCAGGAGGTCATCCTATGCGCAGTTTAACGCTCGAGTCGTCTATTAGTCGGGCAGCCCTGGTGGCAGCGGCCGTCACCACGCTGCTGTTGGTTCTCCTCTGCAGCGGACAGGCGCTGGCCGGCAAGGAGCACTGCCGCACGATCAACTTTGCCGGGGCGGCGGGCGCTGGTTCGACCGACGTAGTTACCTTCCGCCTGGTCGACGAGGACGGCTCGACGGTGCTCGACCAGTCCTGCCCCGTGCAGGTGCTGCCGAGCGAAACCGCGGTCGACTACGTGCAGCGCATTCCTGCCTGGTGGGGCTGCGATCCGTCGTCCGAGGTGCCGTGTCCCATGTCCGGTTGCCCCGACACGGGTTACGTGGACGCGGTCTACACGAAACCCAATGGCAAGTTCAAGTTACCTAAAAAGTTCTGCGGTGACGTTACCGGCGGCGACGCGAGATCGTGCAAGGTCAAGTTCATCTACAAAGAAAAGAGCACCGGTGAAATCAAGAAAGGCCCGAGCTTGAAGATCTGCTGCAAGGCCGACGACGAGTGCAAGGGCAAGAAGTGGGGCAAGGAAAGTTCCGAGACCACGCCGGTTAACGTGCAATCGCAGAACTCGGGACAGGGCGCGAGTTACCTGCCGCCCTCGGGCTCGTTGCCGGTCGGGGTGGGCGAGGATGTGGACGTGGTGGTCGACCCGATCACGCTTGAGCAACTCCCCGACCCCTCGGTAGAAGAGTGTCGCGGCGCGATCTCCCGCTCGGTGACGAAGATGGCCGGCGAAGTCGCGAAGAGCGTGGTTCGTTGCCACGAGTTGGTCATGGGCGGGTTCCTGGTGGAGGACTGCAACGCCATAAACCCCGGCTCAGATGCCGGCTCGGCCCTGGTCGAGGGGTCTGCCAAGGTAGCCGCGGCCATAACAGCCGCCTGTTCAGGGGTAGCGTCCCCCACCAAGTTTGCCTACAAGCGGTGCCCTGCTCCCTGTGATTTCGTGCCGGTATCAGAGCCGGTTTGCGTGCAGGGCGACAACTTGGGGGTAGTCTGTTCCAGCCATGGCGATTGCAACCTGGCAGGTTACGCCGGCAGCGGCATTTGCTCTAACACCTGCTCGTCGGGGTTGGTCGGGCAAGCCTGCCGAAGAGACTCGGACTGCGATGACGGTGTGAGCGGCAGCTGCGGCAGCTGGGGCGAGGTCTCCAACTGCCTGGCCTGCTTGACGGTGGCACGCGTGAACGCGGCCGCAGTGCAGGTTTACGGTAATCCAGGTCCCGGGCCTGGCCTGGATCCCGCGGCGGCTGCCTGCCAGGAAGAAGTGGGTAATGCCACGGTACGCCTGGTGCACACGGTGCTTAAGGAAGCCGCGTCTTGCCGCCGCAAAACGGATCTGGCCAAGAACCCGAGGCCGGTGGACGAGATGGGTGAAAGGATCCCCTGTAAAGTGGCCGATACCAAGGGGAGGGTGCTCGAACTGCTCGATCGTATCGACGCCGACCTGTTCAAAGCCTGCCCTTCGGTGGCGGGGCAATCATTGTTCCTCTGCGGAGGGCTGGAGGCATCAGACTGCGTGCGAGCGGCCGCGCTACCGGCAGCTCGGCAGCTGGTGGACCTGTTCATTCCCGAGGACCAGTAACGGCGATAGGGCAGCGGTCCCGGCTTCCCGTTTTACAGGAGAGAGCGTTCTGGTTAGCTCTTGACGGGCCCCGTCCGATGGGGCAGGTATGAGTCCGATGAGTAACGCGAACGCCCAGCTGCTGCCGCTTACTTTGCTCGTGCTCACCCACAACGAGCAGCACAATATTGCACGCTGTCTCGACAGCGTGCCTTTTGCCGACGAAAAGCTGGTGGTCGATTCGGGCAGCAGTGATGCCACTTGTGATATCGCTGTCGAACATGGCGCGCGCGTGGTGCAGCAGGATTGGCTGGGCTTCGGGGCGCAGCGCAACTTTGCGAGCGGCCGCGCTGAGCATGACTGGATCCTCGTGCTGGACGCCGACGAAGCGCTCACACCGGAACTGGCGCTGGAGCTGCAGCAGCGCTTGCCCGGAATGATGTCTTCGGCCTGTGCCGGAGGCATTCTGCCGAGAACGGCCTGGTACATGGGCGCGCCCATGCGCTGGTATCGCCCCATGGTAGGCGAGAAGAAAGGCCGCCTGTATCACCGCGACCGCGCTCGCTGGAGCGACGCCCTGGTGCACGAGTCCTTGAGCTTTGAGGGAGCGGTGGAGTATTTCAGGCAACCGTTCCTGCACTTTCACAGTCCGTCGTTGGTGCACAAGCAGTTCAAGGTGCTGCGCTATTCGGAGCTCTGGGCTTTGCAGGCAGCCGAGCGCGGGCGCTCTGCCTCACCGTGGTTTACGCCCCTGGTTTTTGTCGCCATTTTTCTGAAAAACTACCTGCTGCGCCTGGCCGTGCTCGACGGGCGCCGGGGTCTCGCGGTGTCCTATATCGCTGCCGCCTACGCGGTGTACAAGCGCCTGAGGCTGTACGAAATGACGCGCAACCCGGACTCCCGGCAGACAGCCGCCGACGAGCTGGCTCGGCACAAAGTGCGCCTGTGAAGCGCTACCTGCTCTACGCGTCCGAGCGTTACGCCGCGGGGATAATGCGTCCCCTGCAGGCAGCCATACAAAAACGTGGAGACGAAGCCGCGTGGTTTTTTGACGGCCCCGGCGCAGACGAACTCGCTCCCGACGAACTGGTGTTGCGCAGCGTTGGCGAGGTGATGGATTTTTCTCCCGCCGCCGTCTTTGCGCCGGGCAACCACGTGCCGGGGTTTTTCCCGGGCGTTAAGGTAGCCGTTTTTCATGGATTCGACGCCGGCAAACCCAAGCATGTTTATGTCCGGGGTTTTTATGACCTCTACTGCACCACCGGGCCGGGAGACACGGCGGCGTTTGAGCGGCTGGCCGAGTCGCTCGGCTACTTCAGCGTCAAGGAAACCGGCTGGCCCAAGCTCGACCCCTACGCCGGCTTCGCAAGCTCGCGTGCAGGCGACAAGCCNNGACCAGGTGAGCCGCATGTCGGCCACGGGGCGCTGGCACTGGATCGTCTGCCTGCATCCCAAGACCAACATCGACACCGTAGCGCGTTATCGTTCGCTGGTGGGTGAGAACCTCGAGTTCAGCGAGGACGACAACATACTCGACGTGTTTCCTCGTGCCGACGTGATGGTTTCAGACACGTCGTCGGCCCTGTCGGAATTCCTGCTCTGGCAGAAGCCGGTGGTCACATTCAAGAACCGCCGGCCGGGGCCCGAGCTCATAGACATCGATGACCCCGCCGTGCTGGAATCGGCCATAGAGCGGGCGCTGCAACGGCCCACCGGCTTGATGGCGGCGATAAGGGAATACACCGACGCGATACACCCGGCCCGCGACGGGCGGGCGAGTGAACGAGTGCTAGCCGCGGTTGATGAGTTCATTGCCGAGGGCAGTGACAAGCTGCGAAAAAAACCACTCAACCTCTGGCGCAACTGGAGGGTTCGTCGGCGGCTGGCCGGGCTGGGCTGATGACTGGCTCGGATCTGCCGATGAGGGTTCTCGTAGTAACCGGCCACAGCGATCGCTTTCATAGCGACCTGCCTGAGACCATGACCCTGGTGGGTCTCAAGCACGCCGGCGTAGAAATCGAAGTAATGTGTCCCGACACCGCGCCGACGTGGCAGCTGATGGTGGACGCGGGTATCAGGGTAAGTCACCTGGCCATCGCCAACCGTTTTGATTTTGCCGCGCGCCGGGCGCTGTGTGACCGGCTGGCCGGTGGTGGCTACGACATAGTGCACGCGTTCAACGCCCACGCCTTGCAGAACGTGTTGCCGGCGGCCAGGGGAAGCGGCACCAGGGTGATTGTCTATCGTGGCACTGTTGGCAATGTGTCGGTGTTTGACCCCATGTCCTGGGCTACCTACCTGCACCCGCGCCTCGATCGTATAGCCTGCGTGGCCGACGCGGCCCGCGAGTTTTTTGACACGCGACTTCACCTGCCTTGGTGGCGCTTTCCCGTCGGCAAGGCGGTTACCATAGCCAAGGGCCACGACCTTGACTGGTACCAGGAGCCCCCGGTTGCGCGCGCCGAGCTGGGGGTGCCCGATGATGCCTTCCTGGTTGCCTGCCTGGTCAACGAGCGGCCGCGCAAGGGCTTGTCGTATCTCGTCGATGCCCTGCCCGCCATGCACTGCGAGGGACGTCCGGTGCACCTGCTGCTGATAGGGCGTGTTCATGTGAAAAAGACGCTCGCCAGTATCGCGGCCAGCCCTGCGCGGGAGAGGATAAACCTGGTCGGATTTCGCAGCGACGCGGCCCAGGTGCAGGCCGCCTGCGACGTGTGCGTGTTGCCCACGCTCAAGCGCGAGGGCCTGCCGCGCGCGGTGATAGAGGGTATGGCCTACGGGGTGACGCCGGTTGTGACCAGCGTGGGTGGCAGCAAGGAGCTCATCGTGGACGGCGAGTCGGGGCTGGTCATCGAGCCGGCGTCAGCGGCCGCCATAAGCGGCGCGGTGAACTATCTCGCGGCCGACCCTGGGCGCAACCGGGCGATGGGCCAGGCCGCCAGGCAACGAATAGCGAGTCATTTCAGCGTGGAGGCGACGGTTGAGAAAACCCTGGCTCTCTACCGCGAGCTGATCGCCGACGGCCGGCCAGGAGGTCGACCCGCTGCGGGGGCGGGTCCGGTGGGGTGAGCGACGGGATTTGAACCCGCGACCACCGGAACCACAATCCGGGGCTCTACCAACTGAGCTACGCTCACCNNTACGCACCGATGGACACGCGAAGTTAGCCAGAACACGCGGTGCTGTAAAGACGCGAGGTCAGTCGATGCCGTGGTCTTTTTCCCAACGTGTGATCGCGTCTTCGTGACGCAGCGTGAGCCCTATCTGGTCCCAGCCAT
>DBZX01000023.1:0-6972 GCA_002311335.1 bacterium UBP10_UBA1149
TGCCGTTGCCCTGGGCCAGTGGCTGCAACGCCTTGCCTGTGCTGCGTCCGGCGCACCGCTCGTCGCCGCATGGTTTGAGCTGCGCGGTCCAGGCGCTGTGGCGCGGTTTTACAATCCTGGAACATTCCAGGCGCCCGTATCCACGAAAAGTACCCCCCGGCAGGGGGGGTACGGGGGTTTTTCTCTGCTCACAGCGCTGGGAAGGGCTGCGCTGTTAGGTGTACAATGGCCAGCGACTAGTCGCCTGCGCGTGTCCGCACCCAATCGGGCCGCCGGTGGCCGGTCTATTACCCCATGAAATACACCCAGAACCACCCCTTGCCCCTGCCCCCCGGCGGCAGCCACGAAACCGTTGTATCCGAGGTAGGCACCGTCTTTGACTGGGGCTACAGGCTCGAGCGCGAGGACCTGCTGGCGCTGTACGAGAAAGGAAAGGCCGCGAGCTGGAACGCGTCGGATCTTGACTGGGACACCCCGGTAGACCTCGAAGGTTGGATAGACGAACGCATTCACGCGGGCGCTCAGAAGGTGATGGAAGAAATGCTGTCGCCGCCCGAAAAACTGGAGCCGCGACAGTTCATGGAGCTCAACCTCAACATGAACGCGTGGATGCTCTCGCAGTTTCTCCACGGAGAGCAGGGCGCGTTACTGGCCACCTCTAAGATAGTGCTCGAGGCGCCTGACGAGGAGGCCAAGTTCTACGGTGCCAACCAGGTGCAGGACGAGGCCCGCCACGTGGAGGTCTATCACCGCTACATCACCGAGAAAGTGGGCCGCAGCTTCGAGGTCAACAAGCACCTGGGCGTGTTGCTCAACGATATAATCGCCGACTCAAGGTGGGACATGACCTACCTGGGCATGCAGATCATGGTCGAAGGCCTGGCCCTCGCCGCTTTCTCGTTCATGAAGGTGCAGATGCCCGACGAGCCCCTGCTGCAGGATTTCACCTCGCGGATTCTACAGGACGAGGCCCGGCACGTGGCCTTCGGCGTGCTCACTCTTGAGAGTATTTATAAAGGCGGGCTGACGTCAGCCGAGCTGAGCGAGCGCGAGGAGTTCATCATCGAGGCCACCCACCTCATGCACGACCGCCTGCTGATGGAGCAGGTCTACGAACGCATGGGCCTGGACGTTGACCGCTGGATAGAATGGGCCATACACACGCCCTTTATGACGGGTTTCAGGCAGATGCTGTTCTCCAAGATCGTGCCCAACCTCAAGCGCCTCGGGCTGCTCACGCCGCGCGTGCGCGAGGAGTTCGACCGCCTGGGCATACTGCATTTTGAAAGCGGCAAGGACTCAACCGAAGACGCGCAGCCCCTGCCGCCCGAGGAGCTGCTGGCCGTCATGTCCGAACTCCGGGCCCCCGGCTCTGCCTGAGCGCGGGCAGGCTTGCCGCACTGCAGTCGGACGGCTAAACACGGGGGATGGATCTCAGCTACGGCCCCCGCTACGAAGACTTCCGCGCCGAAGTAAAATCGTTCCTCGCCGATAATGCCGACCGCGCGCCGCGCATGACCATGCGCGTGGTCGAACACAGCCAGGAGGTGGTCGACTGGCAGAAAACGCTGATCGAAGCGGGCTACGCTGCGCGCACCATACCGCGCGAGTACGGTGGCTACGGCGCCGAACCCGACCTGCTCGAGACCATGATTATAGCCGAGGAGTTCAGCGCAGCGCGCGTGTCGCAGGGCGCCGCCGGCCAGGGCATAAGCATGCTCGTGCCCACGCTGCTCGAGTACGGCAGCGAAGAACAGAAACGCCGCTACGTGCCGCCTACCGTCAACGCCGAGCTGCTCTGGTGCCAGGGTTACAGTGAGCCGGGGTCGGGTAGTGACCTCGCCAGCCTGTCGACGCGGGCTGAACTTGACGGCGACCAGTGGGTGATCAACGGCCACAAGATCTGGACGAGCACCGCGGTAGAAGCGGGCATGATGTTCATACTCGTGCGCACCGAACCCGAGGCCTCCAAGCACCGCGGCATCAGTTACCTGCTGGTCGACATGGACACGCCGGGCATAGAGATACGCCCGCTGCGCATGATGACCGGTAGCTCGGACTTCAACGAGGTTTTTCTCGAAGACGTGCGCGTGCCCCGGGAAAACCTCGTGGGCGAACGCGGTCAGGGCTGGCAGATAGGCAAGACCACGCTTGTGCACGAGCGCAATTTCCTGGGTTCGAGCGCGCTTACCGAGGGCATGCTGGCCGCCTGCCGCAAAACGCTTGCCGCGGCCACCGACGAACAGGGCGGCGGCAATCTCGTGCACGGCGACCGGCTGATGCAGCTCGAGGGCCGCGCCCTGGCCATGAAGTACCACGGTCTGCGCATGCTCACCGACCGGCTCAAGGGTCGCAACCCGGGCGCGGCCGGCCTGATCACAAAGCTCAACGGCTGCCAGCTCAACAACGACATCTGTTCGCTGGCCATCGACGGGCTGGCGGACTACGGCATTCTGTATCGCGGCTCGCCGCACGCGGTGGACGACGGCGCGTGGCAGAAGCAGTACATGTTTCAGCTGGGCATGATCATCGGCGGTGGCACGGCGCAGATCCAGAAAAATATAATCTCGGAACGCGGGCTTGGCATGCCCCGCGAACCCAGGGCGACGGCGGGTAGCTGAGCATGGATTTCGGACTTTCACCCGAGCAGGAACTGTTGCGCGACTCGCTCAGGGGTTGGTTGGCCGACGAGCTTTCAATCGAGCGCGTGCGCGAGACCCTGGACAACGGCGACGCGGGTGCCGCAAGCCGCACGGCGGGAGACGCTAGCGCTATGCAGGGGCTGGCCGGGCAAGGGGTGCTCGGTGTGATGCTGCCCGAGGAGCACGGTGGCGCGGGCCTCGGACTGCTCGACGCCGTGGTGGTGGCCACCGAGATGGGTCGGGCGCTGACAACGGTTTCTTATCACTCGGCCTGCGTGTCCGCGCCGTTGTTGCTGGCGGGCGCGGGCAGCGCCGAACAGAAATCGAGCTGGTTGCCCGGCGTATCCAGTGGCAAATTGCTTTTGTCTTTTGCCGTGGGCGAGCTGGAAGAACGCGACGGCGCGCTCACGGGTGAGCTCAGGTTTGTGCCCGACACCGCTACCGCCGACGCGTTCGTGGTCGTGTCGGGTAACGGTAGCGAAGCCCGGGCGTGGCTGGTCGAGCGCAACGCCGCGGGCCTGCAAGCTCGCGACTACCACAACATAGACATCACCCGGCAGTTGGGCGAGCTGCAGCTCAGCGACACCCCGGCCGAAGCCCTGGCCGAGAGCGACGAGCTGGCGGGCCTGGTCGCGCGGGTGAGCGACGCTGCTCGCGTGGTGCTGGCGGCCGATTCTTTTGGAGCCTGCGAGCGCGCGCTCGAGGAGGCCATCGAGTACGCCGGTGTGCGCGAGCAGTTCGGACGGGTGGTCGCCAGCTTCCAGGCCGTCAAGCACATGTGCGCCGAGACTTTTGCGGAGCTTGAACCGCTGCGTTCGCTGGGTTGGTACGCGGCCTTCGCCTGGGACGAGCAACGCGACGACGCGGCTCGCACGGTGGCCCTGCTCAAGGCCCACTCGGCCGAGGTGTCGACCCGGTCGGTCATGACCACCACCCAGGTCTACGGTGGCATGGGTTTCACCTGGGAATGTAATCAGCAGTTGTGGTTCAAGCGCGTGGGTTACAACCGGCAAGCCCTGGGCGGGCCGGTCGCCGAGCGCGCCCGCGCGCTATCCCTGTAAGAGTTATCCCTGCAGTTCAGCGTCCCTTCCACTCGGGCGCGCGCTTTTCGGCAAACGCACGGGGGCCCTCGATGAAGTCTTCGGACTCGAACAACTCCTTGAGCTCGTCAAAGCGCATCTGCACGGCTTCAGGCAGCGGTCGTCCCAGTCCCCCCATGGCGGCTGCCTTGCTCGCGCGCACCGACAAGGGCGCACAAGCGACGATCTCGCCGGCCCAGGCCCGCGCCCGTTCCATGAGCTGGGCGGGTGCGCAGATTTCCTGCACCAGGCCGTAGCGCTCGGCAGTGGCAGCGTCCACGTGGCGGCCGGTGAGCATCATGCCCATGGCGTTTTTCATGCCGATCTGTCGCGGAAGCCTATGGATGCCGCCGGCCAGCGCGGCCAGTCCCACCTTGGGCTCGGGCAAGCCGAACACGGCGGTGTCCGAGCACAGTATGATGTCGCAGGCCAGGGCGATCTCGAAGCCTCCGCCCAGCGCCACACCGTTGACCGCGGCTATCACCGGTTTGGCGAGATCGAAGCGATGCGTGAGCCCGCCGAAACCCGACGGCGGCATGGCCATGTCGCCCTTGTTCTCGGCGGTGTGCTTGAGGTCGTTGCCGGCTGAGAAGGCGCGCTCGCCAGCCCCGGTCACGATGGCCACCCACAGCTCGGGATCGGCGGCGAAGCCGTCGATGACCTCGGCCATTTCGCGGTTGGCGGCCGGGTGCAGAGCGTTCATGCGCTCGGGCCGGTTGATGGTCAGGGTTAAAACGCTGCCGTCTACCTGGCAGTCTATGAACTCGTAGTCTTTGTTATCCATGGCTTGTTTGTTAGCCGTGGGCGCGGGGCGTGACAAGGTGGGCGCGCTGATTTGTAGCCCCCCGGCCTGCGGCAGGCTATTATCGAGGGGTCGCCGGGTTGTGCTTCCACGACACGCGCCGACAAAACGTGACGACATAAGGCGCCGACGGAACGCGCCGACAAAAAAGGAGAATCAATATGACTGCTTCACTGCACTGCTTGATGGGTTTCGTATACTGGACGGTGTTCCTGGTGCTCTGTGTCGCCACGGTCAGGATAAGCCAGGTCGCGACCGGCAAGGCCGCCTCGGGCGATTTTCCGGCCGGCGAAAAGCACGGCGGCGATATGTACTGGCGGCTCAACCGCGCTCACGCCAACTGCCTTGAGAACCTGCCCATCTTTGCGGCGGTGGTGCTGGTGGCCGCGGCCATAGGCTACGGCTCCGACCTGTTCGACAACCTCGCGCGCGTGTTCGTGTTTGCCCGCGTGGGCCAGTCGCTGGTTCACATAGCTTCGGCCAGCGAGGCGGCGATGTCGGTCAGGATGGCCATGTACGGCACCCAGGTCGTGTGCGTGGTGTGGATGGCGCTGCAGCTGAGCATGGGCTGAGCGTCTTGAGCCCTCGGGTGGGTAGCCGCGCTGGATCGGCTGCCCGCCTACCACCCGCCTTCGTCGTCGCCATCTTTCACGCGCCATAGCGTCCACGCGGCCACGCTGCGCAGTGGCGCCCAGGCACGCGCCAGCTCGGTCAGCTCGTCGGGCGTGGGTCGCTGGTCGAGTCGGTAGAGCTCGCGCGCGCCTTCCTGCACGCCGAGATCGGTGCTGGGCATGACATCGAGCCGGCCCAGCTTGAACATGAGAAACATCTGCGCCGTCCACGGTCCTATGCCGCGCACGGTGACCAGGCGCTCGATGATTTCGTCGTCCTCCAGCAACGCCGCTCGGCGCAAACCCAGTGTGCCGTCATGGGCCCGTTGTGCGAGGTCGCGCAGGGACGCGACCTTGTTGCGAGACAGACCTGCGCCGCGCAGCTGGTCTTCGGGCAGGGCCAGCAAGCGCGCCGGTGGGGCCAGCCGCGCTCCTGGAGTGAGCGCGATCACGCGTTGCCAGATGGCTCGGGCCGCAGCTCCGGCGAGCTGTTGAAAAACGATGCTGCGCGCCAGCGATTCGAAGTGGGGTACGCGGCGGTTCTCGGGCTGCGGAAAACCGGGGAACGGCCCGTAGTGTTTGAGCGCCCGCGCCATGACCGGGTCGCGTCGGGCGAGCTCGGCCAGCTGCGATCTCGTGGGTCGCGTACGCGGGGGCTGAGAAACGGAAGTCACCGCGGCGTTCAGGCCCCGACCATCGGCAACACAACGGCCGACCACCCTCCAGCAGACCACCCCCCGGCCGCCGACAGGTACCAGTCGAGGAACTGCGGGCCCCAGAAAACCCAGGCTAGCGCACCGGCGGCGAGAAACGGCCCGAATGGCAGCGCAGTGCCCATCCCCCTGCGCTGGGCGATCATCACCCCGATGCCCACAACCGAGCCCACCACCGAGCCTGCCGCCAGCGTGAACAGTGCCGCCTTCCATCCCAGCAGTCCGCCGGTCATGGCCAGCAGCTTGACGTCACCCAGGCCCATGCCTTCCTGGCCGCGTGCTTTTTCGTAGACCCAGGCCACCGACCACAGCAGGCCGCCGCCCACGAGTATGCCCAGCAGTGAGTCTACGAAGCTCACGTGGTGCACGAACAACGCCAGGGCCGGCGACACCATGATGGTGGGCAGGGTGATGACGTCGGGGATGATGTAGTGGTCGATGTCGACAAAGGTTATGACCACCAGCGCCGATGCCAGCGCCGCGTAGACAAAAAAAGCGGCCGTTGAGAATCCCTGCAGCGACAGGGCCAGGAACAACAGCGCGGTGATCAGCTCGACCGCCGGGTAGCGCAGGCCGATGGGCTGCTTGCACGAGCGGCAGCGCCCGAGGAGCGCGAGGTAGCTCAACAGCGGCAGGTTCTCGTACCAGGATAGTTCGTGTTCGCAGGCGGGGCAGTGCGAGCGCGGGCGCACCACCGACAGTTCCCTCGGGATCCTGACGATGCACACGTTGAGAAAACTGCCCGTTACCAGGCCGAGCAGGAAGGCAAAAAACTCCAGCATCAATTCTTACTCTGCGATCTCGAGTTGCCCGATCACGGCTATCCTGAGCCTCCGGGTCGGCGAACCGGATTGTTATAGCGGTCGACGGCGGTCGCAAGCTGCCGCCTGCCTTATGAGCAGGCCCCCCTGGCGTCGCGGCCACCAGCGAGACGCGGCCACCAGGGAGACGCGCCTTCAGGGAGCCGGCGCCTGCGGGGCCGAGGACATGGCGGGTTGAGCAGCGCTGTCCCAGCTGTACACGTTTTTGCCACCGGGGTGACTGGCGCTGGCCACGAAGGCCGACGCGTCGGCCGACGCTATAGCCATCACTACTCCGGGCGACGACGAGAAGCCCGCCAGGTCG
>DBZX01000023.1:7049-7398 GCA_002311335.1 bacterium UBP10_UBA1149
AGGTCCTGCTGGGCGCGGCTGTCAAAGGCGGCGGCGCGGTAGTCGCTAAAGCGCGGTATCGATACCGCTGCCAGTATACCGATTATGGCCACGGCTATGAGAAGCTCAAAAAGGGTGAATCCTTTCTCTGCGTTGGCAGCAGCCGAATGGCTGCCGTCGGTCAACCGGGTGACGGATGGGTTTCTCAGTGGTCGTTTCATTGCGCTCCTCCTTGCAGTAGTGAGGCCGAGCCGAGCACCGGTTGGTAGAGCGCGAGCACTCCGCCGGCCACGGCGACGGCCATCAGGGTTACGGCGGCCGGTTCGGCCAGCTTGCCGAAGCGCTCAACGGCGCGGTCGCGCCGGCAAGC
>DBZX01000023.1:7457-22193 GCA_002311335.1 bacterium UBP10_UBA1149
GGGGGGGGGGGGAGCCAGTCTCGCGAACGCGCCAGGGTAGTCACCCGTGGCCTCGGCCACGCGCAGTATGCCGGCGGATTCGCCGGATGGATCGAGGGCGCCCGCGCCCAGCGCCGTGCCGGGCATCACGCCCCGGCGTATGCGACGGCAGGCCAACTCGAGCGCGCGGGCCACGGCCGTGTTGCCGGTGCAGCGAGCCGACATCTGCAACGCGTCGGTCACGCTGCAACCGGCCTCCAGCAGTGCGCTCACTACCGAGTAGACCGCGGCGTGCTGAAACGAGGTGAAGATGCCGCCCAGCAAGGGTGCCCGCAGCAGGGTTTCGTCGCAGAGCAAGCGCAGCCGTGGTGAGCGCGAGCGTACTGTCATCACGAGCGAGGCCACCAGCAGCAGGCAGGCCAGGACCCCGGGGCCGTGGCTGGCCGAAGCCCGCCCGGCGGCCATCAGTATGCGACTGCTCGTGGGCATGGCTATGCCCATGCTCTCGTACATCGAGGCCAGCGAGGGCAGCACGAACAAGGACATGCCGTGCAACACGACCACGGTCACCAGCATGAGCATGGCGGGATAGGACAGCGCCCCGGTGATCTGCTTGCGGATTGCGACGCGTTGCTCGAGCCGGTCGGCCAGGAGTGCCAGCGCGCGGGCAATGTCGCCGCCGGCTTCGCCGGCTTCGAGCAGCGCGAGGTCCACCCGGTCGAGCGGCGCGCCGGCAGTTAGCAGCGCGCGCGACAGCGCCTGTCCGCGTGCCACGGCCGCCGCGGTGGCGCCCACCATGCGCGCGGCTCGGTCGCGTGGCTGTGCGGCCGCCGACAGGGCCTCGGGTGTTGAAAGCCCCGCGTCGAGCAGCTCGCCCAGGCGCGTGGCGGCAACCAGCAGGTCGCCACGTCCGGGCTTGCGGCGTCCGGCGATGGCTCTCATCGATCGTTGGCCCCCGCCACTGACTGTCGCGGAGCCGGGCAAGCGGCCACGGCCTCCTCAAAGCTCGTGTCAAATCGGCCGGCAGCCACCAGGGCCGCCGCCATCAGCGTGCGCCGCGGTGGCCGGTCGACTCCACCGTCGCGGTTCATGACTTCAAAAACCGCGCTGCGTCCCGAGTAGCCCTCGCCCCGGCAACACCGACAGCCCACGGCCCGTGCCAGGACCCGGGGGACTGCCAGTCCACAGGCACGGTACAGTTGCGATTCGTGGGCTGCCGGCTCGGATTGGCGGCGGCAGTGGCGGCAGAGTTTTCGCAGCAGTCGTTGCGCGACCACCAGCGACACGGTGGCCGACACCAGGTAAGACGCCACGCCCATGTCGCGAAGTCGCACCACGGCCTCGAGGGTGTCGGCGGTGTGCAGGGTGGTGAGCACCAGGTGGCCGGTGAGCGCGGCGCGGCAGGCTATGGCTGCGCTCTCGCCGTCGCGCATTTCGCCGATCATCACCACGTCGGGGTCCTGCCTGAGCAGGCTGCGCAGCACGACGGCAAAACTGCGGCCGGCGTCGTCGTCGACCTGCACCTGGGTAACACCGTCAAGGCGCATCTCTACGGGGTCCTCCAGGGTGACGATCGCCCTGCGCGGGGTGGCAAGGCGCGCCAGGGCAGCGTACAGCGTACTGGTCTTGCCGGCGCCGGTGGGCCCCGCGCAGACCAGCATGCCAGAGGGGCGGGCGAGAGTGGTTTCGAGTAGCGCGAGGTCGGCCTCGTCCATGCCCAGGTCTTCGATGGGGCGCGGGCGGCCGTCGCCTGGCATCAGGCGCAGGACGAGTTTTTCACCGCCGTCAACGGGAAGGAACGAAGCCCTCAGGTCCAGTGTCACCGAGGACCTGCCCTGCCAGTGAAAGCGGCCGTCGCAGGGCAGGCGTCGCTCGGCCAGGTTTACGCGCGAGAGCAGGCGCGCGCGGGTGAGCAGGGCGCTCTCCAACCCGCGGGGCGGGGGCGACAGCGCGCGCAGGCTGCCGTCAATGCGTACACGCACCTGCATGCGCCCTCCCGAGGGCTCAAAGTGCAGGTCCGAGGCCCCGCTGTCGGCCGCCACGGCGAGGTAGTGGTCGAGCAGCCTTACGGCAGGGGCGGTTGCCTCTCCCGGCGACGCCCCTCTAGTCGTGTCTGCAGAAGGTTTGGCCATGCCCGCGACCATAGTTGATCGTGGACATGGCCCTCAAGACCTTGGCTGTAATACAACGGCTCTCGTTGTCCGAGCCGCCGCTACAGCCGCCGGCGCTGCTACAGCCGCGGGGCAGATCAGTTAGTGCCGTTCATCTGGAAGATTGTCGTCTATGTAAGCGTCAGCGCCCCCCCGGTCGGGGGGTGAAAGTCAGAAAAAAACCATTCAGTGCGACCGCGGGCTGGTCATGCGCCCTGTTGTGGGCTTATGATTGCTCCGAGTTGCAGCCCCGGCCCGCGCGCGATCACGCAGCGGCGGCGGTAGTGATGACGACGATCGGCACTTCGGAGGCGACGCGAGATGGCAGATAGCCAGGCACCGAGTTCATCCAACATAAAACCTAAGGCGACCGCTTTTCTGTTCCTGGTGCTCGGCTGCCTGGCCCTGGCAGGGTATTCTCCTTCGGCAGCGCGGGCAGCCGAATGTGATGACGCCCTTACGACCCAGCCCAAGGCTGTCGAAAAATACGTAAAGGCTCACTGGAAGGCGATTCTGAGGTGCTCGAAGAAAGGAATCCCGTCCTGTCCGGAAATCTGCCCGCTGCCTTCTGCATCCGAATACGGACTCGACGCGGCCTGCGAAACGTTTATCGATGCGCAGATCAGCGGTGATTACGTTTCGGCCATTATTGATTCGTGGGATGGCTCGGGTAGTTGCGTTCTTTCGGCTGCCGACGCCTGTGGCCTGGCGCGAGGCAAGGCCGCGAGCAAGACCAACGACAAGGCGCTCAAGCGGCGTCGCAAGTCCAAGGGCGACAAGTACCCCAAGGATCTTGCGGTCTGTGCCAAGAAAGCCGACAAGCCCGCGGGCGGTTGTGGCGGCGTGGCCATGTGCGCCGACATAAGCAACTGGGTGTTCGACGTCGATGCGCTGGTTCTTTCCAAGGGTGGTTACCAGCAGGTTCGTTTTGAGACCGCGGCCGAGGGCCAGGCCACGGCCGCGATCACCATGGCCGCGCCGGGTACCGACTGGGGTTCCATTGGAGACACGGCCATCGTCGTTGAGTACGACGTGGACGGCGCGAGCCAGGGCACGGCGGTGCTATACGGCGGCGGCGACTCGACGGCCTACCGCGTTCAGCTCGGCGCCTTGTCGGCCGGCGTGCACACGCTGGGCCTGCGCTATCGCAAGAAACTCGGAAGTGTAAAAAAGGCGCCGGCGCTGCTTGAATCGCTGGCCATAGACGTCCTGTCACTGGGAGATCCGGGCTACGACGCCTTGCGCGTTGCGCCCGTGCTGCTCGGAATAGACACCAACCTCAACCCCTACTCGCTGCACCCGGGCAACGGGCTCAGCGACGTGCCGGTGGTCATGACCTGGGACGCTTCGTCGTCTGGAGGGGTAACGTCTTATTACTACGTCATGGCCTGGAGCAACGAGGACGGTGGCACCGGCCTGTTTCCCGAAGTGCTGATCTCGCAGTGGGGCCGTCCGCACGACATAGAGACCATAGTGCGCGTCGACGTTGACGACGCGACCGGCGACGTGCTCGCTGTCTATCACCGCTACGACGAGAGCGGCAGCATGGCCACCTTTACCGGTACGATGCGAGGTGGCACCCACCCGGTGGTGCGTACGCGTACGGCCAACGGGCTCATAGCCGACGACGGTGATTCGGATTTCGTATTCGGCCTGGTGCCTTTCGAGCGCGAGGCCACCGGATCGCGTGAGCGCATGCTGTTGCTCGAGCCGATCTCCTGGATGATAGGTGCCAAGGAGTTCACCCGCGAGTTCAAGACCGAGCTCAACCCCAACGCCACGGCCGCTAAGCCCAGCAACCTGCGCAACTACCTGTGGGTGGAGTACAACGTGGATACCGACGTGGGGACGCAGTCCATACGCGGCCGCGCGGTGGTGGACGGTGTGGTTTACCTGTCCGACCACGGCCAGCTGTCGGGCGGAGGCGCGTTGGGCCTGCTCAGCGGCGAGGGCTACAGCCAGGTAGGCATCGAAGTGCCCGAGGGCACCACGCCCGCCCAGGTGAGCTCGGTAGGAATACAGGGAGTCGGCACGATGTCGGGCACGCTCTTCGACCTGCACGTGTTCATGCTCGACAACGACTACTACCCGACCCAGGAAGTCCTGACTTTCAGCGGCTCGCTCGCCGCGAGCGGGGCCTATCCCAGCTGGATGGTCAGCCCCTGACAGTACCGTCTCCAGGACGGCTCCGCCCGCTCAGCCGGGTAGCTTGATGCCCAGCGCCTTGGCCATCACGGCCACGGGTGCTCGTCGCCCGGTGAAGCTCTTGAACGCCGCCGCGCCCTGGAACAACAGCATGTAGCGTCCGTCCACGGTGGGGCGCTTGCGGCTGGCGGCCATGGCGAGAAAAGGCGTGGGCTTCTCCGCGTAGGCGAGATCAAAGTGCAGGCAGTCCTTGGGGGTCGAATCCACGTCGTAGTCGAGGAAGGTCTCACCCTTGAGCCCCACCGGGGTGCAGTTGACGACCAGCTGCCGCGTTTCGAGAAAATCAAAGTCGTCGAGCAGGTCGAGCCTGGCCGCCCGCACCTGGGAGTCACGCCGCGACAGGTCGCGCGCGAGTTGTGCCGCGCGCGAGAGGGTGCGGTTGGCCACCACCACGTCGGCCGCCCCGGCCTCGAGCAGTCCGTGCAGCACCGCGCGAGCGGAGCCCCCCGCGCCTATGATGAGCACTCGTTTTTTGCGCGCCCGCAGGCCGTGCGCCGCCAGCGCGTCGACAAAGCCCACGCCGTCGGTGTTGTCGCCCACCAATCGCTTGTCGTCGAAGTACAGCGTGTTGACCGCGCCTATGGCCTTGGCCGTGGGCGTGAGGCGTTGCGCGAGCTTGAGCGCGTCCCGCTTGAAGGGCACGGTTACGTTGGCGCCCACGATTCCCAGCGCGCGCATGGAGCGCACGGCTTCCTTGAGATTGCGGCGATTGGTGCGCAGGGGAACGTACACGTAGTCCAGCTCCAGCTCTGCGAAAGCCGCGTTGTGCATGCGCGGGCTCAGGCTGTGATCAACCGGGTCACCAAAAATACCCACGACCTTTGTCGTGCCTTCAACGGCTGCCGGTTTTTTTGCCATGTTTGTACTCCCCGCTCTTGGCTGGTCAGTCTCGCTCGGCCAGGGCCGCGTGCGCGGCCGCCAGCCGTGCAACGGGCACCCGGTACGGCGAACAGGATACGTAGTCCAGTCCCAGGGTGTGGCAGAACATGATCGACCTCGGGTCACCGCCGTGCTCGCCGCATATGCCGAGCTTGAGCGCCTTTTTTACCGAGCGGCCCTTCTCCACCGCGATCTCCATGAGCTTGCCTATGCCCACCGTGTCGAGCGTGGCGAAGGGGTCATCGTTGAGTACGCCCACCTCCACGTAAGCGGGCAGGAAGCGGCCCGAGTCATCGCGCGAAAGGCCGAAGCCCATCTGCGTGAGATCGTTGGTGCCAAAGGAGAAAAAGTCGGCGTGGGCCGCTAGGTCATCGGCGATGAGTGCGGCGCGCGGCACTTCTATCATGGTGCCGATGCTGTACTTCAGCCGCTTTTTCTTTTTCGCGAACACCTCTTCAGCGGTCTGCTCGACCAGCTTGCGCAGTATTGCCAGCTCGGGGGTCGCGCCCACCAGTGGGATCATTATCTCGGGCAGCACCTTTACGCCCTTGCCCGCCGCTTGCAGGGCGGCCTCGATGATGGCGCGGGTCTGCATGACGTAGATCTCGGGGTAGGTGATCGCCAGGCGGCAGCCACGGTGGCCGAGCATGGGGTTGAATTCGTGCAGCGCGTCGCCGAGTTCGCGCAGCCGAGCTTGCGGCACCCCTGTTGCCTTTGACTGCTGGGCGTACTCCGCGTCGCTGTGCGGCAGGAACTCGTGCAGCGGCGGGTCGAGCAGGCGCACCGTAACCGGCAAGCCGTCCATGGCCTTGAAGATGCCCAGGAAATCTCGCTTCTGGTGGGGCAGTAACTTCGCCAGCGCTCTTTCGCGACCGGCAAGATCCTCGGCCAGTATCATCTCGCGTATGGCCAGTATGCGGTCGTCTTCGAAGAACATGTGCTCGGTGCGGCACAGGCCGATGCCCTGCGCGCCGAAGCGTCGGGCCACCTTGGAGTCGGCGGGCGTGTCGGCATTGGTGCGTACGTCGAGGGTTCTCAGCTTGTCGGCCCAGCCCATGAGCACGTCGAACTCGTCGGTCATCACGGCCTCAACGGTCGGTACCTCGCCCATGTAGATCTCGCCCGACGAGCCGTCGATTGTCACCCAGTCGCCGCGCTCGATCTTGCGCCCGCCCACGGTCATGCGGTCGCGCGAGTAGTCGATCTTGAGCTTATCACAGCCCACCACGCAGCAGGTGCCCATGCCGCGGGCCACTACGGCCGCGTGCGAGGTGCGCCCGCCGGTAGCCGTCAGGATGCCCTGGGCGGCGACCATTCCCTGTATGTCTTCGGGCGAAGTAGCCACCCGCACCAGGAGCACCTTGCGCCCGTCTTCGGCGGCGCTCACGGCGTCCTCTGCCGAGAACACGACCGCCCCCGACGCCGCGCCCGGCGAAGCGCCCAGCCCGCGCGCGAGCAGGTCCTTGTCGGCCGACTGGTCGATGGTGGGGTGCAACAGCTGGTCAATCTGGTCGGGGTCAACGCGCAGTACGGCTGTGACGCGATTGATGAGGCGCTCGCGTGCCATGTCGACCGCGATCTTCACCGCGGCCGCAGCCGTGCGCTTGCCGCCGCGGGTCTGCAGCATCCACAGTCGGTCGCGCTCGATGGTGAACTCGAGGTCCTGCATGTCGCGGTAGTGTCGCTCGAGCGAGCTCGCCACCTTGCGCAGCTGCTTGTAGCAACGCGGCATCACTTCTTCGAGCGAAGGGTAGAGGCGCTCGCGGTCGGACTCGTCCTTGGAGTTTTCCTCGGCCCAGGTGCGCGAACCCTCCAGGGTGATCTGCTGGGGCGTGCGTATGCCGGCTACGACGTCTTCGCCCTGGGCGTTGACGAGAAACTCGCCGTAAAAAATCTTCTCGCCGGTGGCCGGGCTGCGCGTGAAGGCCACGCCGGTGGCCGAGCTGCTGCCCAGGTTGCCGAAGACCATGGCCTGCACGTTTACCGCCGTGCCCCAGTCGAAGGGTATGTTGTTAAGCTTGCGGTACACGTGCGCGCGCTCGTTGTCCCAACTGCGAAACACCGCGCCGATGGCTCCCCACAACTGCTGCAGGGGGTCAGTCGGAAACTCGCGCTTGAGCCGCCTCTTGATCAGCGCCTTGAACTCGCGCACCAGCTGTTGCAGGTGCACGGTGGTGAGCTCGGTGTCCAGCTCGAGGCCGTGCTTGATCTTCTTGGCCTCGATGATGGCTTCGAAAGGATCGGTTTCTTTTGCCGAGACGGGCTTGAGGTCCATCACCACGTCGCCGTACATCTGTATGAAGCGTCGGTAACTGTCCCAGGCGAAGCGCTCGTTGCCGCTGGCGGTGGCCAGTCCCACGACGGTCTCGTCGTTGAGCCCGAGGTTGAGCACGGTGTCCATCATGCCGGGCATCGACGCGCGCGCGCCCGACCTCACCGACACCAGCAGCGGGTTGGCCTTGTCGCCCAGGCGTTTGCCCATGGTTTTTTCGATGGTGGCGAGCCCGGCCTTCAGCTGCTCCTTGAGCCCGGCCGGGTAGCTGTCTTTCTTCGCGTCGTAGAGCGCGCAGACCTCGGTGGATATCGTGCAGCCGGGAGGCACTGGAAGCCCCAGCCCCGCCATCTCGGCCAGGTTGGCACCCTTGCCTCCGAGCAGGTTGCGCATGGACGAGTCGCCCTCGGCGCTGCCGTCGCCAAAACTGTAGACGAACTTCTGCTTGCGCGCGGCTTTTTTCCTGGCGGCTTTTTTCCTGGCGGAGGTCTTCTTTTTACTGTTGGTCTTTTTCGTGGTGGCCATCTGTCCTGCCTGCTGGTTGTTGTAGTTCTCGTATTGCGTTGCGGGCAACGCAGCACTGCTTTTCCTGCTGTCCGCGCCTATTGCCGTCAAATGCCTTCGGGGGCCAGTGGCCTGGTCGACACCGGCGGCGCGACTTTCTCACGCACGATCCCCGCCAGGGCGGCGATGGGGACCCTCTGCTGCTCCATCGTGTCACGATCTCGCAGGGTGACGGTGTCGTCTTTCATGGTCTGGTGGTCCACGGTCACTCCCAGTGGCGTGCCGATCTCGTCCTGGCGCCTGTAGCGACGACCGATTGAACCGGCCTGGTCGTACTGCACCGCGAAGTGCCCCCTGAGTTCTTCGACGATCTTCATCGCCTTTTCGGGATGGCCTTCCTTGCGCATGAGAGGGAAGACGGCGAGCTTGACCGGCGCCAGCGACGGGTGAAACTTGAGCACCACGCGGCGGTCGTCCGCGGGGCGGCCCTCTTCCGGGGGATCCTCGTGGTAGGCGTCTACGAGGAAGGCCAGCGTGGAGCGGTCGGCGCCGGCCGACGGCTCGATTACGTAGGGGACGAAGCGCTCCTTGGACTGCGGGTCGAAAAAGCTGAGGTCCTTGCCCGACGCTTCCATGTGGGCCTTGAGGTCAAAGTCGGTGCGGTTGGCTATGCCTTCGAGCTCCTGCCAGCCGATGGGGAACTCGTACTCCACGTCGGCGCAGCCCTTGGCGTAGTGGGCCAGCTCGTCGTCGGCGTGGCAGCGCAGGCGCAGGCGTTTGGGGTTTATGCCGTAGTCGGTGTACCAGGCCATACGGCGCGCCTGCCAGTACTCGTACCAGGCGTCGTCGCTGCCCGGCGGCACGAAAAACTCCAACTCCATCTGCTCGAACTCGCGGGTACGAAACAGGAAGTTGCCCGGCGTGATCTCGTTGCGAAAACTCTTGCCCTGCTGCGCTATGCCGAAGGGCGGTTTCATGCGCGCCGAGTTCACAACATTGACGAAGTTGACGAATATGCCCTGCGCGGTTTCCGGCCGCAGGTAGACGGCCGCCGCCGAGTCTTCGACCGGGCCCATGTGCGTCTTGAACATGAGGTTGAAGTTGCGCGGCTCGGTGAGCTCGCCCTCGCACTCGCCCGGGCGCTTGCTCGGTTTTTTTGGGCAGCTGGCGTGCTCAAGCTGGTCGGCGCGAAAACGTCCCTTGCACAGCTTGCAGTCCACCATCGGGTCGGTGAAATTGTCGAGGTGGCCCGACGCCTCCCACACCCGCGGGTGCATCAGGATGGAGCAGTCCAGGCCGGCCACGTCGGGGCGCGTGGTGACTGTGTCGCGCCACCACGCCTCCTTGACGTTGCGCTTGAGCTCGGCGCCCAGCGGCCCGTAGTCCCAGCAACTGGCCAGGCCGCCGTAGATCTCGGAGCTCTGGAATACGAAACCACGCCTCTTGCTGAGGTTGACGATGGTTTCCATCGAGACGCTCGTGGTGGCGTCGTCCTTGCTGGTGCCGTTGTCTGCCATGCCCTTTACCGTGTATTCCTGCGCCCGGGGTGTCGATGAAAAAGGCCGGTAATGCCCGAATAACCGACGACAAGTATCCGACGCCGTGCGACTCTTCAAGCCGAAGGGCACTGAAAACGCGGGTTTGCGCTGCTCTGGTCGGCGGCGCTCCCGGGCTACAGTGGTCGGCCGGAGGACGGGACACAGTATGATGACCGATGAACGAGACGCCTTCTGGCGGCGCATAATCTACATAACGTCGGCGGTGGTGTGCGCCGCGGTGGCGTTTCTTATCCTCGGCCCTCGCCCGGAGGGAGTGGCCGGTGGGCTGGACGTGTCGGGATTGCCGAGGGTAAACGCCACCCTCAACGCCTTGAGCGGGCTGCTGCTGCTCACGGGCCTGGCCATGATAAAGACCGGCCGTCGCCTTGCCCATCGCCGTGCGATGCTGGCGGCCTTTGCCAGTTCTGCCGCGTTTCTCGTCAGCTACGTCGTCTACCACTGGTACAAGGCCGGGCCGCGCCCCTACGAGGGCGAGTTCAAGGCGCTGTACCTGTCGCTGCTCGCCAGCCACGTAGTGCTGGCCGCGGTCATAATGCCGCTGGCCCTGCTCACCCTCTACCGTGGTTGGACCGACCAGCTGCAAGAGCACCGCCGCATAGCCCGCGTCACCTTGCCGCTGTGGCTGTACGTCTCGGTCACCGGCGTGACGATTTACTTCATGCTGTACTGAGACCGTCGTGTCGGGGCAGGGGCCACGGGGCAGGGGGCGAGCGGCGCGGAGCTGGCCCGCCAGGCACTGGAGCAGCCGGGCAGAGCTGTGCCTGCTGCGGGCGTTGCCTTGAGGCGGGCGGGCGGCTAACCCTTGTGGTGGGGTTAGTCCGTTGCGGGCCCGCCCCGGTCAGGGGAGAGCCGGCAGTGGAAGACACGATGAGCACACAGAGACCTGTGGCCGAGGGTTTGTTCACCTGGCCGTCTGAGCATCCCGCCCTTCTCGGGAGTCGTTGCCCGGACTGCGGCGAGACAACTTTTCCGGTGCAGCGCGGTTGTCCGGCCTGTCCTTCGCAGGCCTGCGAAGAAGTCGAACTCGGGCGTAGCGGCACGCTGTGGACCTGGACGGTGCAGCACTTTCCGCCGCCTCACCCATGGACGGGCAACGCGCGCGAGTTCGTGCCCTTCGGTGTCGGGTATATCGAGCTGGAGGATGGGGTGCGCGTGGAAGCGCGCCTTACCGAAAACGATCCCTCGCGCTTGCGTATAGGTATGGAGATGGAGCTGGTGATCGAAACGTTTTTTAAAAACGACGAGGGCGAAGAGGTCGTTACTTTTGCTTTTCGGCCGGTAGAAGCATGAACGTCTCGATACTGGGCAGCGGGCTTTACCCCTTCGGTCGACACGAGGGCGTGGGCCCCATCGAAATGGGCGTGGCCGCTGCCAACGACGCGCTTTCGGACGCCGGCCTTGGCTGGAACGACATACAGTTTGCCTGCGCTGGCAGCCTCGAAGTGTTGCAGCCCGACACCATGATCAAGCACATGGGGCTGACGGGCATACCGTTTGCCACGCTTTACAACGGCTGCGCCACCGGCGGCAACCTGTTGTTGACCGCCGCCAACGCGATCACTGCCGGGCAGGCCGACGTGGCCATAGCCGTGGGCATGGACAAGCATCCGCGTGGCGCGTTCTCTGTGGGCGACACGCTGGAGAGCATCGGGCTGGGGCAGTGGTACGGCGAGACCGGCCTGGCGCTCAACCCGCAGTACTTCGCCATGAAGACAATGCGCTATATGCACGACCACGGCATCAGCGAGGACTGTCTCAATCGCGTGTCGGCCAAGGCTTTTCGCAACGGATCGCTGAATGAGCGCGCGTGGCGGCGCAAGCAGATAAGCGAAGAGGAGATCGCCGGATCGCCGATGGTCTGCGATCCGCTGCGCAAGTATCACTTCTGCTCGCCCAGCGAGGGCGCGGTAGCGGTAGTGCTTTGCCGCGCCGATATCGCGGCGCGCTACACGACCAGCCCCGTGCAGCTGCGCGCCGACGTGTTCCGCACTCGCCGTTACGGGTCGTTCGAGACGCTGACCCCGTCTACGCCCGTGCGCTGGGTGCCAGGGCCGTCCGTGGAAGCCTCGCGCGAGGCTTTTGAAGCCGCGGGCGTGGGTCCCGAAGACATCGACGTCATACAATTGCAGGACACCGAGGCCGGTCACGAGATCATGCACATGGCCGAGTGCGGATTCTGCGCCGACGGCGAACAGGAAGCGCTCGTTCGCGACGGCGAGACCGCCATCGAGGGGCGCATGCCGATAAACACCGACGGCGGATTGCTGGCCAACGGCGAGCCCATCGGCGCCTCGGGCCTGCGGCAGGTACACGAGGTCTGCCTGCAGCTACGGGGGCGCGCCGGCGCTCATCAAGTGCCCGGCAGCCCCCGCACGGGCTTCACCCACGTGTACGGATTCCCCGGCGTGAGCTGCGTCACCATCCTCACATCTTCCTGAAGGGGGCTTGCCCCTTCAGGTGGGGGCGAAGGGCGAGGGTATACGCTTGAGGTCCGTGAGCAGTTCGCCGAATTCGCCGTCCAGGCCGGCGTCGGCTGCGGGGACTTCCAGCGTGATGCTGTCGGATACGCCGCCGAAGCGTTGCTCGACGGCCGGCGCGAGGTCTTTCCAGGTGGCCGACACCGTGAACTCGTCGAGCACCTCGTCGGGTATCTCGGCGGGCATTTCTTTCCACTGCCCGGCACGCGCCATGCCGTTCAGTTTCGCGCCAAGCTCTTCCCAGCCGTGGGCCTCGAGCACCGGCAGGTAGCTGCGCGTGGACCCGTAAAAACCAATGCGGTAGCGCACCCACTCGCGCTGCTTGGCCACGCTCTCTTCGTCGGGCCCGGTGGAGATAAAACCGCCGCCCCATATTTCGAACTCGTTGCGCGCGCGGCCGCCTTTTTTCATTCCTTCTGACAGCGCCGGCATGGCCACCTGGTCGAGGTAGCGGCGAGTGGCAAACCCGTGCAGGCGTACACCGTCGCAGATCTGCCCGGCCATCTTGAGCATCGCCGGGCGCACCGCGGCTATGGTGACCGGCACGGGCGGCAGACCCGAAGGTGGCGGCGAGAACTCGGGCGTCATCAAGGTAAAGTTGTAGTGCTCGCCCGTGAAGTCGAGCTTCTCACCGTCCTCCCAGCAGCGCCAGATCGCGCGCAACGCTTGCACGTACTCACGCATGCGCGGCAACGGCGCCGACCACGGCACGCTGAAGCGCCGCTCGTTGTGGCCCTTGACCTGGGCGCCGAGCCCCAGCACGAAGCGGCCCCCCGACTGCTCTTGCAGATCCCAGGCGGTATTGGCGACCACCATTGGACTCCGCGGAAAACAAACCGCGATGGCGGTGCCCAGGCGGATACGCTCGGTGGCGAGGGCGGCGAAGCCCAGGGGCATGAAGGGGTCGTGGGCGACTTCGGCCGAGAGCAGGCCATCGAAGCCCGCTTCTTCGGCCTGGCGCGCCCGCTCGGCGACCTTGCGCCAGTCGTCCAGGGGGATCGTGGTTTCAACGCGCATTGGGGGGAGGCCTTTCTAGGGAAGGGGAAGAACGGGTGTCGCGTCGAGATAATCGAGTTCGAGAAGCTCGCTAGAGGGCACGAGCCGGGCGAGTTCTTCGCGAATCGGGCTGATGTCGGTATCGATGGAAAAGCCCGGCAGCCAGTTGTCGTGGTGGCAGAGGACAATCCGCCGGGCGCCGAGCAATTGCGCCTGGCGCGCGACGAATTGGGCCAGGGAGCCTTGGATGGGTTCACCGTCGATATTGCCGCGCCCGGCCGCGGCCAGGATGGCGACGTCGGGAGCCAGCCCATCGATGATCCCCGACCAATGCCCCGACGTGTCCTGGTAGAGAATGCGGCCATCGGGGGTATCGAAGACGTAGATCAGTGCGCCGCCGTCGCCGCGGTCGCCCTGCTGGGAGGCCATGAGGTGTTCGATGGATGCGGGGGGGATCTGGCTGGTCAGGTATTTGACCAACTCCTCGAAGCGCGCTCGCTGTTCCTGCCACGTGACGCCAAGATCTCCGATGCAGACTGCATCCGCCGAATCCATCTGGCCGTGGCTCCAGACGCAGGAGTGCTGGCTGGGGTAGACGGTCACCCTGACGCCATTTCCGAGATCGATGGTCTCGCCTCCGGCGACGCAGATCATCTGCTCGACGGGTACGCCGGCCTGCTCCATCACGCGGATCGATTCGTAGCTCGCGATGATCCTGGCCCCGGTATTGGCCGCAATCCGTTCCGCCCCGTAGAGATGGTCGAAATGCGAATGGCCCACCACGATCCAGTCGCATTCGTCGACGTCCTCGGTGCGGGTTCCGGGTCCGGCGGCCCCCGCAGCCCGATCGACGTAGGCGTCGAGAAAGATATTCAAGCCGGCCGTCTTCAGCCGGAATGTCGCGCATCCATACCAGTCGAGGGTCGTCGACATGCCGCCTCCGGCGCCTCGCTTCTAGCCTTCGGCCAAGTCGTCCAGGCGCGACATTGTGTCGGCATATTCGCCAACGAGTTCCTCGATCACCGTGCGGACCGATTTGACGTGATTCAGCGAGCCCACGATCTGCCCCACGAAGTAGTTGGCAAGCTGCGCGGAGCCCTCGTTGTTGTGGGCCGTGCGCTGGATGCGCATCTGCGCCTCGCGGGTGAGCCGCAGCTGGAGCGGCATGGGCAGGGGATCGGGGTTCGAGGGATCCTCCCAGGCCTCCGTCCAGGCGCTGCGCAGCTGCCGGGCCGGCTTGCCGGTGAGAGAGCGGCTGCGGATCGTGTCGCTCGAGGTCGCCTTCAGGAACTTCTTCTTCACGACCGGGTGGGTCTCGGCTTCTTCGGTCGTGAGCCAGACGGAGCCGGTCCACACCCCCTGGGCACCCAGGGCCAGGGCGGCCGTCANNGGAGGGGATCTGGATTCGAGGGGTCTTCCCAGGCATCGGTCCACGCGCTGCGAAGTTGGCGGGCGGGTTTGCCCGTCAGCGAACGACTTCGCACCGTATCGCTCGACGTCGCTTTGAGAAACTTTTCCTTCACGACGGGATGGGTTTCCGCTTCTTCGGTGGTCAGCCAGACCGAGCCCGCCCAGACCCCCTGGGCCCCCAAGGCGAGGGCGGCTGTGACCTGGCGTCCGTTGCCGATCCCCCCGGCGGCGAGTACCGGCACGGGATCAACGGCATCGACCACTTCGGGGACGAGCACCATGGTGGAAACCTCGCCCGTATGGCC
>DBZX01000086.1:0-4072 GCA_002311335.1 bacterium UBP10_UBA1149
CACCGGTATGCTGGTAGGCGAAACCCAGCGAGTGGAGGGTGGCTCCGCGGTTACTTTTGGTAACGCCTTGAGGCGTTACGAAGAGATGGGGTTTGTGCGCCGCGAGCACCGGGGTCGCGGGGGACGAGAAATCTGGATACAGCGAGGCGACGACTACGGCGCGTTGCAGGATTTAGTGGCTACGCTCGGTCGATCCCTCGAAGAAACACGGGCGGCCGCATGAAGGCTGGAGTCTGACTTGCACAGCCTTGGAGACGACGATCTCAGGGAACAGCTCAAGAGCGCTATGAAAGCGGGCGAAGCGCTGCGCCTGCAGGTAATTCGCAGCTTGTTGACGGGGCTGAAAAACCGCTCGATCGAGAAGAAGGGCGAGCCGCTTGACGACAAGGACCGGCTTGCCGTGGCCCGGCGCGAAGCCAAGCAGGCGGCCGAGTCGCTGGAGTTCGCCGAAAGATCAGGCCGGGAAGACATCATAGCCAAGGCCAGGAATCTTCTGTCAGTGTGTAACGAGTTCCTGCCTTCGCAGATGAACGAGGCCGAGCTCACCGAGGCTGTACGCGGCATACTTTCGGAAGGCGACGCATCTTCGCTCGGAGACGTAATGAAAGCACTCGCTGCTCGCTACGCCGGCCGCTACGACGGCAAGGCGGCCAGCGCGATTGCGCGCGAGCTGCTTGAACAGGCGCGTTGACAGCTGGTTTTTCTGCTGGTATTGGGCTCGACGTGGCTGATGAACTTCCCATTATCAAGGTGATCAAGGCTGAGCTCGTAGAGCTCAAGCATGAACTCGCAGTGGATCTTCCACGGCAGATCGAAACCGCGCGCGCGCACGGCGATCTCAGTGAAAATGCCGAGTACCACGCAGCCAAGGAGCGGCAAGGGCTCGTTCACGCGCGGGTCGGCATGCTTACGGCCCGCCTCAGCGAGCTCTCCCGTTACGACATTTCTTCGGTCCCCGCTGATAAAGTCGGCTACGGCAGCCGGGTGACAGTGGTCGACGTCGACAGTGGGGACGAACGGTTCTACGAGCTGGTTTTTCCCGAGGAAACCGCCCCTGAGAAAGGCCGTATATCGCTGCAGTCCCCGGTAGGACAGGCCTTGTTGCACAAGCAAGTCGGTGATGAGGCCGTCGTGCGGTCGCCGTCGGGTAAGCGCACTTACGAAATCCTCGAGTTAGTCACTGTTCACGACCGCAAAGCGGATTGAATCGACCCCCGGGCCGTCGACGCCTGGCGCAACCGCAAGCCGCCGGAATGAGCGGCCTGAAATGCCATTAAAGCAAGCTTGACGGCGGATCGGCGCTTCTTGCGCGTTCGGGGGCTCCATGTTACGTAATGTGGGCTGGGCAGGGGTCGGATACGTGGTTGGGTAGGCTCCAGGGCCTGCCTTTTTTTGTGCGCTATAAAAATGGTCGCGCAAGCAGAAGGCCCCGGGATGGATTGCCGGCCTGGGCGAAGGCCCCGCTTGCGGAAAGAAAAGTTGGAAAGATCTACAGATACTACGAGGGATAAGCTCTGTTCACTTGCGGGCCCGTTGGCGTCTGAAAGGGGATTGGAAGTCCTCGATGTCGACTTCAGCGGCAATGCCGGCAGCAGGACCGTGCGCATTTACCTGGACTCCGTGGAAGAAAACGGTGGGGTTGCGATCGAAGATTGTGCGGCAGTGAGCCGTGCGCTTTCCGACCTGCTCGACGTCAACGACGACGTTGTCACGGGGCAGTTCATGCTCGAGGTTTCTTCGCCCGGCCTCAATCGGCCGCTTCGTCTGCCCTCGCATTTTCGGCGGGTTGTCGGCGAGCGAGTAAAGATCACCTTGGCGGCGCAGGTCGACGGCAAGCGACGGATCAAGGGCTCGCTCGAGCGAGCGGACGACACGGTTGTGGTTGTCGTAGATGACGAGGGTTCGCGCCGGGAGATTTCGTACAAGGACATCACTCGGGCCAACCTGGAATACCGCTTTGATGAAGCCGGAGCTGCAGATGCCTGAGTTTGCAGAGCGGCTGGGGTACGTGCCCGCGGGGAGAACATAATGGAATTCGATATAAAGCGCGCGATTGACCAGATCAGCAAAGAAAAAGGGATCGACCGCGCCCTCATCATCGAGGCTGTCGAAGAGGCCATGGAATCGGCAGCTCACAAGACCTACGGTGCCGATCTCAACATTGACGCCAGTTACAACCCGGAGAGCGGCTCGGTCGATATGTACCGGGTGCATACGGTCGTTGAAGAAGTATCGGATCCCGACAACGAAATTTCGCTGGAGTACGCGCGGTCGGACGTCGACCCGGAAGCCGAAGTCGGCGACGAGTTGATGGAAGAGATCGATTCGGCGCCCCTGGGCCGGATCGCTGCCCAGGCGGCTAAGCAGAATATCGTCCAGAAAGTCCGGGACTACGAGCGTTCGATCATATACGGTGAGTTCAAAGAGCAGGAAGGCTCGGTCGTCTCGGGAGTCGTGCTGCGGTTCGAAAGACGCAACCTTGTTGTCCAACTCCGTCCCAACGTGGAAGCGATACTGCCCGAGAGAGAGCAGATTCCGAGGGAGCGTTACCGGCAGCAGGAGCGGGTTCGCGCCGTCATCAAGGAAGTCAACGACACACTGCGCGGCACACAGATCGTTCTCTCGCGCACCGCACCGGAGCTCGTCGCGAAGCTGTTTGAACAGGAAGTCCCGGAAGTCTACGAAGGCATCGTCGAGATCAAGGACGTGGTTCGCGAGCCAGGAGGACGGGCCAAGATCTCGGTGGTCTCTAAAGACAGCGACGTAGACCCGGTTGGCGCCTGCGTGGGCATGCGCGGTAACAGGGTGCAGGCGGTGGTACAGGAACTGAGGGGAGAACGAATCGACATCGTCCCTTGGACGCCTGACGAAACCGAGTTTGTCTGCCGAGCCCTTTCGCCGGCCAAGGTCTCGCGCATTGTTATCGACGAAGATGCACACGCCATGGAAGTGGTCGTTCCCGATGCGGAACTCGCCCTCGCCATCGGCCGCAAGGGGCAGAACATCCGCCTCGCCGCGCGCCTGTCGGGCTGGAAGCTGGATGTACTCGGTGATGCCGACTACGAGCGTCGCTTGAGGGAATCGAGACTTTCCTTGCAGGGAGTGGATGGACTCGGCGAATTACAGGCGGAGATCCTGTTGGCCGACGGCTACAAGTCGGCTGCGGAGTTGTCCACCAGCTCGGCGGCGGACGTCGCCGCGGCGCTCAGTGTAGAAGAAGACGCCGCCGAGGGTTTTCTTGCCAGTGCGGCGATTGCCGCCGAAGAGCAGCGACGGACGAGCATGGTAAGGCGCGTGGCCGCTGCGATCAGCGACGCGTTGGAAGCCGCCAACGATGCCGAGAAGGCCCGGCTCGCCGAAGAAGAGCGCGTTGCCGCCGAAGAATCGGCCGAGGGCGAATCTGCCGGTAGCGAATCTGCCGGTTCGGCAGCCGCCGCGAAAGAAAAAGCAAGCGATGACGAGCCTGCCAAGGGAGAAGCCTCCTAGTGAGCAGGCTGAGCCATACACCGCAACGTACCTGCGTAGGTTGTGGCCAACGCGATGCCCCGGACCGGATGCTGCGCTTTGGGAAGGACGGCGCGGGCGTACTGGCCATCGTGGCGGCTCCGATCAGCGGGCGAACGGCCTACCTGCACCGCACGCTCGAGTGCCGGGCCGGGTTGGTCAAGCGTCGCACGGTAAATCGATCGTTGCGCACGGGTGTGGCCACGGATCAGAAAGCCCGCTTCGTGCGGGAACTTGAAGCGACGCTGGAAACCGGCGCGCCAGGGGAGGAGCTTTGCTGATGGCCAAACGACGCATCAGTCAGTACGCAAAAGAATGGGGCGTAAAGTCGAAGGCCGTGATCGAGCGGCTGGAGAAAATGGGCGTGAAGGGTAAACGCGCCCAGAGCGGCATCGAAGACTCGGAAGCCGAGCGGGTTCGACATGAAATGGGACTCGACGCGCAAGACGTCGCCGAGGTTGTGGGCGAGACCACGGAACAGGTTGTCGAGATAAAGGAAGAAGGTGGCGGTGGCCGGGTGACCGCGCTCGATACCGTGACCCGAAAGCGCCTCAAGGGCGGATCGCTA
>DBZX01000086.1:4085-24685 GCA_002311335.1 bacterium UBP10_UBA1149
GGCGCACACGCCGCAAGCGCCTGGCAGAAGGCGATGCTGGAGCTGCGGCGCCCGACTTCTCGGTGGCATCCAGCGTTCGCGCTGTGACAGCGACTATCGGCACCGACGCAGGCGCACTGGCGGTGGCTTTCTCCAATGAACCCTTTGCAGAAGCCCATCGCGCTCTCTCAATCGTCCCCTCGTTGCAGCAGGCACCCGAAGTAGTGGCCCCCGTTGGGTTGCCCTCGCTCGATCCGAAAACGACTGCTGGTTCATCGAAAGACGGCCAGGAGCAGGCAGCGACTGCCGAGCCCGGCATCGAGGCGGACGGCGGAATGGTCAGCCAGGAAGTATCCGATGACGGCACCGCCTCTGAAACCGGTAGTGAGACAGCGGAAGCAGAAGCCGAGGAGCACGCGGCCAGGGCCAAGCAGGAAGTAAGCGACGACGATCGCGACGCGATCGCGGAAGAGCTGCTCCAGGCTGCCGAAAGGAAAGACGAACCCAGCGAGGAATCTCCAGGAGACAGCGAGGACGAAGGCTCTATCAGTGGCCCCCGGATACTGGGACGCATAGATCTCTCCGCTCTCAAGAAGCCGAAGGTCGCCACAGTCTCAGAAAAAGAGACCACGACCGACAAGCCCGCCGACGCGGACGGTAAGACACGCAAGCGCAAGAGGCGGGTCGTAAAGAAAGAGGAGCTCTTTGACGCATTCGAGCGGTCATACCAGGCGCGGCCTCGTAAGAAGCGGGCTATGCCGGGTCAGAAGCTTCAGAAAACCGAGCTGACAATACCCAAGGCGGCCAAGCGTGTCGTGCGGATTCACGATGTCATCAGTCCCGCTGAGCTGGCGAGGGCAATCGGCGTCAAGTCTGGCGAAGTGCTGGGCAAGCTCATGGGCCAGGGAGTGATGGCCAGCATGAACGAATCGCTGGATTTCGACACCGTCAGCCTGATAGCCGAAGAGTTCGGCTATACAGTCGAGAACACTTCCGTCGATGTCGACCAGCTGCTCGAGCACAACAGCGACGTCGACGGCTCTGAAAAAGAGGGCGTTGCACGGCCGCCGGTTGTGACAGTCATGGGCCACGTCGATCACGGCAAGACCTCTCTGCTGGACGTAATCCGCGGCTCGAACGTCGTCAAAGGAGAGGCCGGGGGTATTACCCAGCATATCGGTGCGTACACAGTGGGCAGTGGAGACCAGGCTATCTGCTTTCTCGATACCCCGGGTCACGCGGCATTTACTTCCATGCGGGCGAGGGGGGCGAGTGTTACAGACATTGTGATCCTGGTCGTCGCGGCCGATGACGGCGTTATGCCCCAGACGCTCGAAGCCGTGAACCACGCAAAGGCAGCCGAGATACCGGTGGTCGTAGCGGTCAACAAGATGGACAAGCCTGACGCTAACCCCGACAGGGTAAAGCAGCAGCTGTCCGAACAGGGGTTGCAGCCCGAAGACTGGGGCGGTGATACTCTCTTCGTCCCGGTGTCGGCGATCAAGCGCACTGGTATCGACGAACTACTCGAGGTCCTGCGTCTTCAGTCCGAGATCCTCGAGCTCAAGGCCATACCCGATGGCCGGGCCCGCGGCGTGGTCATCGAGGCGCGGTTGGACAAAGGCCGTGGCCCGGTGGCAACGGTGCTCGTGCAGCGGGGCGTGCTGAAGCACGGCGACAACTTCGTGAGTGGTGACGTCACCGGTCGCGTGCGAGCGATGACCGACTACGCGGGCAAGAAATCCGAGGCCGCGGGTCCTTCTACGCCGGTTGAAATTATCGGCTTGGACGGCGTTCCCGAAGCCGGCGACAGCTTTGTCGTGGTGGACGACTCTTCGCGCGCAGAGCAGGTAGCTGAACACAGGAAAGACGTCGCGAGAAAGGCTCAGCTGACTTCTTCTACGCGGCTTTCACTGGAAGATTTCCAGAAACACGTTGCAGCCGGTGACGTGGCTGAATTCAAGGTGGTGGTTAAGGCCGACGTGAAAGGATCGGCCGAAGCCCTGACCGCGGCTCTCGAACAGATCGGAACCGACGAGATCACCTTGTCAGTCATCCACAACGGGGTTGGAGCCATCAACGAATCCGACGTTCAGTTGGCCCTTGTATCTGGTGCCGTGGTCATAGGTTTTCACGTAAGACCCGAGAGCAAGGCCCGCGCTCTTGCAGAGCGCGAAGGCGTTGACCTGAGGCTCCACGAGGTGATTTATGAGGCTCTCGACGAGGTGAAGCTCGCAATGGAAGGCCTCCTTGCGCCCGACATCAAGGAATTATCGCAGGGCCGCGCCGAGGTGCGAGACACCTTCGGAGTGCCAGGGGGTGCGACCATTGCTGGCAGTTATATCACCGAGGGCAAGGTCAAGCGGGGAGCCCATTGCAGGCTCGTCAGGGATGGGGTCGTGACTTACACCGGCACCATATCAAGCTTGAGGCGGTTCAAGGAGGATGTGCGCGAAGTGCAGTCCAGCTACGAGTGCGGTATCGGGCTCGACAAGTTCAATGACATCAAGGTCGGCGATGTTGTCGAAATCTTCGAACTTGAAGAAGTCCGTCGTACCCTGGACGCGCCTTACGCGGGCAAACCAGCTGGCTCGGCAGGCGCCTGAGCCGGAATGAGCGGAGCGTTGGGGTGGTCGTGGGCGTTCTCAGCCTGGTGATGTACCTGCCCGGCAATCGTTCCCTGAAAGGTAAACGCTCGGTGGTGAAAGCAATCAAGGCAAAGGTCTCGAATCGCTACAACGTATCGGTCGCCGAGATCGACCGATTGGACGACGTTGCTTCAATTGGACTCGGCGTGGTGCAAGCCGGCAACGAAAAAGATCACGTGGACCGCTGCCTGAGGACGGTGGCGCGCTTTGTCGAAGGCTTACGCCTGGCCCAGCCCGGCGAAGAAGAATACATCTTCGACAATTACTGAATTTGAATTCGATGGCTTCTGTTAGAACACGACGAATAGCCCGGGAGGTGATATCGGCGCTCGCCGGTATAGTTGACCAGGAGCTGCGCGATCCGCGCGTGCGGGGTGTTACGTTTACCGCCGTGGATATGAGCCCGGATCTCAAGCACGCAAGGGTGTTTTATTCGACCAGGGGAGATGAAAAGCAGCAGTTGGAGTGCAGTCGCGGCCTCGACGCTGCGTCTGGCTACCTCCGGCGCGAGCTCGGTCGCAAACTGGCGCTGAGATTTACGCCCGACCTGTTATTCACGCTTGACGGTTCGCTCGAGAGAGCCGACCGAATTCAAAGGCTGTTGTCCGGAGCGGACACGGGGGAATTAAAGCGATGAAAAACCGCAAGGGCGTTGACGGCATACTGCTCGTAGATAAGCCTGTCGATATGAGCTCCGCTTCCGCGGTCGCGCGGATCAAACGGGTCCTCGGTGGGGTGAAGGTTGGTCACCTCGGAACTCTCGATCCCCTGGCCTCGGGCTTGTTGCCCCTGTGCCTGGGTATGGGCACCAAGGCAGCGCCCTGGCTCAACAGCGCTACAAAAACCTACACCGGGGTAATCCGACTGGGTGTTCTCACTGATACTCTGGATCGCGGCGGCAAGGTTGTCGCTACCAGCCCGGTACCAGCGCTGGCCGATATTGATCTCGATGAACTGGCCGACCGGTTCACCGGCTCGCTGAGCCAGGTCCCCCCTGCCTATTCGGCTATCAAGAAAGACGGTGTTCCGATGTACAAGCGGGCTCGGCGGGGTGAAGAAGTGGAACTCCAGCCACGCGAAGTCACTATATTTGAGCTCAAGCTCACGGTTCGGGACGCCTCGGCGCTGGAGTTCAGCGTCCACTGCTCAAAGGGCACCTATGTACGTGCCCTCGCCAGAGACCTGGGCGAGGCTATCGGCTGCGGCGCGCACATGGAATCCCTCGTCAGGACGGCTTTCGGGCGCTTTCGCATTGAAGACGCAGCGTCCATGGAGAATCTTGAAGACAGCGACGGGAGCGAGCTCGAGGCAGCAGTTCTGCCCTTATCCAAGGCCCTTGCCCACCTTGAGTCGCTGGAGGTGGACGACCGCGGAGCCAGCGGCCTGAGGCAGGGACGGCAGGACGTTCTCGGGGTTCTACGGCGCCCTCAGGACGGCGAATCGGCCATGGTGACGCGGGCCGGCCGCCTGGTGGCGGTAATCAGCGAGCAGAGCGGCCTGTGGAAGCTCGAGAGGGTTTTCGTGGGCTGAGGCGGGTTTGCGCGGGCGAAGGGCAGGTGATAGCAATTGGTGGTTGAATCGAACTAAGGAACGTTAAGGAAGAGTTGAATACCCAGTGACGACAACGTTACAAAGCACGCAGGATGTGATCGGAGATTTCAGGACCCACGAATCGGATACCGGTTCTCCCGAAGTCCAGGTCGCTTTGCTGACCAACCGTATCAATTACCTGACCGGCCATTTCAAGACCCACCCCAAGGACAATCACTCCCGGCGTGGCCTTCTGAGAATGGTCAGCCAGAGACGCAAGATGCTCGATTACCTCAAGCGAACGACCTACGACCGCTACCTGGCACTGATCGAGCGCCTGGGCCTGCGCAAATAGCAACACGGCGCAGCGCTGTAAGCGGCGAGGCCCGTGGTCTTGGCATAAAGAGGGGGCGGGGGCGCCTCACTTCAACGAAATTCTTTGACTATTGTAATTCCCGGGAGGGGAAAGGAGAGCTCTGTAATGATTAAAAAAGTAGAATTGGAACTGGGTGGCAAGACACTCACACTTGAAACCGGCCGCATAGCCAGGCAAGCCGATGGCGCCGTGTTCGTAACCTACGGGGATACAGTGGTCCTCGTGACAGCGGTGTCAGCACACCGGGTTCGAGAGGGCATTGATTTTTTCCCCCTGACAGTTGAGTACCAGGAGAAGACCGCTGCCGCCGGTAAGATCCCCGGTGGCTTCTTCAAGAGGGAAGGGCGTCCCAGCCCTGCCGAGATCCTGACCTGTCGCATTATCGACCGGCCCATACGTCCGCTTTTCCCCAAGGGCTATGGCTTTGAAACACAGATCATCGCCACCGTGCTGTCTTACGACCGTACTGCGGGTCCCGATGTGGCCAGTCTCATCGGCGCCTCGGCGGCGTTGACGATATCCGATATTCCCTTCGCCGGTCCCCTGGGTGCTGTCAGGCTTGGCCGTATCGACGGTAAGGTCGTGATCAACCCCGGTGTTGATGAGATGGAGAACAGCGACATCGACATCCTGATGGCCGCGAGCCGCGACGCCATAGTGATGGTGGAGGGCGGAGCCAACGAAGTGCCGGAAGACGAGATTCTCGAGGCCCTCTACGAGGGACATGAGGCCATACAGCCCATACTGGATGCCCAGGAGAAGCTGGCTTCTGAGGCCGGGCGCGAAAAGCGCAGCTATGCTCCGCCGGAGCGTGATGAGGAACTCATCGAGAAGGTGCGCAAACTCGCGACCACGGGGCTTGAGAAAGCTTATTCCGTCAAGGAGAAGCTTGAACGTTACGCCGCGCTTGATGCCTTCAAGGCTGAGTTCATGGAAGGGCTTCCCGAGGACCTGGCTGAGCGCGGCGGCGATGTCAGCGCTGCCCTGGGAATCGTCAAGAAGGAAATGGTTCGCGGTGCGATCACCAAGGACCACAAGCGCCTCGATGGTCGCGGGCTGGCTGACGTACGCCCCATCTCGGTAGAGACCGGGGTGCTCCCGCGCACACATGGTAGCGCCCTGTTTACGCGTGGTGAAACGCAGGCCCTGGTCACGGCGACGCTTGGAACAGGCTCCGATGAACAGCGAATCGATTCGCTGGCCGGTGATCACTTCAAGCGCTTCATGATGCACTACAACTTTCCTCCTTACTGTGTTGGTGAAGCCAAGATGCTGCGCAGTGCCGGGCGCAGGGAAATCGGCCACGGCATGCTGGCCGAGCGGGCCCTCATCCCGGTATTGCCCGACGCTGAGGACTTTCCGTATACCTTCCGTGTCGTGTCTGAGATCACCGAATCGAACGGTTCGTCTTCGATGGCCACGGTCTGCGGTGGAGCCCTTGCGTTGATGGACTGCGGCGTGCCGATCAAGGCTCCTGTCGCGGGCATAGCGATGGGGCTCATTCGCGAGGACGGAGAGCACACTGTGCTCTCCGACATCCTCGGTGACGAAGATCACCTGGGCGACATGGACTTCAAGGTCGCGGGTACAGAGAAGGGTATCACCGCGGTGCAGATGGACATCAAGATCGACGGTATCCCGCGGGACGTCATGCGCGACGCGCTCTACCAGGCACGGGACGGTCGCCTGCACATCCTCGCCGAGATGGCCAAGGCTCTTGCGGCACCTCGCGAAGAAGTCTCCGAGTACGCGCCGCGAATCGAGACGATGAAAATCGATCCCGATAAGATTCGTAATGTCATCGGCGCCGGCGGCAAGGTGATACGCGGTATCGTCGAGCAGACCGGTTGCAAGATCGACGTGCAGGATGATGGCACGGTGCTGGTAGCGTCGTCGGACAGGGACTCCCTGCTCAAGGCGATGGACATCATCGAGGGGCTGACAGCTTCACCGAAGATCGGCCGCATCTACGACGGTACCGTACGAAAGATCATGGCATTCGGCGCTTTCGTCGAAATACTGCCAGGCACCGACGGACTGGTTCACATCTCGCAGCTTGCCGAGGAGCGAGTCGAGAACGTGACCGACGTCGTCAAGGAAGGCCAGCAGATTCGAGTCAAGGTGCTGGAGGTCGACCGGCAGGGCAAGATTCGCCTGAGCCTCAAGGAAGCCCTGAGGGATCAAGAAGGGGAGGCCGAAGCCAGCGTTGGCGCCTGAAGTTCGCTCTACCCGGCTCGAGAACGGCCTGCGGGTCGTTACCGAGTCGGTGCGCGATGTCCCCTCTGTATCCCTCGGCGTGTGGCTCGAGACCGGTTCGCGCCACGAAGGCCAGTCTACCAACGGCGTATGCCATTTTCTCGAGCACTTGTTTTTCAAGGGCACCGAGAAGAGAACCCCGCGGCAGATAGCCGAAGAGATCGAAGGTGTCGGCGGCACCATCGATGCCTTCACCGACAAGGAGCAGACCTGCTTTTTGACCCGCACTCTTGCGGAACATCTCGAACTATCGATCGATGTCCTTGCCGACCTGCTGCTCAACTCTACTTTTCTCTCGGAGGATATCGAACTCGAGCGGGAAGTGATCATACATGAGATCCAGGACGCGGAAGCGATCCCCGAGGACTACATCTACGATTTCTACCTCCACTCCTGGTGGCCCGGCCATCCGCTGGGCTTACCGGTGGCGGGTACGGTTGCCAGTGTCGCGGGTATCAGCCGCGATGAAATACTTGCGCAGGCACGAAAGGCCGTTCGTTCGGACCACATCGTGGTGTCGGCCGCGGGCGCGGTTGACCACGAGCAGCTGGTGGACTGGTGCCGCGAGAAATTTGCCGGGCTCGTTCCCGCCGTCACGGAAAATGAAACCGACCGACCGGATTACAACCCGGGGGTGTTTGTCTGCGAGCGCGAGCTGGACCAGGCCCACCTTCTTCTCGGCTTGCCGGGCATATCGGTAACCGACCCTCGTTACGCCGCAGCAGAGGTACTCGTAGCTGCGCTGGGGGGAGGAATGAGTTCGCGGCTCTTCCAGTCCGTGAGGGAGGAGCGGGGCAAGGCTTACTCGGTGTACGCGTTTCTCTCGCCTTACCGCGACATAGGCTACACGGGCGTCTATGCGGCCACCGGTGGAGCCGACGTCGAGGAAGTGCTGGACCTGGTTTTCCAGGAGCTCACGGCGATCAAGCAGCAAGGCCTGGACCCCGGCGAACTCGCCCGCACACGCGAGCAGATAGCAGGGGCCTGCCTGCTGTCACTCGAGTCGATGGAGAGTCGGATGGGCCGCATTGCCCGTAACCAGCTCTACTTCGGGCACGAGATTGCAGTAGACGAGGTCGTGGCCGAAGTCCGCGCGGTGAGCAACCAACAAGTAATGGAGATTGCGCTCGATATACTCAGTACTGACCGGGCCGGGCTGGCCCTGGTGGGCGATGCCGGCGTGGGCACCGTCTCCTTGCCCCTACCCTGAAGTGGTACCCTGCATGGGGTTGAAAATCGCCATAACGCGGGTTGGGGACGTCAGCGTCGACCTGCCGCAACGCATGACCGAGGGCTCCGTGGGAATGGACCTTCGCGCGGCCCTCAAACTCGCGCTGGAGTTGGTGCCCGGCGAACGCGCAGCAATCCCCTGTGGGTTTGCGATTGCCATACCCCGGGGATACGAGGGCCAAGTAAGGCCGAGAAGCGGCCTCGCTCTCAAGCAGGGATTATGCGTCCCTAACTCTCCTGGGACGATAGACCCGGATTACCGGGGCGAGGTGGCGGTTATCGTTGCCAACTTCGGCAACGAGACGGTTCGTATAGAACCGGGACAGCGTGTTGCGCAGCTGGTGATCTGTCCGGTCGTGGTAGCGGATTTCGACGAGGTCGAAGAGCTCGAGCCCTCGGACAGGGGTTCTGGTGGTTTCGGCCATACCGGGAGCGCCTGACAGCACCGGTTCTGTTTGCACTGGGAGCTAGCCGGCTGAACCGGCTTTACTGGAAATATGATACCTCGTTACACCAGGGATCGAATGGGTTCGACTTGGTCGGACCAGCACCGCTACGACCTCATGCTCGAAGTCGAGATCCGCGTGTGCGAGGCCCTCGCCAAGCGCTCGGTTATACCGGGTGACGCGGCCGGCCGCATTCGCGCGAAAGCCAGTGTCGACGGCTCACGCGTGGCTGAAATCGAGGCCGAGGTGCATCACGACGTGATAGCTTTCGTCAGCGCTGTCGCCGAAAGCGTGGGTGAAGACGGCCGCTACCTGCACTACGGAATGACGTCCTCCGACGTCCTTGACACCGCTTTTGCCCTGCAGCTGGTCGAAGCCGTAGACCAGCTGCTCGAAGGCGTCTCGACGCTGATGGAGGCCGTGCGCTCGAGGGCGAGGGAGTATCGAGACACCCCCATCGCCGGGCGTTCTCACGGTATACACGCGCAACCCACGACCTTCGGTCTCAAGTTGGCCGGTTGGTACGCCGAGCTAAAACGAGACCGGTTCCGGCTGCTCACCGCGCGAGAGACCATAGCCAGCGGTAAACTATCAGGTGCCGTGGGCACTTACGGTGTAAACGGCCCGGACATCGAGGCCGAGGTTCTCGACGGGCTTGGCCTGACGGTCGAGCCGGTGGCCACACAGGTGGTTCCCCGGGACCGGCACGCTGAATTCTTCTGTACTCTGGCTGTATTGGCGGGTGGCCTGGAACGTTTCGCGACCGAAATACGTCACCTGCAGAGAACCGAGGTGGGCGAAGTCCTCGAATCCTTCAGTAAGGGCCAGAAGGGCTCGTCCGCCATGCCCCACAAGCGCAACCCCATTCTGACTGAGAACATAAGCGGACTGGCGCGCCTGGTTCGTGCCAATTCACTGGCCGCACTGGAGAACATCGCCCTGTGGCACGAACGCGACATCTCGCATTCCTCGGTGGAGCGGGTGATAGCACCCGATTCGACGATTGCGCTTGATTTCATGCTGGCGCGCATGACCTCGGTGGTTACCGGCATGGAGGTTCGGCCCGAAGCAATGGCCGCTAACCTGGAGCGTACCGGCGGCAGGATGTTCTCGGAGAAAATCCTCCTGGCCCTGGTTGAAAACGGGATCTCCCGCGACGAAGCCTACCGCTGGGTTCAGCGTTGCGCGCTGGCGGAAGGCGATTTCCGCGCCAACGCCGAAAAGGATACCGATATAAGCCGCGTGCTCGACGCCAGCAGGATCGAGAAGGCATTCGATATGAAGGCTGCCCTGGGCCATGCGCACGAAGTATTTGACCGCGTGATAGAGGAGGGAACATGACCATGGCGACAAGCGGGAAATTGATTGCGGAGGGTAAGGCCAAGCGCATTTACGAGACCGACGATCCGGAGCTCCTGATGTTCTATTTCAAGGACGATGCGACCGCGTTCAACGCGCAGAAAAAAGGCCGCATCGAGTCCAAGGGAATCCTCAATAACAGGATATCCCGCCGCTTCTTTGAATTGCTGCGGGAGAACGGAGTCGACAATCACTTTGTTGACTGTCCGTCCGAGCGCGAAATGCTGGTGCGCAAGGTCGAGATCATTCCGGTCGAAACTGTAGTTCGCAACATAATCACCGGCAGTCTGCAGAAGCGCTGTGGGCGGCCGGAAGGTGAATCGCTGCCGCGACCCATCGTCGAGTATTTCTACAAGGACGATGACCTCGGCGATCCCATGATCAACGACGAGCACATCCTGATCTTCTCCTGGGCCACGCGCGAGGAACTCGACGAAATCCACCGCCAGGCCCTGGCAGTGAACGCCATACTGGAGCCGTTCATGCGCGAGAGGGGCGTACTCCTGGTGGACTTCAAGCTGGAGTTCGGGCGGGACTCTTCGGGCAAGGTGTTGCTCGCAGACGAGATCTGTCCTGATACCTGTCGCTTCTGGGATATCGAAACCCGCAAGAAGCTGGATAAGGACAGGTTCAGGCAGGACCTGGGTGGAGTTGAAGACGCTTACCAGGAAATTGCACGACGGGTAGCCGGCTGAAGGGGGAGAAATGGATTTCGTTGCCAGGGTTTACGTGACTCCCAAAAAAGCGATTCTGGACCCGCAGGGGAAAGCTGTTGCTTCGTCTCTGCAGGCCCTGGGCTATGACGGCGTCGATGATGTTCGCCTCGGCCGATACATCGAACTGCAATTGAGCGGCGTTACGGGAAGCGAAGCCGCGGGAAGTCGAGTTGACGAAATGTGCCGTCGCCTGCTGGCCAACGACGTGATCGAGGACTACCGCTTTGACATCGAGGAGAAGCTCGAGGAGCAGGGAGCCTGATCGTGACCTGGGGCGTAATCGTTTTTCCTGGTTCCAACGATGACCGGGATACCCGGCACGTGCTTGCCGATGTGATGGGCGCCGAGGTGCGGATGCTCTGGCACAAGGATACCGACCTCAACGGTGTGGACGCAGTCGTTTTGCCGGGTGGATTTTCTTACGGCGACTATCTCAGGGCAGGAGCGATCGCCAGAATCTCGCCTGTGATGGAGGAAGTGGCTCGTTTTGCGAACGCAGGCGGTCCGGTGCTTGGCATCTGCAACGGTTTCCAAGTGCTCTGCGAGGCAGGACTGTTGCCCGGCGCGCTCATACGCAACAGCGGCCTGCGCTTCGTTTGCCGCGATGAAGCGATCGAGGTTGCGAACACAGCGACCGCGTTCACCGCTTCCTGCTCGGGCGGCGAGGTTCTACGCATCCCGGTAAAACACGGCTGCGGCTGTTATGTACTTGAGAAAAATCAGCTCGAAGAACTTGAAGGACGAGGCGGGGTTGTCTTTCGTTACGCGGATACAGCGCCAAACGGCTCGGTGAATAACATAGCCGGCGTGTGCAACGAGCGCGGCAACGTTGTTGGTCTGATGCCGCACCCCGAGCACGCCGTCGATCCTGCTCTTGGCATGGTGGATGGGCGGGTCTTGTTTGAGTCGGCCGCGGCCTGGGCAGTGAAGGGTGTAGCCGCGTGATTCACGGCAGCGACAGAACCATAGATGAAGCCCTGGCCGCCGAACACGGCCTCAGCGCTGAAGAATACGCGGCCATTCTCGAGCACCTCGGGCGCACGCCGACGATAGAAGAGCTGGGTGTGTTCTCGGTGATGTGGTCCGAGCACTGCAGCTACAAGAGTTCGCGGGTGCATCTCAAGAGGTTTCCGGTCACGGGACCGGCGGTGCTGCAGGGGCCTGGCGAGAACGCTGGAGCCGTGGACATCGGCGGTGGGATGGCTGCTATCTTCAAGATCGAGAGTCACAACCACCCCTCTTACGTCGAGCCCTACCAGGGGGCGGCGACCGGCGTGGGCGGAATACTTCGCGACATCTTCACCATGGGTGCCAGACCGGTGGCTAACATGAACGCCCTGTTTTTCGGTGAACCCGAAGACGAACGCACCCCCTACCTCCTTTCTGGTGTCGTGTCGGGCGTAGGCGACTACGGCAACAGCGTTGGTGTGCCAACCGTAGGCGGCCAGGTCAACTTCGACGCCGCTTATAACGGCAACATACTCGTCAACGCTTTTTCGCTGGGCATTGCCAGGGCCGACAACATCTTCAGCGCGGTGGCGAGTGGCGAAGGAAACCCGGTACTATACGTGGGCTCGCGCACCGGTCGTGACGGCGTTCACGGCGCCAGCCTGCTCGCCTCTTCCGAGTTCAAAGAAGAATCAGAGCAGATGAAGCCCACCGTGCAGGTGGGCGACCCATTTGCGGAGAACCTCCTGATCGAGGCCTGCCTCGAAGTACTCAAGGGCGACGATGTGGTGGCCATACAAGACATGGGTGCCGCTGGCTTGACGAGCAGTTCGGCCGAGATGGCCGGTCGGGGCGGCGTGGGCATTTCTCTTGACCTCGACAAGGTGCCGCTACGCGATTCTTCGGTGAGCGCTTACGAGATCCTGCTGTCGGAATCCCAGGAACGAATGTTGCTGGTGACCAAGCAGGGGCGGCAGGGAGCCGTCGCTGAGCTCTTTGCTCGCTGGGACCTCGAGTGCGTCGAAGTGGGAGTGGTCACCGATGATGGAAGGTTGCGTGCGAGCTGGCGCGGCGAGGAGATACTGTCTATCCCCGTTGGCGCGCTCACCGACAACGCCCCCGCTTACAAGCGCCCGATCAAAGAACCAGCAGTCCGGGCCGTCAGTAGTGGTGGTGTACTCGGCGATGGGGAACTCGCCGACCCTGCTTCAGCGCTGCTGGAGATGCTGGCTTGCCCGGAACTATGCAGTCGACGTTGGGTATTTGAGCAATACGACTCCTGGGTAGGGGCCAACACCGTGCTCCATCCGGGTGGCGACGCCGCCGTGATACGGGTGGCCGAAACCGGTGCCGGACTGGCCATGACAGTGGATTGCAATCCGAACTACGTGGCCAGCGATCCTTACCTGGGCACCCAACACGCGATAGCCGAGGCGGTGAGGAATATATCTGTCACCGGGGCGACACCGCTTGCGGTGAGCGACTGCCTGAATTTTGGAAGCCCCGAAAAACCTGAGGTGATGTGGCAGTTCAGCCAAGCTGTCGACGGGATGGCAGCGGCTTGTCGTCACTTTGGCACGCCGGTTATCTCGGGCAACGTGAGCTTTTATAACGACACTCGGGGCGAATCGATCCCCCCGACGCCGGTGGTCGCCATGGTCGGCCTGATGGCCGATTCAGCCACCGCGGTGGGCTGCGCGGCCGGCGGCCCGGGCCGTAGGATCTATCTCCTCGGTGGTGGTGTGGCAGAACTTGAAGGCAGTGTTTTTGAGCGCCTTTACGGCAAGAACCCCGTAGGTGGGGTACCCGCACTCGACCTCGATGCCGAAAAGGATTGCTCGGCCTTGTGCGTGGACCTCGTGCAGCAAGGCCTCGTCACCGCCGCCCACGATCTTTCGGAGGGGGGCCTGGCGGTTGCCCTTGCCGAGATGGCGGTGCAGGAGGGCGCATGCGGCATTGTCGCGCGGGTGCCCGATCATGGCCGCCTGGACAATTCCATGTTCGGCGAGAGCGCGACACGAATCCTGGTTGTCGTTGAAGCTGGGGACACAGACGCCGTCGAAGCTGCGGCAGCGGCCAGCGGCGTATCATGTCGATGGCTCGGCGAAACAGGCGGCGACCGTTTTCGCTTGGAGCGCGACGGAGAAACGAATCACCCGCTGCTGGATCTCGACTTGGCACAGCTACGGGCTGCCCGCGAGCAGACCCTGCCGGCGATCGCAGCAGGCCTGAAGGATTTTGAAGCGGCATGACGGCGAACCAGGCAGAGGCGGTGGGCTTGTGATTTACGACAGTCGTGAAGATCGCTTCAACGAAGAGTGCGGGGTCGTAGGGGTATACGGCCGTCCGGAAGCCGCGAATCTCGCCTACCTGGGCCTGTATTCATTGCAGCACAGGGGACAGGAGGGCGCCGGCATTGCCTCGAGCGACGGGACCTCGGTGGTGCAGCACAGGGGCCTTGGCCTGGTGGCCGATGTGTTTGACGAGGACGTCATACGGGCACTGGGCGGCGATATGGCCATTGGTCACAACCGCTATTCGACCAGCGGACAGACGATGCTGCGTAACACCCAGCCCTTCGTGGTGGAGTACGCCCTTGGTCCCCTGGCTGTTGCCCACAACGGCAATTTCGTCAACACCGAGTTGCTCAGGGCCAACCTCGAGGCCCACGGGTCTATTTTTCAGTCCACGGTGGATACCGAGGTCCTCATACACCTCATCGCCAGCTACAACCGTTCTACTCTGCTCGAGCGCACGATAGACGCGCTGAAGGTCGTTGAGGGTGCGTACTCGGTCTTGTTCATGTCTGACCGGGAAATGATTGCCGCCAGGGATCCAAACGGCTTCAGGCCCCTGGTCATCGGCCGTTTTGAAGGCGGGGGCTACGTCGTGGCGTCGGAAACCTGTGCCCTGGATCTCATGGAAGCCGAGTACGTCAGGGAGGTGGAACCCGGAGAGCTGATTCACTTCCGGGACGGCAGTATGAAAAGCATACGTCCCTTCGAAAAACGTGAGCGCCACGCCTGTATCTTTGAGCATATTTACTTCGCTCGCCCTGACAGTATGGTTTTCGGCACCCACGTCTACAGCAACCGCAAGGAGTTCGGCAGGCAACTGGCGCGCGAAGCACCAGTGGAAGCCGACATAGTGATACCGGTACCCGACTCGGGTGTGCCGGCAGCCCTGGGTTACGCCGAGGTATCAGGCATTCCCTTCGAGATGGGCCTCATCCGCAACCATTACGTGGGCAGGACCTTCATCGAGCCACAGGATTCGATCCGGCACTTCGGCGTAAAGGTCAAGCTCAATCCACAGCGCGAAGTCCTGGAGGGAAAGCGGGTTGTCGTCGTTGACGACTCGATAGTGCGTGGCACTACGAGTCGCAAGATCGTCCGCACCATACGCGCCGCGGGCGCGCGCGAGGTGCACTTCAGGGTGAGTGCTCCGCCTACTACCGGGCCCTGCTATTACGGGGTGAACACACCTACCCACGGTGAGCTGGTGGCCAATAACCATACCCTGGAAGAAATCCGCCAGTACATACTCGCCGACTCGCTGGCCTACCTGAGCGAGGCAGGCATGTATTCTTTTCTTGGCGGCGAGGACCCCGGTTTCTGCGACGCGTGTTTTACGGGTCGCTATCCGCTCGGCGCGGCCGAGACCGCGGCCGGTGGGCAGATGCGCTTGTTCCAGTCCGGCGATAAGAAGCCCGGTCCACGCCTGCGTGTCGTGAAAGAGTAAGTACTGTTATTCCAGCTGCCCTTTTCAGATTACCGTCGGCCGGCGCCAGTTACTGTCGTCGAGGTCAGGACAGTCAACATTGTAGTGCAGGCCGCGGCTTTCCCTCCTTACCCTGGCACATTGAACCAGCAGGTCGGCTACCAGCGCGAGGTTGCGCAGCTCGAGCAGGTCGCCCGTTATCCTGAAATCCCAATAGTACTGTTGGATCTCGTCGCGTAGCATGCTGATGCGCTTGGCAGCTCGCTCGAGCCTCCTGTCACTGCGCTCGATGCCCACGTAGTTCCACATGAGCCGACGGATTTCGTCCCAGTTGTGCTTGATGACCACCGATTCGCCTTCGTCGCTGGCGTCACCCGTCACCCAGCTCGGAAACACGGGTGGGACGACGTCGTCTTCACTCGTCTTTTTCCTGGCGTCTTCAGCCGCACGGTGGGCAAACACCAGTGCTTCGAGAAGCGAGTTAGAAGCGAGCCGGTTTGCTCCGTGCAGACCAGTCATGGCGACCTCGCCGATCGCGTATAGTCGGTCGAGATTGGTCGCACCCACAGAGTCGGTCACCACGCCTCCACAGAGGTAGTGGGCGGCGGGAACCACGGGCACTCGCTCGGAGGGTACGTTTATGCCCAGAGAGCGGCACTTGTCGAGTATTCGCGGAAAACGCGTGCTCATGAAGTCGTCGGCGAAGCCGGTGAGGTCAAGGTGCACGTATTCCAGGCCTTCTTTTTTCATCTGGTGGTCAATAGCTCTCGCAACTATGTCCCGCGGCGCCAGTTCGGCGCGGTGATCGTAGGCCTCGAGGAAATAGTTTCCTGCCGGCGTACACAGTCTTGCTCCTTCGCCGCGCAAGGCTTCGGTCACGAGAAAGGACTTGGCGCTGGGGTGGTACAGGCAGGTAGGATGAAACTGCATGAACTCCAGGTTCGCTACGCGACAGCCGGCGCGCCGGGCCATCGCGAGGCCGTCTCCGCTGGCCACGTCGGGGTTGGATGTATAGAGGTAGACCTTGCCGGCTCCGCCGCTAGCAAGGACGGTGCGACTGGCGACTATCGTGCGCACTTCGCCGCTGTTGGCATCGAGCACGTAGGCTCCCCAGCAGGAGGCTGTACCCTTGGACAGTCCGAATTTTTCATCGACCAGCAGGTCGACGGCGTGGTGGCCTTCGAAGACATCGATCGAAGCATGACCACGTACCCTTGCCACCAACGCGCGTACAAGCTCGGCGCCCGTTTGGTCGGCAGCGTGCAGCACACGGCGATGCTCGTGGCCGCCCTCGAGGCCGAGATCAAGCTCGCCAGAATCACCCGCTACCGTCGAAAACCGTACTCCCGACTCCAGCAATTCCGCGATCCTCGCCGGACCCTCCGCCACGACGCCGCGAACTATATCTTCGGAGCACAAGCCCGCTCCCGCAGAAATGGTATCTGCGGCATGGCTTTCGAGGGAATCGTCGCTGCCCCATACCGCCGAGACACCGCCCTGGGCCATGGCCGTGTTGGAGTCCAGCAAGGAGCGCTTGGTCACCAGCGCAACCCTGCCCGTATCTGCAGCTTTGATCGCAAAACTCAGCCCTGCAAGGCCGCTGCCGATCACGAGATAGTCGTAGCTTGTCCGATTCACGGGAAGGTATGATAGACATTGGAAGCGAAGGAACAAGCCGCGCGCTGGGTACCTGACCTGGTACGTGCTGCGGCACAGCTATTTGCAACAATGGCTGCCTGGGAGAGGGGACGATGACCGGTAATTGGCGGCAAAGATCGGACGGCGGAGCGTGGGTTCCCCATGCTCAATTACCAAACGTGCTGAGCGTGGCGCGTATCTGCGCGGTTCCCTTGTTGGTGTGGTTGCTGGACCGCCCCTCGCAGGGCTACGCGCTGACGGCCTTCGCGCTTTATTTCGTCGCATCCATGACTGATATTCTCGACGGCTACCTTGCCCGTAAATACGATCTCGAAAGCCCGCTCGGCACACTACTCGATCCCCTGGCTGACAAGTTACTCGTGGTCTCCGCTCTGCTGATGCTGGCCTTGATCAATAGGGAACCGGGGATACCCGGTTGGTTCATGGTCATCGTGGTCGGCAGGGAAATCGCTGTGACCGGACTACGAAGTATCGCCGCCAGCGAGGGCCTGGTGCTCGCAGCCGAAGCCAGCGGCAAACTGAAAATGATCCTGCAGACGGTAGGTATCCACGCCCTCATACTCCACTACACTTACTTCGGGGTTAACTTTTACCTCCTGGGCATGGTGATGTTGTCCATAGGTACGGTTGTCGGCCTGTGGTCGGCTGCTGGGTATCACTTGTCAGTATTCCGTCAGCTGGGTGGCCGACGGCTACTGGGTTGAGGCACAAGGCCGAGCCGCACTTGCAAAGTGCAGCGGGCGTGGTCAACATATTGGTTCGCGTCTTACGCGGGTGTAGCTCAGCTGGCTAGAGCATCTGCTTGCCATGCAGAAGGTCGTGGGTTCGAATCCCATCACCCGCTCCATTGAATACAACACTATTTCAAGTAGTTACGAGCTGCTTCCGGCTCGCAGTGGTATTTAACTCGGTGTCTTTTTGGCACTGGACAATACTATCGCCACCGTTGTAGCCTCATTGCAGGTAGCCTTGGCAACCACCCCAGGGGGTTGCCGGTCACGGGGGAAAAAATAAGTGGAATCTACAGCTGACAGGATACTCAACGTCGCTACCGACCTGTTTTCCCGGATTGGTTACGATGGTGTAGGCATAAGGGATGTCGCGCGCGAGGCAGACGTTACACCAGGTGCTATCAACTACTATTTTGGTCGCAAGGAAGTGCTTTTCCGGGAGTGCGTAAGCGAACTGGTAAGGAGATACGTCGGGGACGCGCAAGGCTATATCGACCGCGACGATCTTTGCGGGCTCTACTTGAATTTTCAGACCTGGGCCACGCGGAATCCCCAGTTGCTCCGGCTTTGGGTCAGCGCTGAAATTTCCGACAACGAAGATCGACGCGAGTTTATTCACGAACACGTGGCTATGCCGATCTGGAAGATCCTTGCCCATGAAATTCCAAGCGGTGCCCCGCCCGAGGACAGGATGATGTTGCTCACTTTCATTGGCAGCGTGCTGATGGCCGAGGTGGTGGACGACAATCTTCTGCGACAGATGATTGGCGTTGACGGCGTGAGGACAGACGAGATCTGGAGCAGGATGCGGCTCGATATGCTGAGTCTCTGGGCTATGCGCAGGCTTGAGCAGGAAAACACCGACATCGCTGTTTGATAGGCACCCGACCCGGACCGACAGAAAGCTCGTTCCTCGAATCCCCAGTCAGCGCGCAAACAATGCGCAGATCTCGCCCTCAAGCAGATGATGCGAGCGCGGTAGTCGGCGCCCAACAAGACTGACATACGCCAGGCTCCCGGCTGATCTGCCATGGGGCGTTTGCGCGACGACATGTGCTTGGCTGTAGCTGGCACCTCAGCGCCCGGCAGGGCCGAAAAAAAGTTGTCTAATCCAACCGGGGGGGGATTGTTACCCGCTTGGGGATAGGTCAGTTTTGGAGTCAACGCGGCCCCCCGTCCGGGGCCACGGGGGTCATATGGTTCAGAAAAAGGCTAGATTTTCTTGCTCAACGGTATTCTTTGCTGGCCGCAATCTTGCGGTTGTCACGATACTTCTCTGCGCTGCCGGGACAGCAAGTGCGCAAAAGGATGGCGATCTTCCATTCGATTGCGCTCCAGGCGACGGTTACGGGCGTACGGTCGTTTACGGTGGTGATTTCAACGGTGACGGCGTAGCCGATTTTGCCATCGGCGCGCCTTGCGCTTTTGTCAACGGTAAACTCGAGGCCGGTTACGTAGAAGTACGGTCGGGAGTCGACGGACGCAGGTTGCTCAAGCGCAAGGGTAAGCAGGAACGACAGTTCTTTGGCAAGTCAGTGGCGTTTACTCACGACATCAACGGTGATGGCAAAGACGAGGTTGTTGTCGGTTCGCCGGGCTGGGACCGTCGCCCCTTGCCGGATCCCCTCACTGGTGAAGCGGTCCAACGACCTAACTACGGCGCCTTCCACGTATTCGCATCGCAGCGAGGTATCGCGTTGAGAGTTTTCGGCACTGCCAAGCAGGGCTACTACGGCGAGACAGTGGCAGGTCTTGAAGACATCAACGGTGACGGAGTTGCTGACCTCCTTATCGGCGCGCCCGGTGAAAGAAACACCGACGGCAAGCGCTCTGGCGTGGTCTACGTGTACTCCGGGCAGCGCAGGGAAGTTTTAAACAAAATAGAGGGCGAGCGGCTCGGCGATCGATTCGGACGTACTCTCGTGGCCGGCGGCGATCATGACGGTGACGGGGTAGTCGATTTTATCGCCGGGTCGCCAGTTCTCAAGGGATTAGCCGGCGAGGAAAGCGGCGTACTCCGTGTGTACTCCGGAATTTCCCCGCAGAATATGATCCTCGATCTGCAGGGCGCCCGGCGTGACCATCTCGGTATATCAGCCGCGTCAGCCGGCGATATAGACGGCGACGGGCTTGACGACATCGCTTATGGCTCCGAACTTGCCGACGATGTTGCGGTTAAAAAAGCGGGTACTGCTTCGGTGGCCAGTGCTTCAGATGGTTTGAGAATCCTGGGTGTAGTAGGCAGCCAACCGCAGAAAAACGCGCGTTTCGGAAGCTCAATAGCCGGTGCTGGCGACATCAATGGCGACGGAGTGCCCGATATTGTAACGGGTGCACCGGTAGCCGACGCGACCGACGGCTTCACCCGGTTAACGGATGCGGGACGCTTTCTCCTGTTTTCCGGTAGTGACGGTTCGCCGCTCCTGGAAGTCGAGGGCTGGCGGCATTCGCTGCTGCTCGGCCAGGCAGTAAGTGGGGGCCCGGATCTTGATGGAGACGGGGTGAATGAAATCCTGGTGGCGGCGCCGGGCGATGCCCCCCGACAACGCAGGGGCGCGGGCTCAGTTACTGCCTGGTCGCCGGTCAGCGGAGAACCAGTCAAGGTATTCAAAGGACGCCGCGGTCTCGAAACACGGGTGATCACCGTTGGCGTGGAGCCGAGAGAGGGGCGTTCGGGTTTCGCGGTTTTCGGCTTTCTGCCTGACCGCCGGCAGCGAGGACTTCGTGCCAATATCTTTGCGGGAACCCGCCCGGGCGTCATGTCGATTGATCTCATTGATGACCAGCCGAAGGCGGCGCCAGGCACACTGAAGGTGGTGGTAGGGTCCGGTGCTGGCGCCAATAATGGCCTCGTTGCGGTAATCGATTCGGCAAGGCGTAATTCAGTTACAGCGATATTTGACGGCATGCAGGGCGTGGAGGGCCGCGTGGGTTCCAACGCAGCCGGTGGGTACTTCCAGGATGAAGGCACCTTGCAGATAATTGCAGTACAGGCCGGTTCC
>DBZX01000086.1:24765-31837 GCA_002311335.1 bacterium UBP10_UBA1149
GGGGTGTTTTCCCGCCTGGAAACAGTCCTGAATAACATGAGGATAGACGCGGGGGGTGCGACTGCTGCTGCCGGTGACTTGATTTCAAGTAGCGTAAAGCGCGACGAATTGTTAGTGGGTACGCAAAGTGGAGTCTCCGTTATCAGGATTTTTTCAGGGACGGGCTCGTTGTTGGACGAGTGGATCGCGTACTCACCTAGCGACGGTCACCGAGGGGCCAGCGTAGCCATTGGCGATGTCGATGGAGATGGCAATAATGACGTCGTGACAGTCCCGCGTTACGGCGGTGCCCAGGTCAAGGCTTTTTCAGCAGATGGCGAGCCGTTAATCATGCCCGGCCAGATTGAACCGGTGCGCTTCGAGGCTTTCGGCCCGGATTTTACCGGTGGGGCGACCCTGGCATTGGCCGACGTTGACGACGATGGCGTACTGGAGGTTCTCTTGACCCCTTTCCAGGTTAAGGGCGGCGCTGTGTCAGCCTACGAGTTCGACGGCAGCCTCGTCGAAGGTTGGGTCGATCTCAAGCCTTACACGACCGGCTACACGTCGGTCGGGGGCACCGACGTTTTTCAAAGACTCTAAGCGCAGCTGCCAACCAGAAAGACCGCCCACGGCTACGCTTTATTGTCCGTTGTGGCGGCAAACGGGCGAGTCTATCCTGCGCCCATGAGCGAGCGCGAGCAGCGGCCCCTTGACGGCATCAAGGTCCTTGATTTCAGCCACGTCCTGGCCGGTCCTTACTGCGGCCGTATTCTCTGCGATCTCGGTGCCGAAGTCGTTAAGGTCGAAGCCCCGGCGGGAGATGTTTCGCGGCGGCTGGGGGCGCGAAGGGCGGGTATCAGTGGTTACTTCATGCAGCAGAACTGCGGCAAGTTGAACATCTCCATTGATCTCAAGAAAGAAGATGGTCGCTCCCTCGCTGAGCGACTGGTCAAGACAGCCGATGTGCTCATTGAAAACTTCAGGCCCGGGGTGATGCTGCGAGCGGGCTTGGGCCCGGAGGCTTCCCTGGCTGCTAACCGCGGGCTGGTCTATTGCTCGATAAGCGGCTTCGGCCACCAGAGCAGCTTGCGCGACAGGCCCGCCTTTGCCGGCATTGCCCACGCCACGACCGGAACATTGTACCGGCAAGGCAAGTTCCACGGTCATGACCCCGAAGACTCGGTACTGGCGATTGGCGACACGGTCAGCGGCCTGCACTCTGTTATAGCCATACTCGCGGCGCTGCGGCTTCGCGAAAGCAGCGGGGAGGGGCAGTTCATCGACATGGCCATGCACGACGCGCTACTTTCGATACAGGAGTGCGCGCACTCTTATCTCTTCGGAGAAGACGGAACAGAGTCCGACGTCTTCTGTTCCTGGGTCTACCGCTGCGGGGATGAGTTCGTGGCCATGCCTTCTGATCCGCGTGCTAACTGGGACCAACTCACGGCTGTTATGCAACGACCCGAACTCATGGCCGACGAACGCTACTTGACTGTAGAGCAGCGCAACGCCTGTCTTGATGAACTCGAAGCCCACGTGCAGGCCTGGGTTGCCGACGAGGCCAGCGTCGACGCCGTGGTTGAAAAACTCTCAACGGCGGGATTACCGGGCGCTCGCGTATTGAGCCTGGCCGAGGCTCTCGATTCCGGGCAGGTGGCCGAACGCGCGATGGCGCCGGAAATGGACGACCGCAGTGGCTCGACTTGCCGGGTACTCAACACGCCGTATCGTTTTTCTAACGCTCGGGCCGGAGTGAGGGGACGGCCAGCCTACAGGGGCGAGCATAACCGCGAGGTTCTTGAGCGCTGGCTGGCTGCGGAGTCCGACGAGATAGATGCTTTGCTGGACGCGGGAGTGCTGTCTGACCGCTTGCCGAGCGATTAGCCGGGTCAGGCAGGCTTTATCGCCGTTCCCCTGTAAACGGGCAGCAGTGTCCAGTCCTCGCTACCACAGGCTTTGACCTGCAGCTCCTCGTAGCCGCTGTCACGAATCAGGTCTACCGAATTCCGATTCAGGTTACAGCCGCCCGCGATACGGTTCCACAAGGGATTCAGCCTGTCCTGCATCCGTTGCGCGCTCGGGCCGCGGCTACGGGTATGCTCCACGTACAGCAATCGGCCGCCTGGCTTAGTGACGCGGCACATCTCCTCAAGCGCACGCGCGGGCTCCGGTATCGTGCACAGAACCCAGGTGGCCACTACCGTGTCGAAATAGTTGTCAGGCCAGGGCAGGTCTTCTGCACCCGCGTCCACTAGTTCGATCGTCAGGTCTACTTCTCGGGCGCGTTGCTGCGCTCGCTTGAGCATGAAGGGGTCCGGCTCTACGCCGTGGAGAATCTCGATGTCCCCGTAACGTGAAAAGTTCATACCGGTGCCGACTCCGATCTCGAGCACCTTGCCGCTCGCTTCTCCCACTACCTTGCCGCGCAGGCCGCGCAGCGGAAACATCATGAGGTCAAGGCTCGCGGCGACCCACGGGTGCCCTTTACACGCTGTAGTCATGCAGCCAGCCTATACCAGCCGGGGATTTAAGGGTAGGTCATCAGTACGGCAGGGCGGCGACCCCTTGGAGGAATCGCCGCCCGCAGTGCTGAAGGTTAGTGCAACTGGGAAGTGTTCAGGCTCCTTCGACCTTGGTCGATCGAGCGTAGAGCTGGAACACCAGGTGCCAGCCTACGAGGATGATGACCAGCAAGCCGACAACGCCGGCCCCCGCGAACGCCCCCGTGTGGGTGTTGATCATGGTCCAGAGCAACGGCACAGACATGTAGGTGTTGTGGCGCGACCGACTACCGGCCAGTGCGGGCAGCGCCGCGTCCGGGGCCTCGCCAGCCTTCACGGCCGCTATGATCTTTTGCTGGGCCGGCCAGATGCGGAACCATACGTTGAAAGCCATCGCTGTGCCGAACATCGAACCGATGTGAATAGACATGCCACGGTAACCGTAGCCTGCCCATTCGGTCATCAGGTAAGCCACGACAGCGGTAAAAACGAAGCCCACTGAGTAGGCCACCCTGAGGTTGCCAGCGGCCGGGCTCTTGAACCACGCGTCGTAAATAAATACGCCGAGAAAAGTAACACCCAGCATCACCAGGTTGGCGGTGGTGAGCAGCTCGCCTTCGCCGTCGAGCAAGGCGCCGCCGTGATAGAAAACCAGCAGCAACAGGAGGACGCCGGTCACCCAGGTCCAGACCGCTCCCCAACGAAACCAGAACAGCGCCCTCGGCATCAGCTCGGGCACCACGGTGCCGGCCGCGCCCGCTTCTTTCATCTTCGCCGCGAAGGGGATGTTGACGAAGTTAAAAAACCAAAGCAGGCCGATCCAGAGAACGCCCGCGATCACGTGTATCCAACGAAACAGCGGCTCAAGATATTCCATCATTTTCTCCTTTTGTGAGGGGCCGTAAAAGCCCAGTCCCGATTGTAGTTGCGCAGCGGGCCGGAATCCAGACCCGGAAGGTCGATAATCCGGGGCTCAAGCGGTTTGTCGGGTAGATAGGACAGCTTATCAGCGGCCTGTCGAGATGATGTAAGAAAGGGAAAAGACGTTCTCGCTGGTGCCCTGGGCGTCTCCGAAGTTAAAATACCAGCCTTCTTCGCCCGGGTACTCGCGCGAGGGCAGGGTGCAGTAAGTGGCGTGGTCCAACAGCATGTCGAACATGGTTACAGCCGGGAGGAACTGCTGCTCGTAAGCGTACACTGCTGTTTTCGCGCCGGGAAACGGTCGCGGACCGATCTTCCACTGGTTGAACCAGGCCTTCCACAGCTGCTCTTCGTGGTCGTACATCTCCGCATAGGGGATGACAAAACTCTGTTGGTCGAGATACACGATGCGGCGGGAGTAAGCATAACCCGGAAGCCGCGAGCGTCCTTCTATAATCCACAGGTCGCGCAGCTCCCAGGTATCGTCGAAAATAAAATCAGCGGTGCCGGTGGCCCTGCGCCCTGGAAAGTGCCGCGTGTGCATGGGGGCGAGCAATTTTTTGCGTCCCAATAAGCTCCAATCCATCCATGCGACACTACCAGCCCAACCGGCGTAACTGTCGAGGTCGGTGTCCTGGCCGAAAAGGGCTTCCGATCTTTGCGCCGTAGAAAGCCTGCGCACTCGCTTGAGCAATGGGTAGTACAACCAACTGTCGTCCTGCCTTCCCGGATCGAGGTAGCGGTTGTAGCTCAGTCCTACGCCCTTGAGGTCGAAAGGCTCTATTATTGGATGCAGGGACTCTCGGTAGCGTATACCGTCGGGGGTGGGCCAGCTTGGTTTCGGCTCATGGTAAAGGCGGCCGACGTGGTACAAACGCCTGAAGTGGCCGAGCACGAAATGTCGTTCGACCAGCATGCCGCGGTCGCTGCGTAAGCTGCCCGTGTCGCAGTCAAAATTACGGATGTCCAGGTCGTCCACCAGGATGCGGTTTTCGTAGTTAAACATCAGCTTGACCGCTAGATCCGGGTCGTCGTCAGAAAGCGAAGGGAAGGGGAGCCCCGCAACGTAGTTTTCAAGCGCCAGTCCGTCCGCAGAAAGTTGCACCTGGGCAGAGTACTTTTCAGTAGCCGCGAGGCGGGCGGGCTCCAGTGGTATGAGACGGCTTTCCACCACCTCGATGGGAAGACCTCGGCCCAGGGCCCAGTTTGCCGACGGGGGCAACCAGCGTCCATAGACCTTCGTATCTGCCGCAGAAAGGACCTGGCCCGGCGCTGGCGGCCCCGCGTCGAGCATCGAGGGCGGTGCGCCCTTCTCCTGCTCATTGACCCTCAACTCCGCGGTAGCCGGGCTGCTCAAGAGCGACCAGAAAGCCAGGGCTGAAACCGTGGTAAGCAGTTTCAGCCTGAAGACGGGCGGGCTATACTTATCGACTGACAAAGGACTTTCCTCACGCATGATAACAGACCGCCAAAAACAACTTAAAGCCCTGCTTGAGCAGAGGATCCTGGTACTCGACGGCGCCACCGGCACGAGCCTGCAGGAAATGGATCTCACGGCCGAAGACTTCGGCGGGCCGGCGCTAGAGGGTTGTAACGAGAACCTGGTCATCACTCGCCCCGACGTCGTAGAGGCAGTCCACCGCGGCTTTCTTGAGGCTGGAGCCGATATCATCGAAACCAATACTTTCGGCTCAAGCTCGGTTGTACTCGAGGAGTACGAGCTCGCCGACCGCGCCCGCGAGTTGAGCCGCCTGGGTTCCGAAATTGCCCGCAAGGCAGCCGACCAAGCCTCCACCAGCGGACAAACGCGCTTCGTCGCGGGTTCTATGGGGCCCACCACCCGGGCCCTGTCTGTCACCGGGGGCATAAGCTGGGAAGAACTCGCCGTATCTTACCAGGAACAAGCCGCCGGCCTGCTCGAGGGCGGATCCGATTTCCTGCTTGTCGAAACCTGCCAGGACACCCTCAATATCAAGGCAGCACTGGAAGGTATAGACCGGGCCGAAAAAGAACTGGGCGTCGAAGCGCTCGTGGCCGTGCAGGGAACCGTTGAAACCATGGGTACTCTCCTGGCCGGCCAGGACGTTGAAGCCTTGTACGTTTCGCTCGAACACAGGGAACTTTTATGGATTGGACTCAATTGCGCCACCGGCCCTGATTTTATGACCGACCACTTGCGAACGCTGGCCGAGATCTCGCGCTTTCCGGTTGCGTGTATTCCCAACGCGGGGCTTCCCGACGAAGAGGGCAACTACAACGAAGACCCCGAACGCCTCGCAAGCAAGTTGCGACAGTTTGCCGAGCAGGGCTGGCTCAACGTCGTGGGCGGGTGCTGTGGTACCGAGCCCGAACACGTGCGCGCGATTGTCGAGGCTGTGAAGGACTGCAGCCCGCGTAAAGCCGCTCCTAGACTACGCAGCGTCGTGTCGGGTATCGAGGCCTGCGAAATAAGTGATGAGAAGCGACCGGTGCTCGTCGGCGAGCGAACCAACGTGCTGGGTAGCCGCCGTTTCAAGCGGCTGATAGCAGAGCGCAAGTTCGAAGAGGCAGCCGAGGTCGGCCGCGCGCAGGTGCGACGCGGAGCCGCGATCATGGATGTCTGCCTGCAGGACCCCGACGGCGACGAGTTGCATGATCTTCCGGTGTTCCTCGAGCTTCTGGTCAAGAAGGTCAAGGTTCCCATAATGGTAGACACCACCGAATTGGATGTGCTCGAAGCGGTCCTGCCCGTTCTCCAGGGAAAATGCGTCGTAAATTCTATCAACCTGGAAGACGGAGAAGAGAAATTTGAGCAGGTCGTGCCCCTTCTGCGTCGCTTCGGCGGTGCCGCGGTGGTGGGTTGCATAGACGAGGATCCCGAACAGGCCCAGGCTGTTACCCGCGAGCGCAAGCTCGAGGTGGCCCGGAACTCCTGTGCACTGCTGACCGAAAAGTACGGGCTCCCCATCGAGGACATCTTTATTGACCCCCTGGTGTTTCCGGTAGGAACTGGCGACCGCAACTACGTGGGCTCGGGCATAGAAACCATCGAAGGCATACGCCTGATCAAGCGCGAGCTTCCTGGATGCAAGACCATACTGGGCATTTCCAATGTTTCCTTCGGGCTGCCCGTCGCCGGTCGCGAGGTGCTCAACAGTGTATTTCTACACCACTGCGTGGAAGCGGGCCTTGATCTGGCCATAGTCAGTACCGAGTCACTGGCCCCTTACAGCCGCATACCTACCGAAGAACGACGACTGTGCGACGATCTCCTCGAAAACCGCGGCGATGATCCGGTCGCGGCTTTTGCAGCGCACTTCAAGGATGTGCAGCCGGTCGTTACCGAGGATGAACGGGCGGCCCTGTCTGACGAAGAGCGCATCCGCTTGTGCGTTCTCGAGGGCAGCAAGCAGGGGCTTGAAGAATCACTTGAAAAATTCAGGCAGGGCAAGGAAGCCCTCGAGGTCATAAACGGCCCCCTGATGGCCGGCATGGACGAGGTCGGCAAGCGTTTTTCTGCAAACGAAATGATCGTCGCCGAGGTTCTGCAGTCCGCCGAGGCCATGAAGGCCGGCGTCAGCTACCTCGAACAGTTCATGGACAAGAACACTACCGCGAGCCGTGGTCGCATTTTACTGGCGACGGTAAAAGGCGACGTACACGACATCGGCAAAAACCTGGTAGAC
>DBZX01000086.1:31917-32143 GCA_002311335.1 bacterium UBP10_UBA1149
TCGCCGCCTACCGAGAACACTCGCCCGACCTGATCGGCTTGTCGGGGCTGTTGGTCAAAAGTGCCAAGCAGATGGTTATCACCGCCTCGGATCTCGCGGCTGCGGGCGTAGACATCCCCTTGCTCGTAGGCGGCGCGGCATTATCCAATCGCTTTACTCGGCTCAAGATCGCACCGGAATATCCGGGCCCGGTTGTTTACGCCCGCGACGCCATGCTCGGTCTCGA
>DBZX01000086.1:32227-32612 GCA_002311335.1 bacterium UBP10_UBA1149
CCGCGACGCCATGCTCGGTCTCGAACTGGCGGGACGTTTGCGTAACGAAGACGAACTGCCCAGGTTGGTTTCCGAGTTGGATGCTGAGAGGCAACAGCTCGAAGAATCGGAGCAACGCAGCGCTGCGCGCCGGCGCAGCGATAGCGACCGTGAATTTGCGCCGCCGAAGCTTAAACCTCCGGGTGAACTTCCGCGAGCGCCAGACTACAGGCTGCACGTTGAACGCGACCGCGATCCAGCCGAGTTGTTTGACTGGATAAATCCGGCGATGTTGTACGGTCGGCACCTGGGTTTCAAGGGCAATTTTACAAACGCCCTTGCCGCTGGAGATACGAAGGCGATCGAGCTGCGCGGCGAGGTAGAAAAGGTGCAGGACTGGACCTGT
>DBZX01000061.1:0-29040 GCA_002311335.1 bacterium UBP10_UBA1149
GAGCAGTGGGTGTAGGGCTGGCTTCGTGGCCCAGTGGTGAAATGGTTCTCTCTGCTGCCGATGATCCGTTCTGGGCTGTCGCCGATGAACTGAACATGCCCGTGCACGTCCACATCGGTCTTACGCCAGCGAGGCAACCGGTGCAGCGCGTTGCCGCACGCAAGGGTGGAGCGGCGCAGCTCGTCCTGCTGGCAGGCACAATGTCGCGTATGCCCCTGATAATCGCCGAGATGATCTTTAACGAAGTATTCGACCGCTTCCCTGGCCTGATGATGGTCGGCGGCGAAGTCGGAGCGGGCTGGGTTCCCTACCTTCTCAGTGAAATGGATGACCGTTACCGGCGTAACCGTTACTGGTGTGACGTAAACCTTGAGCTGGAGCCGAGCGATTACTTCCGACGTAACTGGAAGGTGGGCTTCCTGAGGGATCCCTACGGTGTGCGCAACTGCCATGACGTGGGAGTCGAGAGCATGATGTGGTGCAGCGATTTCCCGCACCACATAAACGATTGGCCTAATTCGCGCCAACTTATCTCGGAGATGAGCGAGGGCGTGGACGAGAGCGACGCGCGCAAACTTTTTTGCGATAATGCGGGGCAGCTGTACGGTTTTACCTCGTAACCCTGAAGACCACGGAATCGCGGGCAATGGCCAACGTGGATGCCTGGGCTCGGTTCTGCGATCGACTCGAAGATGCCGGCGCGGTAATTAACCGAGCGGGCACCCCCGGAGACGAACTGACCCGCGCAGAAGGTTATCGTTACCTTTCGCGGCTGACCCGGCTCGCGCTTGAAAAACACCTTGAGCACGCCGATCCCGGCGCCCCTACTTTCTACTGCCTCAGCCACGAGACGGCCAAGATCGGCTGCGATAACCCGGATAGTTTTTACCAGAACGCCGTACTCGATGGGCGTTTCGAATACCGGATAAGCGGCACGCGGGGCACGGCCGCCTACCTGGGTATCGGCGCTTATTATGGCCACTACGGCAGCGACGCGCCGTCTGGTTGCAGCGGTTATCTCGAGGGAGCGCAACTGGAATTGGATGAGCAGGGCGGCTTCGACCTTTTACTGGGTGGCAAGAAGAAGCCGGGCAACTGGATCGCCTTGCGCCCGGACAGTTCAATGCTCATCGTCCGACAGGTGTTCCTCGACCGGGCCAACGAGACCGCGGGCGAGCTGGCCATTGAACGAACAGGCGGCGATTCACCACGCGTGCTGGACGCAACAGCGCTTGAAGATGGATTGGACGCCGCGGCAGATTTCGTTGTCGGCACCGCGGTGATGTTTGCCGAGTGGGCCGAGGAGTTCGAACGCAGCCCCGGACAGCTCATCGCCATGGACAGTGCCCGTACCGCGGGCGCCCATGGAGATCCCAACATCTCGTTTCACATGGGCGCGTGGAAACTGGACGAGGGCGAAGCACTGCTGGTCGAGCTGCTCCCACCGCCTTGCCTGTACTGGAACTTCCAGTTGAACAATCACTGGATGGAATCGCTCGATTACCGTTGGCATCGCATTCACGTCAACTCGCATGACGCCGTGGCAGAATCGGACGGGGTTGTCCGAATCGTTGTCAGCCATAGCGACCCCGGACTGCCCAACTACCTGCACACCAGCGGCCACGGTCACGGAACCATGGGCCTGAGGTGCATCAAGGGGGAAGCTCCATTCGCGATCGAGACCAGGCGTTGCCGTCTTTCGGAGCTGAAGACAAGCTAGTAAAGCCACGTATTTACAGTAGGTTAGGGCACGCTACGCGATGACCAACCTGACTTGTTAGTGCTGGGTACAGGCCCGGGAGTTTTCAGCTCTCTTGTGAAAAACCCGTTCGGCTCTCACCGGGAGGGGCGAGGTCAAGAAGCCCGGCCAACAGGTTGGTGCAGGTGTTATCCAGCTCGAAAGCGTAACCAGCGGCTTCATCCATCAGCTCGTAGCGCACCAGTTGTTGAGAAATCCGCATCATGATCACCGAGAATCGAAAACCCGCAAACACCTCCCAGTAGTGGAGATCCCCTAGTTCTCTGTCCGCGCAGCGCTGGTAGTACTCCAGGGATTCTTCGTAGGAGCAGAAACCCTCGAGCCGCGGGGTGGAGATACCCTCGCTGTGATGGCGATCCAGAAAGATACCCCAGGCTACGTCCTGCTCCGCGGTGCCCATGCAGGCCATCTCCCAGTCGAGCACGGCGGCGGGGCGACAATCGTCATCGAAAATAACGTTGCCTATACGGGCGTCTCCCCAGGAGACAACGGGGTGATCAACCGCGGGAGCGTTCTTTCGTAACCACTCACGGGCCACCTCCACCACCGGTTGCTCGCGGCCCCGCGAGGCCCAGTCGAAAAAATCGTCGTAGCTGTCCAACTGGGCCTGCAGGACGTCGGATGAATCGGTACCTGCGAGAAAATCAAAGCCCATGTTTTTCCAATCGAGACTGTGTATCCCGGCCATGCACTCAAAGCCCCCCAGCCAGACCCGATTGCGTTCTGTCGGCGAGAGTTCATGCAACCAGCCCTCGCTGTGATAGGGCGGGTTATCACCAGGAACACGCCCCTTTACGTGACGCATCACGTAAAATGGAGCGCCGAACACCGACTGGTCATTGTTTTCGGTCCACAAGACCAATGGCACCGGCACTGCGCTGTCGGCGAGCTTTTGCATACAGAGGTACTGTAACGAGAGGTCGTAGTCCGGGAACACGGTGAAGCCTTGTGGTTGAATGCGCACAACGCAGCTTTCAGCCTGCCTGCCACCGTCCCAGGAAACATCGCAGAGCAGCGTGTCGTTCGAAAAGCCAGAAGAAGCGGGCGAAACGAGTTTGCCCACCACCAGCTTCTCAGGGTGATCCAGCTTGCGGTCCAGCCAGTCGTAAAATTGCGCCCGGTCTCGGTCGAGATCGCGCTCCCACATGGTCGGCATAGTGTCAGGCCCCCTCAGATCCCAAGTCCAACCAGCTCCTTCTCGAGCCGGATTCGTTCAACTGGCCATTGCCTGTTCGCGCGTATAGGAGGAGATAGCCTCTTCCCACTCGGCCGGAAGGAAGAACATGGGACCGGGGCCGCTCTTATAAACCACGCTACCGTCCAGTCCGACCAGCACCAGTCGTTCGGGAATCGCGTTCCACGCGCTGGAAACGGCATTGTCCATGCCATCAACGAGGGCTGGCGGCTCAAGAGCGGTTCGCAACATGCACGCCTGGCCGGCGTCTATCCTCTGCTCGATGTTCGTGGGTTGGGCAAAGACTACGCCATCGCTAAGGTTCTCGTCCACCTGCCAGCCATCGCTGGGGTGAATTTCCTTGATGTAAACAACATAAAAATCGACCTGGTCTTTCCAGCGGCGGTAGATATCGTTAACGGCACCAGCCTGGTACCGGAAGGGCGGTCAAGTGTAACTGCCAAAAACCAGCGCGACCGGCCGTTTGCCGAAATGATCTGAGAGAGTAACCGGGGGGCCGTCCTTGTCGTTGAGTCGAGCAAGAGTGAAATCAGTCGCAGCCTGTCCGGCCTGCAGCGATCCGGGCTCGGCCGCCATGGAGTCGGTTAAGTGCTGGGCCGACAGGGGGTTCTCCATCGCCGCGGCCAAGCGCTCCCAGCCTTCTTCGCCCAGTTCTGAATCTACCGCCTTGAAATTGAGCCCCTGCTGTTCAGCCAGGGCCTGGACCAGTGCCCGGATTTCTTCAGCTTTCATGGGGCCTAATGTGGGACAGGGTTAGGCCTCTTGCAAGCAGAAACCCGGGGGGTAGCGCCCGCGCGTCAGGCTGTTTCAGCTTCGGCGTTGATACTCGCTGCAGTCAGGCCAGCCTGTTCAAGCAGGCGGCGGTCAGCGTCGGTGTCGGGATTGCCAGTGGTCAGCAGTTTCTCGCCAAAGAAAATCGAATTCGCGCCCGCCATGAAGCACAACATCTGGGCTTCCTCGGAGAGGCGGCTGCGGCCTGCTGACAGCCTGACCACTGAGGCCGGCATCATCACCCTGGCGCAGGCCACCATGCGCACCAACTCCAACGCTTCAACCGGTTCGCGGTCGCCCAGAGGCGTGCCCTTCACTGGCACCAGCGCGTTTACCGGAACACTCTCCGGATGCCTGGGCAGGTTGGCCAGTTCGACCAGCATGGCGCAGCGATCGTTGATGCTTTCGCCCATCCCGATGATACCGCCGCAACACACGGTAATGCCGGCCTCGCGAACGTGGGCGAGTGTTTCGAGTCGTTCATCAAAGTTGCGGGTCGTGATTATCTTGTCGTAGTACTCGCGGGAAGTGTCGATGTTGTGGTTGTAGGCCGTAAGTCCGGCATCCTTGAGCGCTCCCGCCTGCTCGGCGTTGATCATGCCCAGGGTCACGCAGCTCTCCATGCCGAGGGAGTTGACCCCACGCACCATGTCGAGAACCGAGTCGAACTGGCTGCCCGAACGTACGTCGCGCCACGCGGCTCCCATGCAGAAACGGGTTGCGCCGGCGTCCCTGGCCTCCGATGCCGAGGCCAGGACAGTTTCTACGTCGATCAGCGCCTCGATCTCAACGTCGGCCTCGTAGCGAGCGCTCTGGGGACAGTAGGCACAGTCCTCAGGGCAACCGCCCGTCTTGATTGAAAGCAGCGAACAGAGCTGTACCTGCTTGGGGTCGTGGTGCCGGCGGTGTACGCCCTGGGCCAGGTAGAGCAGCTCGCTCAGGGGCGTGTCGTGTATCTCACGGGCTTCGGCCACCGTCCAGTCGTGTCTAAGTCCTTCGGTCATACACCTTTTTTAGGCCGAGTCCCTCGCCGCTTCAAACCCACGAAGTCGGGTCTGCCTCAACTGAGTGGGTGACGGGACAGCGTGATCACGGTGATCTCCCTTGGGGTCGCGATGCGTACCGGCTGCCCGGTCATCCCCAGGCCCCGGTTCACGTGCAGGCAGGACTCGCCGCTGTAGTAAGTACCGCGTGGGTATCTGGTCATGAAACGCGCCATGGATAGCCGCACCCGCCCGGGCAGAGGCAGTGACAATTGCCCGCCATGGGTGTGACCCGCCAGGACGAGATTGAGGCCCAGCTCGGCCGCCTGGGGAAACAAGTCGGGGCGATGTGCGAGAAGAACACTGGGCTCCCCGGCAGGCAGCGCGGCTGCGAGTTCGTCGAGGACCGGGTCCTTCAACAAGCCCCTGGCCCAGTCTTTGCCACGATCATCGAGACCAATCAGGTGCAGCCTGGCCCCGCCAACATCCACCACTGTGCCCCTGTCGCGCAAGACCTCGAAGTCGGTCCAGGAGTGGAGGGCGGCCGTCACGGCATCTCCGCCGGTCGCCTGATCATGATTGCCCAGTATGGCGTAAACACCATGGCGGGCGCGGAGACCACCGAGTGCGGGAAAAGTCTGCGGGGCATGGTCGAGACCATCGGTGATGTCACCTGTAATACACAGGAGGTCGGGCTCAAGAGCGTTTACGATCGAAACGTAACGGCTGATGCGCTCAGCCGACATGAAGCGGCCGAGGTGGATATCACTGATTTGCACCAGGCGTAGGCCCTCAAGAGCAGCGGCCAGGTCGGGAACCGTGACTGAAATCTCGTTGATGTGCAGCTCGGCCTGCCCACGAGTGTAACCCCAGGCCATGGCCGCGAATACCGCCAGCAGCCCCGCGGTGGTCAGTTGTCCAGCAAGTTCGAGCGCCCCTGGCGAAAGCGCCAGCGTAGCCGATGCTCCGAGCGCGTATAGGACAACACCGCTAAGCGAACTCACGACCCACGCGAAAACGAGGAACAAGGAAGCGAAGATCGAGCTGAACGCCAGCCCTGTCCAGGCTCGTTTTATCCACGCAGTGATATTGCTGCGCGGCGGGAACGACAACAGCGAGCGGTTAACGAAGTAAAAACCCAGTGGTGCGGCCAGGTGCAACAACCAACTGCCTGTGAATTGTGGGCCGAGCGACCACGAGATCAACCACCAGGCACAAGCCCACTGCGAAAGGGCTACGAAACCCAGCAGCAGTGAAAAAAAATGTCTCCAGAAATAAGAGACCAATTTCAGGCCGGCATACGCCGAACCAATTTGTCTCGCATGCGCTCGCAGTGCCGGTCGACGGTGGCCCGCAGCGCGTTGAGACTCTCGTCATCAGAGTTGCCGTGGAGGCTCTCGATCCTGTTGACCAGGGAGTCCAGCCTCATGCGCACCTCGTTGAGCTCGCAAACCATGCTGGAGAGTTGTTCGGTTTTTTGTTTACGCTCGCGCGCGCTGCTTGTTTTGATCGTCGATTCCACTGCGACTGTTCCCCCCGCTGCCGGTTGTGTACCCACGCTTCATTAGAGTCCGAAGGCCACACGAAGTCCACGCCCGATGGTGCGTAAGTTAGCAGAGTCCATCAGCGCCCCTGCCGCGTTCAGGTGAACAGGTCGTCCTCGGGCGGCCGAAGGAGTTCAACGGCGCTGCCGTCACCCAGCTCGGCGCCGCTACCTCGCACCAGTACGGCGGGCACTCCCGCGTCTTTTTTCATGGCAATGCCGGCTGCGGCAGCCAGCTGGTCGGCAACCGCGAGGCATGTGTGCTCGAGGGTTCTTCCTGCCCAGTCACGGCCGCCTTCCCTGTCGTCGATGGGCAACAGACCCGCGCAGCCTATGGCCAGGTCGATCTGCCCCAATCTCCAGGCGCGGCCGAAGGTGTCCGAAATGATCACGCCAACCTGCGCTTCGTAGTGGGCAGCGAGTCGCGACATCAGCCCGAGCGCCGACTTGTCCGAGTCTTCGGGCAGCAGGGTGGCTTCGCCCTCGGCGGCCTGGTTCGAGCAGTCAACGCCCGAGTTGGCGGCAACAAAGCCGGGACCGGTGCGAGTGATGAGATGCCCGTCTTTCTTTCGCAGGATTTCGCTCGCTTCGAGCAGCGCCAGCTCTATGACGGCCGGGTCTTTATCGTGCACATTGGCAAACTCGAGGGCCTCGGCCGAGGGCTCCACCTCTGATAGTTTGCGTACTCTTCCTTCGGCCCGTGACACGACCTTCTGGCATACGACCAGGATATCGCCGGACTTTACGCCGACCTTCTGCTTGTCGATAGCCTCGATGAGCAAGGCGGCGAGATCGTTCCCAGGCAGGACCATGGGGACCCCCTCGATGGGTATCAACATGGTTACCATTTCAGCTGTCCGTCCCACCGAGCGGGATCTTCAAGAGAAAACGCGCGAGCGCCAGCGAACGCCGCTTACTATCCAGCAGGGTGTTGCGCTCAAGCAGGCGGGGCCAGGCGGCTTTACGCCGCTTTGGCGCGTCACCTGGCGAAACGACCAGCGACGCCGCGAGGCCCTCGTAGAAGTCGGCTATGCCAGCGCTTCCTCGACCTGTACCCAGGCTTTTCATCATAGCGACCAGGGGGCCCTTCACGGCCCGACCATTAACCAGGGGACTGACCGCGATGGTCTTGTGGCATACGGCGGCCAACGCCGGCCGCAGGCCCGGAATCGCAAGCATGGGCGCAATGCTCACGTAGGGGTTACTGGGAGCGATGATCACCCTGTCGGCCGATGCCAGGGCCTCGCTCACCCCGGGCGCCATGCTGGCCGCGGACGCGCCCTGGTAAGTGATGCCGTCCACCCTCGGGCGCGCGCCTTGCTTGACGAACCACTCCTGGAAGGCTAAGCGGCGTCTACCCGACCTGAGCACGGTGCGCACCGGGTCGTCGCTCATGGGCAATACCGAGGTTCTGATACCCAGTTGTGTGCAGACTAGCCGGGTGGCCTGGGCAAGAGAGGAGCCTTCTCTCAACAAATGGCTACGGTAAATGTGAAGGGCGAGGTCCTGATCGCCAAGCGAGAACCACTGGTCACCGAAATAACGACCCAGCCAGGGCAGGGCATTCCGGGTATCGCCGCGTATACCCCAGCCCCTCTTGATCGGGGCAAGCCCGGCCAGTGTATAAGCCACCGTGTCGAGATCGGGAGATACCTGCAGTCCATAAAAGCTCTCGTCGTCTCCCGTGTTGACGATCACTCTCAACCTGCGGGGATCAACGACTTCGGCGAGTCCCCTAAGGAGTCGGCAGGCTCCCACTCCACCCGCCAGCAGGGTGATTCGTGGGTTGGCCGGCAAGGTGTCCATCATCGCTCTCATCCAACAGGTCGTACAGGGTGTTGCGTTGCCGGGGCTCTCTTCCCCGCGACATGATCATGCTCCTGAGTTCTTCGGCCGAAGTGTACTCTCCCGAATCCGCACCCGCTTCGCGCGAGATGCTCTCTTCCATCAGCGTGCCGCCAACATCATTGCAACCCGCGTCCAGACTCAGGGTTGCCAACTCGCGACCGAGCTTGACCCAGGAACTCTGCAGGTTATCAACCAGCCCGTCCAGCATCAGCCGGCTGGTTGCGTACACTGCTATATCGAGACGCCCCTGTGGCACCGGGGATACCAGCCCCTCGGCGTAAAGCTGAGTGTTCTGCCAGATAAAACGCAATGGCACGAACTCGCTGAGTCCACCGGTGTTGCGCTGGATGCTGCGCAGCACTTCAATGTGTTCGGCCATGTGCCGTGGTGTTTCCAGGTGACCGTAGAGCATGGTCGAGGTCGTAGGCAAACCCACCTCGTGGGCGGTAGTCACGATCTCTATCCAACTGGCGGTGTCGAGCTTGTCGTGGGTAAGTATCTTGCGAATCTCCGGGTCAAAAATTTCCGCCGCGGTACCGGGCATGGTGTTCAAACCCGTTTCGAGCAGTAGCTCGAGATACGGGCGGTAGGCCATTTTCATTCGATGGGCGCCGTACTGGATCTCCATCGGCGAAAACGCGTGAATATGAAGGTCGGGATAGGCCTCGCGCACCGCTCGGAGCAGTTGCAGGTAGCCGTCGTCGGGCATAGCCGGGTTGAGCCCACCCTGCATGCACACCTCGGTAGCCCCCAGCGCCACGCCCTCGCCGATACGGTGGAGAACGTCAGAGACATCGCGGTCGTAAGCCTGGGGACTGTTCTTGAGGTGGGCGAAGGAGCAGAACTTGCAGCCCACGAAACAAACGTTAGTCCAGTTCACGTTACGGTTGATGACGTAGGTCACCGTATCGCCTACCGCGCGCCGCCTGAGCTCGTCGGCGACTCCCACGAGGGCGGCCAGCGAATCGCCCTGCAAAGCGAACAGCTCAGTGGCCTCGTCTACGGTCGGCGCTCGGCCGGCCAGCGAACGCTCGAGGATGGCAGCAAGGTCGGGTGAAGTGGCCGCCAGGCGGGTTTCGAGATCCCGCTGGTCTACAAACAAGTGTTCGACTCTTTCAGGTGACTGTTCGGTCTGGTAACTCATAGGGCTGCCCCTCCCTGGGCCGCGACCGCCGCGGGCAGGTCCGCAAAGCGTTCAACCGCCAGTCGCATGTCTGGGTCCAGGAATTCGTCGTTCACGTACTCGGGATAAACCGGCAAGCGGGGCTCGAGTTCGAAACCAAGCCCGGAACAGGTCTGCGCCAGGTCTTCGAGATGAGGCCAGGGGTCGCCGGGATTAACGTAGTCCGCTGTCACCGGCGAGATGCCACCCCAATCGTTGATGCCGGCATTAACCAGGCGCGCGTGCCCGTGAGGGCTGAGGTTGGGCGGTGCCTGTATGTTCATCGCTGGTCCCAGCAGCAGCCGGGCGATCGCCACGCAGCGTATGAACTCGTCTTCTGTCGGCTCCGGAAATCCGCTCATCGGCGTAGAGTCCTTGTGCCTGAAGTTCTGAATGATGACTTCCTGCAGGTGGCCGTACTGCTCGTGTAATCGGCGCAATTCGAGCAGGCTCGCGATTCTTTCAGCCTCGGTTTCACCTATGCCCACGAGTAGGCCGCTGGTGAAGGGTATCCGGAGCTTGCCCGCGTCGGCGATCATGCTGACCCTTGCCGCCGGGTCCTTGTCAGGCGCGTACTGGTGGGGCATTCCGCGTGCGCGCAAGCGGGGGCTGACATTCTCGAGCATCAAACCGAAGCTCACGTTGACCGGTCGCAAGTTGCGCATCTCATCGTGCGAGAGCAGCCCCGCGTTGGTGTGCGGCAGCAGATCGGCTTCGAGGGCCAGCGAGCAGGCAAGTCCCACGTACTCCGCCGTGCTCGCGGCTCCCCATCGTTCGAGCTCGGCACTGAACCCGCGGAATGCAATCTCGGGTTTGTCGCCAAGGCACATGAGGGCTTCTATGCAGCCGGCTTCTTTACCCCGTTCAGACCACTGGCGGATCTCGTCAGGGGTCATGGTCCATTCGCCTGCCTCACCGGGATCCCGGCGAAAGGTGCAGTAGGTACACCTGTCCCGACAGAGATTGGTCACAGGGAGAAAAACCTTGGGCGACCAGGTGAGCACGCGGTCGCGATCACGGTCACGTTGCCGGCAGGCCAGCTCACAGATCTCTTCGGTCAGAGACCATTCGCGGTCGCCGTCAGCAACCCCGCGGGGACTGCCCGCGTGCAGAAGGGCATAAGCATCGTCGTCGCCCAGGCGCTCGAAAGCGCGGGCCCTGGCGAGTGCCCTGTCTAAAGGATTGCCGACCATTTCTATCGCTGATAGTAGAGCAATCCACTGCTCTTGCCCAACCCCGAAAGCCCTGCCGGGGGCCGAGCGGCAACTACTACGCCTCGGGCTGCTCTATGCCGAGCTTATCCATGCGGTATTTCAGAATCCGCCTGGTCGTGCCCAGGGTCCGCGCGGCCCGGGTCTGGTTGTGCCGGGCCCGGCTCAGGGCCTCTTCGATGATGTCCTTTTCAAACTCGTCGACGGCGAGATCGAGGCTCTTGCGTCCATCGAGCACCATCTGCCGCGTGCCCGGTCCCGCCGTAGACGGCCCCGCCGTCATATCAGGCGGCAGGCTGTTGACCCCGATCTCATCGCAGTCCGGCGCCAGCACGAGGGTTCTCTCGATCACGTTCTCCAGTTCGCGCACGTTACCCGGCCAGGGATAGCCGAGCAGTTGTTCTACTGTATCCTGGCCCAGGGTCCGCGGGGGCAGACCGTGCTCTTTGGTTTTCTTTTCGACAAAGTGGCGAATCAGCAGCGGAATGTCTTCTGGCCTGTCGCGCAGGGGAGGAAGGGTGACCGTGACCACGTTCAATCGGTAGAAGAGGTCGGCCCTGAAGGTGCCCTCTTCTATGAGCTTGCGAAGGTCCCTGTGGGTGGCCGCAACCACGCGCACGTCCACTTGCAAGGGGCCCGAGCCGCCTACCCGCATGATCTCGCCTTCTTCGAGCACCCTCAGTAACTTGGCTTGCAAGGACGGGCTCATCTCGCCGATTTCGTCAAGGAACAGGGTGCCCTTGTCAGCGATTTCGAACTGGCCGATCTTTTTTGCCGACGCGTCGGTGAACGAACCTTTCTCGTGACCGAACAGTTCGCTCTCGAGCAGGTTGTCGGGAATCGCCGCGCAATTTATGGTGACCAGGGTCTCACTGGCCCGCGGGCTGTTGTAATGAATGGCCTTGGCGATGAGTTCTTTGCCGGTGCCCGACTCGCCGCTGATGAGCACCGTGGTCTTGAGCGGGGCCACTCGCCCCACGGTATTGAAGACGTCCTGCATCAGGGATGATTCGCCTATCATGTTGTCCACGGAGTATTGAGAACCAACTTCACTGCGAAGCTGATCAACCTCGCGAAGCAGATCGGCATTTTTGATCGCACGCGAGGCAACCATGCGTAGCTCGTCCACATCGAAGGGCTTGGTGATGTAGTCAAAGGCTCCCAGTTTCATGGCCTTCACCGCCGTGCGCACCGTCTTCGTGGCCGTCAACATGACCACGGGCAGCTCGCTATCGCCCTCGCGAATGTGCTCGAGTACTTCGAGCCCGTCGATACCCGGCATGAGTATGTCAAGAAAGGCGAGGGCGGGGCTGTTTTCTTTCAACCACTCGATGGCGTCTTCGCCACAGGGCTGGGTCACCGTCTCCCAATCGTCCTTGAGTACCATGCGCACCGATTCGCGTACGCCAGCCTCGTCATCAACTATCAGAACTACCGGTTTGCCTGTCATCTACCTCATCCTCCACCGCCCTTGGCAGTTTCCACGTCAGCCTTGATCCATCCTTGGTATTGGTCACACCGAGGTCACCCCCGTTACGCCTGCTCAGTTCACGGGCCAGCGCCAGTCGCCACGAAGCCGGCGGGCCACCTCCCGAAGTCATGCCAGCCAGGGCCGCGAGCTGCCCTGAACCACCCGGTACGTCGACCACCATCGCTCCCTCGTCGCTTACGGTCACCATTGCCGCGGAGCCGCGCGGCAGGGTTTCAACAACGGCGTCCACGATGCAATCGATGGCAAAACAGAGCTGTTGCAGGTCGGCCTCTACGCGCCAGCCCCGCGGCAGATCGATGTGTACCGCTGCGCGGGCCTCGTCGCCCCGGTCGACGAGCGCGTGCTCAAACAACTCAGCCACGTCAGCCGTTATCGGGTCGGGAAGCGAAAACCCTTCGTACTCGACCAGCGTGTCAACGATGTCGCTCAAGCGATCACAGGCCCCCCTGGCCAGGCGCGCGAGTTCGTTGTCTTCGGGCGCAATCGAACTGAAGGTTTTAAGTGTCGTCAGCGGATTTCGCAGGTCATGGGCCAGGTGTGCAAGCAGCTGTTCCAAGGGTAGAGATTCGCCGATATCGCTACCGCCAACACTTTCCGCGTCGACGCGGGCCGGAGCGGGAATCGACTGCAAGGTCGGACGGATCGCGCGCTCGACTCCGAACACGATGTCTTCGGCCTCCAGCTCACGACGCCCGCCGGGCTCGCAGAGCAACAACGCACGACTCCTGCGCAGCACGACTTCGAGCTCGGTAGTGTTGCCCGGCCAGGCGTAAGCCTGCAGGCGTTCGGCAGCCGATGCAGCCAGGCCGAAGGGAGCGCCGCCGGAATTCTCAAAAGCGGCGAGCATTGCCCGCGCGAGCTCCGGTATACAGAAGGTCTGCTCCCTGAGCGGAGGCAGCAGGGCCGTGAGCCCAGCCACTCTGTAGTAAAGTGCCATTGCGAGTCGGCCGTCGGTAGCGAGGCTCTCAGGGCTCTCGGCCATGCCGGCGACCACGCCCAAGCCTGAAACCGCCAGCAGGACCGCCAGTTGTTCTTGTTCTGCGTGGCTGCGCCGCTCGATATCGGGCAGGTAGACCACACCCCGCTCGCAAGCTGCGATCAGACCGGCCGCGTCTGAAGCGGCCGTGACGACGCTGAACTCGCTGTCGGGTCCTCGTAAAGCAGCCAACGCCGCGGCCACGTTTTCTTTACCTACACCGGGTTCTCCCACCAGCACGAGCGGGACCTGGCCGGCAGCGGCTTGCTTGAGGACGGGTTCGGCGTGGGCCGGAATCCAGGGAAAAGACAGCCACGCGGCTGGTGCTGTCTCTTCGCCAACGCGGCCACCTGAGCAAAGCCTGGTCACGGCCGCGCTCAACTCAAAGAGGGGAAAGGGGTGCAGCAGCACTTCCCGACCCGGGCCTTCCAGCGAGCTGCCCCGGGCTGCGCTATCAACCAGAAGCAGCAACGGCGCCGAGCTGGTGATCTCGACAGCGGCAGAGTCACAGCAATTGACCACCACAGCGTCGGCGTCCGCTGAAGCGGCCGGATCGGCTGATCTGCGCAACGTCCAGCCCTCGGGCAGTACTTCCTCTACGGCAACCACGAAACGCCCGGGGGAGTCCAGGAGCAGCAGCTCAGGCATGGATGAGGCCCTCGGCATAAAAGTTGTCGGCTGCCTGTTCGAGAGCCGGCGAATCGACAGGCAGGGTTATGGTAAAGGTCGTACCCTTGCCGGGCGTGCTGTCGACGGCGACCGAGCCACCGTGATTGAGTACCAGCTGCCTGGCGATCGCGAGTCCGAGCCCGGTGCCCTCTGACCTGGTGGTAAAAAACGGTTCGAAGGCCTGCTCGACCTGCTCTTCGCTCATGCCGCAGCCATCGTCAGAGATCGTAAGCGTGGCTGCTTCGGAGCCGTTGATCCACCCACGCCCGGTACTCACCGTGACACGGCCCTTGTTCCTGTTTTCGCAGGCCTGTATCGCGTTGTGGACTATGTTGACGAGGACCTGGTTGATCTTATCCTCGTCGGCGATAATGGGAGGAATTGACGCGTCGGTTTCGATACTGAGCGAGACCCCGCTCTTTCTCGCGTGGCTTTCCAGCAACGTCGCTACCCGTTCGACCAGCTCGTCAAGGTTCAGCGGGTTTCGCTCGTGCGTGGCCGGGCGAGCAAAAGTAAGAAGCTCGTTCACCAGGGCGGTGATGCGATCGACCTCGGATAACGCCAGGTTGAGAAAGGATTCCCTGTACTCTTCGTCGAGGTAACGTTCGGGCAGAAGCTGCGTAAAGGTTCGTATCGAAACCAGCGGGTTGCGAATTTCGTGCGCGAGTACGGCGGCCATCGTGCCGATGGTGGCCAAACGCTCGGAGTGCTGCAACACCTCGTTGCTGCGCGCCAGTGCTTCGTTCAAGCGGACGCTGAGAACGGCCACCGCCAGTTGCCCGGCCAGGGCGTCGAGCAGCTCGAGGTCGTGGCGAGAAAATATCCGCGCGTCGCGTCGCGGACCGAGCAGCATCAAGCCCACGAACTGTTCACGCGCGACCAGCGGCACGACCACGTCACTCTCGTGGCGTTCCATTTCGACACAGCCCTGCGCAGCCAGTGACAGCGGCGCGGCGGCTTGTTCGGCTTCTTCGCGCACAGCCGGGGCGCGCAATGACAACGCCCAGCCTGCCACCGGGTTGCCGGTCTCCAATTCCTCGGGCCAGTGTCCCCCGTGAGGCCGAGCCCCGTGGAGGACGTAGTGTCCCTTGCCTTTCTCCAGGTAGATCGCGCAGGAAGCCACGCCGTGCCTCGACGCCAGGGTCCGGGCAACTCGCGACACCATCTCATCGGTGTCGCGAAGCAAGCAAAGCTCCCGGCTCAATTCCATGACAGCGTCGCGATGTCCGCGACCACCGTCGAGCAGCGACTTCTCGATACGACTGCCCGCGCGTTCCGAGAGGCGGGGGTAGAGGAGAATGCCGCCCACCAGCAGTCCGCACGCGAGCAGCGAGAACCGCGGTGATACCTGGCCGAAGCTCGCTTCCTGGCCCAGCGCGAGCAGCACCCAGCAGACGGAGCCCACCGCGGCCAGCACCGCCGAGTTGGCAAGAGTTCGCGCGAGAGCCTGGTCGAGGTCCATCAAGCGATGGCGAAAAAACGCAAATGACATCAACCACGCCAAGGCGATGCTGCCCGTAGAACCCACGAGGTAGCCAGAAGCCCAGGACGCGGTCCAGTCTGCCGGCGCTGAAAAGCGCAAAAAGCCATGCGCAGCACAAACCCAGGCCAGGCCGGCCCCGAGGCGCAGGTAGCGGGCCTGGTTGCGCTTGAGGCCCACGTTTTCACCAGCGGCAGTATGCAGCGAGAGAAACAACACGGCGACCACCAGCATCACGTAGACGGGAACCAGGCCGCCCATGGGGCCGGCCACCAGGATCCAGCGAACTTCGCCGCTGCCGGCGGTCACCGCCTGCACACCACCCACGGTGGCCGCGGCGTAGGTAGAGGCAACCAACGCGATCGCCCCCGCGTAAGCAGCGTAGAGCGTCGGTTTTTCGGGCGTGCCGAAAAGCAGCCGTACCGTGTGGAGAAAAAGCAACGGCGCCAGGATGGTTCCCAGCAGGAGCTGTTCCGACCAGGCCCTGGCCGCGAGTTCGGAAAGCGGCCGCGTAAGGGCAAAGGCGCCCACGTTGGCTATTACCATCGCCAGGCAGAAGGCAAAGAAAAGCTGGTGAAGAAGCCGGCCGGGCCGACGCGCGAAGACAAGCACGCCCAGGAACAGGTGGAATGCCGCCGCTGCAAGGGGGAGTGCGCTGACCGCGGTCACCCGCGTTCCTCCCTGCTTGCGACTAACGCCGCTGCTGCTTTCAGCTCTACGCCCACCCAGACCCCTCAGCGGTTTACCGACCAGCCTGTCGGCAACACCCAGCGGCCCCAAGATGCCGCCCTAGAGACAAGATACAGTCCAAAGCTGTACACGGCAATAGGGCCGCGACAGTAAGACACCGTTCAGGTGTTGTTTTTTGGGGACATCCGCGAGGTCGAGGGTTCTACGATTGCCCGCACACTAACGTACAGGCACCAGCCAGCGGCGAAGCAAGGCTGCCGAGGAGAGCAGTAGCCCGAGAAGCACGAATAACTTGCCGCCACTGGCGACTACCCTGTACTGCTCACGTTTGCCCAGGGCGTTCTCGTATACCGCGTCGCTTTCGTCCGAATCGTGCAGCAGAGACGCGGTGTCGGTAGCAGTGACCCGTACGGCCGGGTTGAGCGCCCGTACCGCGGCAATGTCATCGCCGTACTGGGATACCTTGGAAAGACCCATCCACCAGTTGCCCGCTCCGAGGAGGAAAAACGCGACGCCCAGCGCCAGTACCCGGGATGACCTGCGTTGCACAGGGTAATATTAGCCTCTCGGGCGGGTTTATACCAAGGCCCGGACGGGCCAACAGCACCGCTTGAGAGGCAGAAACGGCCGCGCTAGGTTTGAGCGGTGAAATCAAACAAAAACGGCTGCCGTGAGCAGGACTGGGGGAGGCTCGACTACGCCGTTGCCATGAAGCGACAACGCGCGCTCGCCGGTCGCCGAGCGGCAGGCCACTGTTGCGACACGATTGTCAGGGTCGCGCATCCACCAACCATCACCCTGGGTCGACACGCCCCCATGGGTGACCTGCTGCTGGACAGCAAACAGCTGCAGTCGAGGGGTATATCGCTGCAGCGCAGCGACCGCGGCGGCAGGGCCACCTGGCACGGCCCGGGACAGGCCGTGGTCTACCCCGTGGTATCGTTGTCCGAGCTGAAGATGGGCGTAGCCGCCTGGGTGTGCCTGCTCGAGTCGGCGGTGATCGAAGTGCTGCAAGGCTACGGCGTAGACGCTGAGCGCCGTGATGGTTCGCCGGGCATATGGACGCAGCTGGGCAAAATTGCGTCGCTGGGCCTCAGGGTGAGCAGGGGAGTAAGCTACCACGGCGTGGCTCTCAACGTCGGCTTGGATGTCAGTGGATTTGAGGTTATTGTCACCTGCGGCGTTGAAGGCGAGCGGGTGACCAGCCTCGAATCTCACGGCACTTCGGCCCTTGATCCCGCCGTTGTATCGCGGCAACTGAGCGCCGCTGTTGCGACCCGCTTACACGGCTCGGCTCCATATGAAAAAGAATGAACGCGACGGCCAGGCTCTTACCAGCGCCATGCTCGAAGGCGACAGGGTTGCCCTTGCGCGCCTGATAACAGCGGTCGAAAACCGCGGCAGCGACACGGCCGCTATAATGTCGAGGGTCTACGCGCGCTGCAGCGACACCTTCATCATAGGAATCACGGGTCCGCCGGGGGCGGGCAAATCAACCATCACCAGCTGCCTGGTCCAACACCTGAGGGCGAGGGACCAGTCGGTAGGGGTAGTTGCGATTGACCCGTCGAGCCCTTTTTCCGGCGGCTCGGTACTGGGCGACCGCATTCGCATGCAGGATCACTTTCTCGACCCCGAGGTGTTCATTCGCAGCCTCTCCACGCGCGGTAGCCACGGTGGACTGGCGAGGGCCGGCCGAGACGTCGCACGTATCTTCGGCGCCTACGGCAAGGACGTGGTCATCATCGAAACCGTCGGGGTAGGGCAGACCGAACTCGACATCATGGAAGTAGCCGACACGGTGGCCGTGGTGCTTGTGCCCGAGTCCGGGGACACGGTGCAGGTCATGAAAGCCGGCCTGCTCGAAATCGCCGACCTCTTCGTGGTCAACAAGGCGGACCGTGAAGGCGCGGTGCGCATGAAGACCGAACTGCAGACCATGCTCTCGCTGAGAGCCGGAAGCGGTGGGGAAGACACCTGGGAAGTTCCGGTTCTGCTCACCGAAGCCCACAACGGCAAGGGGACAGAGGAAATCCTCAACGGCTGCCTGGCCCATCATGAACGCCCCGGAGACGAGGAACGGAGCCGCAATCGCGGACAACGCCTGCGTGAAGAAGTAATTGAAATCTGCACCGAGGAACTGGTCAGGCGTCTCCACGAGCGCAGCGATGATGCGCCGCTGGCGCCGGTACTCGAGCGCGTGGCCAGGGGTGAACAGGACCCCTACGCCGCGGCCCTCGAAATCATCAACAACGATGTCAGTCTCGCCCGGGTGCTGTCGGGGGGAGACGAGTAGGGTCAAGGCTGCTTGACTTCGGAACAGCCAATTTTCATCCTGCACGATTCAGTGGCGAGGTAGCTCAGGCGGTTAGAGCGAGGGTCTCATAATCCCTAGGTCGTGAGTTCGAGTCTCACCTTCGCCACCATTTTTTCCTTCAAGTACGGTTACTTGGGGGAGTGTCCCTGACCCGTCGACCTTTGGGCCGTTGGCTTGCCGCGAGGAAAAGTCAGTCCCGGCCGAAGGCACTGTCGTTGAGGTCAATGGCGATTTCCCAGGCCGTGTCGCCCAGGCAGTCAGTGTCCAGCGGATCCGCTACCAGGCAGTAGCCCAGGCCCGACTGGTCGTCACAGCGCGCCGGCTCAGCGTTGACCTTAGCCCTTAACTTGTCGGTGCTTTGAGCCGTGTCGGCCAGGCAATCGGTTTCCAGGCCGGCGGCGAGGGCCTTGACCTCGCAGCGCGACAGCAGTTTGGCGATACGGGTGACCGCCCGGGCGACTTTTCGCGCCAACAATTGCTGGCAGCGGCTCGCAGAGTCAGTGCCTGCCAGGGCGGCGGGCAGGTCGGGCGGGCGATCGCCGATGACGCCCGAGAGAAAATCTCCGGTGAACACCTCCTGGCGACAACGCTGGCAATCAGCCGAGTCTGACATCGTCACCAACTCAATATCTTCGCAGGGCGCAGGGCATTCAGCTTGCCAGTTCATAGAGTAGGGGGTCAGCCCCTTGCCGGCGCAGTTGCGATCGTCGCTACCACCGATCCGCTTGTCCAGGCGAAGGTCTGCTCTCGCGATGGCGAGGTCACGCGCGCCCGAGTCGCAGGCCAGCCCATCGACCTCGTCGGTGTAACACTCACTCCATTCCTTGATGGAGTGCTTCGAGTAGTGGAAAAATGATCTCGCCGTACGTGCCTGGCAGGACACCCGTTGATCGAGGGGTGCCAGGGTTCGCACCGTCGCCAGTACCAGCACCTGTATGGAAACCACGGGCTCGTCGGGGTCGTTGCTGCTGACTTCAAGATCAACGAACTGGAATACGTCTGAAAGCGGAATGAAATCCAGCTGCAGATCTACCGATTCGCCCACCTGGATGTCGAAGGGCAGGCCCGGTCCGCTCACAATAAGGTCAGTCGGGCCTCCCGGCGCGAAGCCGAAATCAGACACCGTCAGCGCCTGGCTGGAACCATTGTTGTAGACCGTCAGCACCGCGGAGCTGGCCTCGCCCACCTGGGCCGACATGCTGATAGAAAAAGGCGACAAGCGAATGTCGAGCGGCTCAAGGCAAGTGGCCACCATGGGTGTTATCCACTGATCATAGCCGCTGGGCGCGTCGAGAGCTGTGAAGTAATCAGCGCAGGAGTAGCCGGGCAAGGTCTCCCAGGTCAGGAGTTCATCGAGATTGCTGAACCCATCCCCGTCGCTGTCTATCGCCTCGACGTCCTCCAGCGACTGCTCGATGCTCTTGCCCAGGTAGAGGTGCTGCTGCACCGAACCTCCATATAGATTGCGAGCACCGGTTCCTTCCCACTTTAAATGGCAAACCCCGCAGGCGTCGAGATTAGATTCATCGGCGATGGAATACCGGGCCTTGAGAGTCTCAAAGTAGGTAGGCCTGGCCTCAACGCCGCTGACGCTGGCCACCAGGAAAGCTACAGCCACCGCGAGCAGCGCGACTTTTCCCGCCAGTACTCTTTTGCAAAGTGCGATCATGTCAGGGCCTCAGGTCCGCAAATGACGGAGAAACCATCGCCGGCGCCAGGTCCGAGAACGCGGCCTCAACACAGGCCGCCGCCGCTGCCGCGTCGTTGCCAGAGGCGCAGCCTGGTAGCACACCCGTGTCGTCACAGCGCTTGACGATCTTGCGCGCCGATTTTGCCGCCGCCCGGGCTATGCGCCCCTCGGGGTCGGTGTTGCAGTCGAGCGGGCCTCCGCCCGGGTTCTTGAGCTTATTCCTCTCACAGCGCGCGAGCTCTTTTGTCCAACGCCAGGACAGCGACGTCGAAGCAGAAGCGAGCGCCCTCTGGCAGACGTCGGGAGTACCAGGCCCGCTCGCAGCGGGGAGCGAGGGCGGTGTCACGCCGTAAGCCGATTCCATGGCCGCACCGACGAGTTGGTCGGCCAGGCAGCGATTGCAGTCGGCCAGGTCACTCGCGTCGAACAGCAACTCATCGGCACAGGGAGCAGGACACCAGCCGGGGTGCCCGATCGAGGCGGGAGTTAATCCCGCTCCGGCACAGAACTTGTCACCGGCACCGCCCAGCTTGGATTCGAGCTTGGCCCTTGCCGTGGCTACCTTGGCCGAGAGCAAGGGCCCATCGCAGGTCAACCCACCGGCCTCGAGATAAAAACACTTGCGCCATTGTCGCAGAGCGTTCTTGAAATAACGCGAGCCTGCTTTCCACGAATTCAACGAACATCGTGCGAGCTTATCCTCGTCGGTCTCTACCACGACCCGCGCCATCTCTACCGGCAGGGATCGATTGTAAGTGTTCCAGAGGTCGTAAAGTATAGGTCCGGCTGCGTTGGTTACGTTTTCGTCACGGAGAAACTCTATGTATTCACGCGTCGCCGTCTGGTAATAAAGCGATACTTCTGCCTTCACCGCGCCTGCGCCCACGGGGTAGACGACGTCGTCCCAGTACTGCCCCTCGGGATAGTCGTCGGGCACCGGCGTGGCATCAACCGCGTCGTACTGGGCCTTGACCCAGCCCCTGGGTGGAATGCGATTGTCGTGCTCCCTCACGTTGGCCAGGGTGAGGTGCTGGGTGGTGCCAGGCACTATGCCCAGGAGGGCGGCAAGCGCCGGGGAGGTAGCGTGCAGGGCTGCCCATGTGTGCAGGGAAGCATCGTAGTCAGGGTCGCCCAGCTCCGCGTGAACACCGGGCAACTCGGCCTCGGCGTAGTCGTAGCGCCCGGATTCGAACACGACATTGCGGTCCTTGTCGTAAGCGCGCACGTGCAACCACATTCGACGGCCTTCGGGATAGCCGGTGGGCAACTTGTGGCCGGTTTCGTTCTCGACCCGCACCGTGAGCAGACCCGCCGCGATGGATGCAGTCACGGTGGCGGCCTTGCGCAGGAAATCCCGGTTACGTTCGGCGCCTTCGAGCAATAACTCAGCGTCGACCTCGGGCCCGAACACCGGGTGATGAGGAATGATGGAAAGGGCAAAGGTGTTGGCACCCAGGAACTGGTGCAGGGGGAGGTCGTCGCGACTGCCGGCGTCCAGGGCGCCAATACCGCTGACGTCGGGCATGTGGCAATCCTGGCAGGTCGATACCTCGGTCTTGTTGCCGCCGAACTGCGGCGCGTGTACCGTCCCGCTAGCGTAATCACTGTACAGCCATTCGCTGTAAGTGTTCTGCTCCGGGAACGACAGGGCAGGATCACCGGGTTCGTCGACGGCATTGGCAATGTACTCACCACTCAAGTCCCTGCTGTAGAGCGGGACATACACGTTGTGACAGGTGCCGCACATTTCGGATTGCTGGTGGTAAGGTGACACCAGGGTCTCGGAAGCCGGAGCGTGGGGGTTGAAACCAAGGTCTGCTTCGACGTCAAAGGGGCCGCGCAGGCGTTCCTCCGGGTCAATGACCATCTGCGCGCTGCCGGTTACCACTACCGGCTCGGTCAGGGCCGCGAGTATGGCCGCGTCTTCAGCTGGAGCACCGGGGCCGGGCGTCGGGTCTACCATGCGGTGACATACCGAGCATTGGACACCATGACGGTCATCGGCAGTCATCATGCTGCCGTCGGGGGCCGCCGAACGGCCTTCCAGCCAGCCCCGGCCCACATGGCAACGAAGGCAGGGCTCGCCGGCGTTATCGGCGTCCTGGTTGGCGATGGCCACTGCGGCCCACATCAGGGGGTCGCGAGCAGCCTGGCCCATCATCGAACCCTCCCAGTTGCGAAAAGGTTCGACCTCGGGAGAACCGTAATCAGAGTGGCAGGGAGTACAGTCGTCGGGAGTCGAGAGGCCATCGATGATCGATAGTGGCTGTGTCCCGGGCATGAAAAAATCAGCCGTGGTCGTCGGCATCTGGGCGCCGGCCAACGACGGCAGGCAGAGCAGCGCGCACAGCAAAGCGCAAAAAACCGGGAACAGCAGTGCTGCTCCCGGCTTCTTGCGAATTGCCGTCATTGCCGCCCGCTCAGGCGGCAGAAAAACCGACTTTTTACGGACAGGCAGGGAACCCTCCTGAATCAGACGTATCGGTAAACTTGGTGGGGAAGATGTTTGCATAGAAGCAGTTCAACCCGGCGGCGCCCGCATGAGCGTAAATTATATCCTTCGCAAGGTCCGGGAGCGGCAGGTCGGGAGCAGCCCCGTTACCACCAGTCACGTTATAGGTAATGGTGTTACCCGAAAGCGCCTGGTCAGCGCTCAGCGACGAGAACGTACCCGGCGCAAAAACATTGGTGGCTTCCTGGTCAAGCAGGATGAAGCCGGCCGAGTTGTTGTTCTGCGACAGGTTGTGGTGAAAGTCCGTGTCCTGCACGGATATCACCAGCATGCCGGTACCCACCGGGATGTTGCCGACCAGGCCGACCCCGATGTTGGGTGTGTTGTTGTTGACCATCACGTTGTAGGAGATGTCGTTATCGACAACCAACTGCACCGGGAGATCAGGCAACTTGAAGATGGCCAGACCGCCCGAGTTGTCGAAGGTGAGGTTGTTCTGCACCACGCCATAAGACGAGTTCTCCAGCTCTATGCCGGCCGGGTTATTGTAGGCGTCACAGTAGCGAATCAACACGTTGGTTGACTGGCCCACGTAGATTCCCGCGTCACGAACATTACGGCCCACCGAGGTTTCTACGATCACGTTGTTGCTCTGCACCGGAAAGATTCCGTAAGTCGAGTTCGGCGGGGTACCACCGTCGCCTATGACGTCGCGGAAGGTGACCCCTTCGGCGCCGCTGACGAAAATTCCGTTCTCGTCCCAGTTTTCAGTGACCAGGCTCTGGAACTCAAGACCATCGACCTCGACGGCAAAGATACCGTTGGCAAAAGGACCCACCCCCGTAGGCCGCCGCAACAACGGGCGACTGTCGGTGGCAGCACCGCAACCCACGAGGGCAAGACCATCGCGCGAAGCAGGATCGGCGTGGTCGACCACGCAGGTGCCGGGCGAAGTGCAATCACCGTCCGTCGAACATGCCACGCCATCATCAACCCCACCGGAGCATTTACGAACAGCCGATATCAAGATCTCCTCTTCGTAGGTCCCCGAAAGAATGAGGATCTTGTCGCCGGTAGCCGCCGAGTCGACAGCTGCCTGCAGGGATTCGCCCTCGGCCACCACGGCCGCGGCCGATTCGTTGTAGACCTGGTCCAGTATGCCGAGCCAGGTGTTTTCGCCGGTGCAGGACAGGCAATCGATCAGGCCCTGCGTGGTAGTGGTGCCGGGACAGGAACGCATCGAGATCAGGAAGCCCAGCGTCCCCTCGGCCAACTGCTTGCCCGGGATATCACTGCATTTTTTGTTTATGCCCTTGGCTAGCTTTTCGCGGGCCTTGGAATAGCCCTTGGCTGCCTTGGCGTCGCTGGGGTCAACCCAGGCGCCACCCACGCGGGAGCCGACACAGGTAGCACCGTCTACGGCCACTTTGGCCAGGCACTTGGTGGTGGTCTTGGCTATTCCCGTGAGATACTTCACGGCCGACTTGGTAGCGGTCTTGCCGCATTTCTCCGAAGAGCTCTTGAGTATGTCTCCCGGCACACCATGCGTAATGCCGAGGAAAAGGTCAGCTAGTACCGCGTTCTGGCCCAGCAGGCACTGGCCGATAACGTTCTCGTCGCTCAGCCCTCCGTAGAATCCGCCGAGCGCGGCCTGGGCAGTGTCATCTCCACAGGCCTTGGCAATGCTGGCCTGGGACTTGAGCGCAATCTTCTGAATCTTGCTCTGGCCTTTCGCGTCCGGACAGAGAACCGGCACGTTCTTCGCCAGGCATTTACTCTCGGCCCCCACCCTGGTCTTGAGAAATTTGCCTACCGACTTGAGTATGGCCGCGTGGCATTTTTCGCCATCAGGCCCAGGCCCCACGATCGTAGGAGCGGCCACGTCGGTACAGCTGTGCAGGCCGCTTGTATCAAGCGCCTGCGCCTGCCCGGCGGCGAGAAGGATAATTGAAGAAAAAACTAGACCAACGACTTTTTTCATTGACGTTCCCCTTGGACGCGGAGAGCGGCTCCGCGTGCTCGACAATGACAGCTGTCATGGAGTTGTGTCAAGGGTGAAGCCCCCCCGATTGGGGCTTTCTGTGCAAGAAAAGCCAGTAAAAAGGGCAGTCTGGCTATTCTGTTACGGTGAGCAGGGCACGCAGATCAGCTGCGTCAGTCTCGCGATACACGTATGAGCGCAGTTGCCCCGAATCGATGCGGTAACGCAGGGTCCTGACTTGAGTAGGCCCGGCCAGGTCGGGGCGGGAGGGGGGATCGTTCTGCGAGAAATCTTGTAATTCATAGGCAAAAGCCACGTCCAGGCCGGCTGGATCCAGGTCTACTGTCTCCATGCGCTCGAGTGAAGGGAGCAGAACCGAGCCCCAGAGCAGCTCGTCGGCGACCTCGCGACCGCTGACTTCCAGGTCGAGCAGCAAGCCGGTATCTACGTCGATCTGGAGGAAGTCTGCCCCGTAAACACTGGACGGACCCACGACCTGGACCTCCGTGGAAAGCACGGCGCCTGCCTTGAGGCTGTTGATGAGCAGGTTGGCCTGCAACGCCACGGCGTCGCCTCCCCACTTCTCGGCGGTCTCCGCAAGCGCTTCGGCCAGGCGGTTCACGGCCCGCTTGATTGCCTCTCCCTGTTGGATATCAGGCGGGGAATTACTGGTGGCAAGCTCGTCGGCGCCTCCCGGCATCGCCGAGGCCAGTAGCAACACGGTAAGCATTATCGAGATTTTCATAGTCCACGATGCTGCCACAGCCCCACCGCCCTTGCCACGGCGAGCGGGGCGGGCGAATACTGCTGTCGGTACAGGCGTGGAAAATCACAACAAGGTGATGTTTGGATTATTGCCGACGGTCGAAGCCGCTGCGCGCCGCGCCGACATGGAGGGCAAGGGTGTGCTCGTGGCGGTATCGGGCGGCGGCGACTCAATGGCGCTGCTGGAGCTCTTGCTGGAGCTTGCCGACAAGTGCGATCTTAAACTCGAAGTCGCTTTTGTCGACCACGGCTGCCGCGAAGACGTCCAGTCAGAACTCGAACTGGTCGAGGCCCGCGCCCTGGTAGCCGGCTTGCCGTTTTTCTGCTTGCGCGTGAAAGCAGGGGCGGAAGCCAACGAGGCCCGGCTGCGGGAACTGCGGTATTCGGCGCTTTTTGGCTGCGCCGACGAACGAGGACTGCAACTGGTAGCCACCGGCCACAACAGCGACGACCAGGCCGAGACCATCCTCATGAACCTGTTCCGAGGTGGGGGACTGCGCGCTCTCGGCGGCATGCGCGACGCCCGCGGTCGCGTGGTCCGGCCCTTGCTCGATATCAGGCGCAGCGCGTTGCGCGAGCTTCTCAAGAGCCGTGGTGTCGCGTGGGCCGAAGATCCAAGTAACAGCAGCGACCGCTTTCTCCGCAACCGGATACGCGGACGGGTGCTGCCGATCGTCGAACGCGAGGTGGGTCAACACGTCGCCCGGCGGCTGGCTGAAGACGCATCTCGATTGCGGCTGGAAGACGACTACCTGCAAGGCGAGGCCTCGCGCTACAGGTTGTGGATTGCCGGAAGTGGCGCTGATGCTGTTCTTGACCTCACCGCCTTCGACCGCGTACCACCGGCGCTGCGCTGGAGAGTACTGCGTTCCTGGCTGCTTGAGACCGGCGGGCCACGGAGCCCGACTGCGCGCCAACTGGAGCTGCTGGAAAAACTCGCCAGCCGGCGCGATGGCAGCGCCGAACTGGATATGCCGGGGCGGCCGGTGCTGCGCGAATACGGCCACCTGCGACGCGTCGCGCTGTCGGGGAAAACCCTTGATTTCAACTTCGTACTCGACCCGCGCAGCGACGCGGCCGTTGAAGATCCCGCCGGGAAGTGGTCGATAGCCGTAGATCGGAAAGTTGTAGAGACCCTGCGAAAATCGATACTTGAACAGGCGTTGACCGCATCGCGCAGTCACTTGCTGCGTGCCGACCTTGCCGTGCGTCCGCACAGGAATGGAGACCGCATTCGCCTCGCCACTGGCGGACACGCGCTGGTGAGCGACCTCCTCGGAGAGCTCAAAGTGCCGCGAGCCATGAGAGAGGGCTGGCCTGTCATGGAGCAGTCAGACAGCTTGCTGTGGGTGCCAGGATTGCTCGCCGACCCTGACCTGGCACCAGGCTCCAGCGACGATTCGCTGCTGTTGAGTTGGAAGCGGAAGCCGGGTTTTTGAGCAGGCCGGCTCGTGCTTACGAGCGCAAACACGCACGAATCAGCGCTTTCTGCCTGTTGCCGGTCGTCAACGCACGTGATAGCTTCGCCGAGGACTTGAGCAGCCGGGCGCCTGTGCCCGGGCGCTGCCCCGGGTCAACAAAAGGATTAAGCCACAGAATATGAACCAGTTTTCTCGTAACATCGCCCTCTGGCTCGTTCTGGGCCTCATGGTCGTCCTGCTGTTCAACATGTTTCAGGGCCAGCAGCAGACCGAAGACAAGTACATATACAGCCAGTTCATCGAAGAACTGCAGGCGGGCAGGATAGACCAGGTTACCCTGCAGGGAGACCAGATAAGCGGCACCATCGATGGCGGCCGCAAGTTCACTACTTACGGCCCGCTCGACGATGCTGTTGGCGAGATCAAGGCCGTAGACGTGCCCTTCGAGGTAAAGCCCCAGGCCAACGATCCCTGGTACGTTATCCTCCTGGTGCAATGGTTCCCGATGCTGCTGCTGGTCGGCGTGTGGATTTTCTTCATGCGACAGATGCAAATGGGTGGCGGCAAAGCCATGTCCTTCGGTAAGAGCCGGGCCCGACTGCTGAACGAGAACGAGCAGAAAGTAACCTTTGGCGACGTCGCTGGAATAGACGAAGCCAAGGAAGAACTCGAAGAAATCATCGCCTTCCTGCGCGACCCCAAGAAATACACACGCCTCGGCGGTCGCATACCCAAGGGCGTGCTCCTTGTCGGCGCGCCGGGCACCGGCAAGACCTTGTTGGCACGGGCCGTGGCGGGCGAAGCCAACGTGCCCTTTTACTCGATCTCCGGCTCTGACTTCGTCGAGATGTTCGTGGGGGTAGGGGCTTCGCGCGTGCGCGACCTCTTCGTGCAAGGCAAGAAAAACGCGCCCTGCATTATCTTCATCGACGAGATAGACGCGGTCGGTCGCCACCGCGGAGCGGGCCTCGGCGGTGGGCACGACGAACGGGAACAGACCCTCAACCAGCTGCTGGTCGAAATGGACGGCTTCGAATCAAACGAAGGCGTAATCCTGGTGGCAGCTACCAACCGACCAGACGTACTCGATCCTGCCTTGTTGCGCCCTGGACGTTTCGACCGACGCATCGTCGTGCCACAACCCGACGTCCGTGGCAGGACCGGAATTCTCAAGGTGCACACCCGCAAGGTCCCGCTGGCCGACGACGTAGACCTTAGCGTCATCGGACGCGCCACGCCGGGTTTCAACGGTGCCGATCTTGAGAACCTGGTCAACGAGGCCGCCCTTCAGGCCGCCCGCGAGAACCTGGACGCGGTGTGCCAGTCTCAATTCGACCTCGCCAAGGACAAGATTCTCATGGGCAGCGAGAGGCGCAGCCTCGTTATGACCGAAGAAGACAAACGCAACACGGCTTACCACGAGTCAGGCCACGCCCTGATCGCCGCGTTGTTGCCGGGCGCCGACCCGGTGCACAAGGTCACCATCATACCCAGGGGCATGTCCCTCGGGCTGACCCAGCAGATTCCGGTCGAAGACCGTCACTCCTACAACCGGCGATACTTGAACAACAACCTCGTCATCCTTTACGGGGGCAGGGTGGCCGAAGAGATTGTCATGGACGATATGACGACAGGCGCCAGCAATGACATTGAGAAGGCAACCGAGTTGGCGCGAAAAATGGTCTGCGAGTGGGGAATGAGCGATTCCATGGGGCCGGTTACCTACAGCACACCAAACGAAGAAGTATTCCTGGGCATGGATATCACGCAGCGGCGCGAGTACTCCGAGGCTACAGCGGGCAACATAGACGCCGAGGTCAGGAACATCCTCTCGGGGGCTTACAAGAAAGCGCGCGCCCTGCTCAACGAGCACCTCGCGATCCTGCACAAGATGGCCGCAGCCTTGCTGGAGAAGGAAGTACTGGACAACAACGACATCCAGAAGCTTCTCAGGGAAGGCGGAGTCGAACCGCCGGCGGTTCCCGAGCCGGCACCCGTACCAGCCTGAAAGCCGTCCATTGAGCAACGACGAAGAGCCGCTGCTACGCGAGCTGGCCACGGCCAGGGGCCCATTGTCCCTGGCCGACCGTCCGCTGCTGTTCGGCATTCTCAACCTGACACCTGATTCGTTTTCGGACGGGGGACGCTTCTCTGGCCCCGAGGAAGCCGTCGACGCCGCTCTTGAAATGGTCGAACTGGGCGCGGACGTAATCGACGTTGGCGGTGAGTCTACGCGCCCGGGTTCCACGCCCGTGGACCAGGACGAAGAACTCGCGCGGATATTACCGGTAGTTCGCGAACTCGGGCGACAGGCAAAGCTGCTCTTCTCAATTGATACCGTGCGCGCGGCTGTGGCCCGGGAGGCACTGGACTGCGGCGCCGCGATCGTCAACGACGTGTCAGCCTGTCGCTGGGACGCCGATATGTTTTTGCTGGTGGCGAAGGCCGGGGCAGGCCTGGTGCTGATGCATAGTCCCGGCCGGCCCGAAGTCATGATGGACCTGGCGAACTACGGACAGGTAGTGGCCGAAGTGAGCGATTTTCTGGAGGAGAGATGTCGATTGGCTGTCGAAGCGGGCATAGCCGCGAACGCGCTTGTCGTGGACCCGGGCCTGGGCTTCGGCAAAAAACTGGA
>DBZX01000061.1:29153-34200 GCA_002311335.1 bacterium UBP10_UBA1149
TGCGACATCGAGCGCGCCTCCGACCGAGACACCGCCACCGCGGCAGCTGCAGCGCTTGCCGCTTTCAGCGGCGTGGAGCTGATCCGGACCCACGACCCGGGCTCTACCCTGCAGGCCGTTAAGCTGGGCGCCGCGCTGCGCAGGCACAGGGATGGCTGAAGCAGAAGCTGGAGATGCGGCAAGCCCCCGTTTCTGCGATACAATGACGGCAGGCTGGGACCCGGTTACGGCGGCAAGGGAGACCACTGAATGACAGGCGAGAAAAACGACAGCGGCGTCCGCCGCATGTTCGGCACTGACGGTATCAGGGGCGTGGCCAACATAGAACCCATGACCCCCGAGACTGTTCTGCGCCTGGGCCGCGCGGTAGGCCGATTCTTTCAAACCGACGGCGATCGGCAACACAAGGTTCTCATCGGCAAGGACACCCGCGTGTCTGGCTACATGATAGAAACCGCACTCGCCTCGGGGCTTACCTCCATGGGCGTCGACGTGTTGCTCGTGGGGCCCATGCCGACACCGGGCATAGCGTTTCTCACGCGAAGCATGAGGGCCGACGCCGGGGTCTCGATATCTGCTTCACATAACCCCTTTGAAGATAACGGCATCAAGTTCTTCGGACCCGATGCGTTCAAGCTCCCCGACGCCGACGAAGCGCTGATCGAAGAACTCATGCTCGGTAGCGAGATCGACCGCATGCGCCCAACGGCCGGTGCCATTGGAAAAGCCCGGCGAGTAGACGATGCCGACGGACGCTACAACGTTTTTCTGAAGTCCGCCGTGCCCAGGGAGCGAACCCTGGCTGGCTTCCGGCTCGTGATCGACTGCGCCAACGGCGCCGCCTACCGCGTTGCCCCCACAGTACTCGAGGAGCTCGGCGCCGAGGTAGTGGCCATTGGTGACCAGCCCGACGGCTTTAACATCAACGACGGCTGCGGGGCGATGTACACCGACCTGTTGCGGGAACGCGTCCTGCGCGAGGGCGCCCACGCGGGCATAGCTCTCGACGGCGACGCCGACAGGGTTATCATGGTCGACGAACTCGGTGCCGAGGTGGACGGTGACCGCATGATGGCGATACTCGCCACCCATATGAAACGAAGCGGGTTGCTGCGAGGCGACGCAGTGGTGGGCACGGTGATGAGCAACCTCGGGCTCGAGGTGTACCTCAAGGAACAGGGCATCGGGCTGCTGCGCGCCAACGTCGGCGATCGTTACGTCGTAGAAATGATGAAAGAAACCGGCTGCAATCTCGGCGGAGAGCAGTCGGGACACTTGATCTGCCTCGACAACACGACGACCGGCGACGGCATGATCTCAGCGCTGTCTGTGCTCGTGGCCATGCAGGAAGCCGATAAGCCGCTGTCGGAACTCCACGCCGCCATAAATCGGTATCCGCAAGTGCTCATAAACGTCGCCGTCCAGGAGAAGAGTGACCTCGCCGAAGAGGCGGATATCTGTTCGGCCATTGACAGTGCGCGCGAAGCACTGGGCGAACAGGGGCGGGTGCTTGTGCGCTACTCGGGCACCCAGGCGCTGGCCCGGGTCATGGTCGAGGGCGCCGAACACAGCGCAGTAGAAGAGCACGCGCGTGCCATCGCCGACGCCATCCAGGCGAGGCTGGGTTGAGAAAGGCAGGTGGCAGAGGTCAGCCTCGGCGTAAACGTCGACCACGTGGCCACCATACGCCAGGCCCGAGGAACTGATTACCCGGACCCTGTCGAAGCTGCCCTGGCCGCCGAGCGAGCCGGTGCCAGCAGCATCACGATTCACCTGCGCGAAGATCGCCGACACATAAACGACAGCGACGTGTCGAAAATGGCGCTGGCGGTCAAAACCAAGCTGAACCTGGAAATGGCAGCCACCGACGAGATGATTGAGATCGCCGCTGCGCTCAAGCCCGCTGACGTCTGCCTGGTACCCGAACGGCGCGAAGAACTCACCACCGAGGGTGGATTGGCCGTGCGCGGCCGCGAAAATGAACTGGCGCCGCGACTCGCCCGGCTCGCCGATGCAGGCGTAAAGGTGAGCCTTTTTATCGACCCCGACCTCGACGAAATAAGCGCAGCGAGGGAAAGCGGTGCCCCGGCCGTAGAACTTCACACCGGGCGCTACGCCGATGCCAACGGAGAGCGGGCCGCCCTTGAACTCGAATTGCTGCGCCGGGCAGCGTTGCACGCCGTGGAGCTCGGCCTGCAGGTAAACGCCGGCCACGGCCTGACGGTGGCCAACGTGGGCGCCGTTGCAGCCCTTCCCGGGGTGGTTGAGCTCAACATAGGGCACAGCATCGTAGCCAGGGCCATCTTCCTCGGCATCGAGGGTGCCGTGGGCGAAATGCTCACCGCCATGGGGAGGAACTGAAGTGTCCTGGCCTGTCGTCGGAAGGTCGGCCGCCGCCGCCATAGAAGAGGCTACGATAGCCGCCGGCATACCGGCATTTGAGCTTATGGAGAACGCTGGCGCCGCCCTTGCCGCCACAGCCGCCGCCTGGCTGCCCCGCGCCGGAAACGAAATTTCCGGGCAGACGGCCACCGTCTTGTTTCTTTGCGGCAACGGCAACAACGGTGGCGACGGATTAGTGGCAGCCCCCCCGCCCTAAAACCCAGGCGGGAAGGGCTTGGGGGGGTTTTTCTTTTGGGGGGGGCGGGGGGGGGGNNCGACGGATTAGTGGCAGCCCGCCTGCTCAAAACCGCAGGCAGAAGTGTCGTGGTGGTTCTCTGTTGCGGAAGGCCGCGAGCGGGCAGCGGCGCCGAGCACAACCTCGCTATCTGGGAAGGCGCCGGCGGTGAGACCCTGGACGCTGGCGATGCGCTCGAACTGCTGACCGACGAAGGCGCCGATGGCTGCGCGGTGGTCGTAGACGCAATTTTTGGTACCGGGCTCAACCGCGAGCTGGCTGGCGAAGCAGCAGAGCTGGTAACCGCGCTCAACGCGTCGGGCCTGCCGGTGGTAGCCGCCGACATCCCCTCGGGGCTCTGCAGCGACAGCGGAAGGCCACTCGGCGTAGCCGTCATCGCCGACACGACCGTTACCTTCGGTTGCGCCAAGCGCGGGCTCTTCCTCGGCGATGGCCCCAACCACGGAGGTCGCGTCAACGTGGCCGACATCGGGCTGCTGGAACCCGCTCTCGCTGGCGTGCTGCCCGACGCCGAAACAATCGACGCCGAACGCTGTGGTGATACCTTGCCCCTGCGCCACCGCAGCATACACAAGGGCGAACTGGGCCACGTCCTCATCGTCGGAGGCTCGAGCGGTAAATCCGGTGCGGTGGTGCTCGCTGGCACGGCCGCGTTGCGCTGCGGGGCTGGACTGGTGACCCTGGCCGTGCCCTCGAGCCTGGCGTCTATCGTTGACGGCGCGCTGGCCGAGACCATGACCCGGGAGCTCGCCGACGAGGGGGGACAGCTGGCCGAGGGTGCGTGGGACGGGCTGCGCGAGGGCATGAGCAACTACGATTCGGTGGTGCTGGGCCCCGGACTCGGCACCGGTCGGGGAGCAAGCGACCTGGTGTTCTCCTTGATAGATTCTTACGCGGGCCCTCTACTACTCGACGCCGACGCGCTCAACGTACTTGCCGAAGCCGGTGACAGGGGACGCGAAGCATTGCTGGCGAGATCGAGAAACGGAGCGACTTCGGCCGTCATGACTCCGCATCCCGGTGAGATGGCACGGCTGCTGGCCAGCTCTGTGGCTGAGGTACAACGCGACCGGCTTTCGACGGCAGCCGGCTACGCCCGCAGCAACCACGTGGTCATGGTACTCAAGGGTGCCGCCACGGTTGTCTGCACCGCGGAGCGTACGGCTTTCAACCTGTCGGGAAATCCGGGCATGGCCAGTGCCGGGATGGGAGACGTGCTCGCCGGGGTGATCGGCACTCTGCAGGCCCAGATATCGGACAGCTTCGAGGCAGCCGCGGCCGGCGTGTTTCTGCACGGACTAGCCGGCGACCGCATGGAGGCTGCACTCGGGGACTGCGGCTACCTGGCGTCGGACCTGGCAAACGAACTGCCCCTCGCCATGGCTTCTATAAGGCACGGTAACGGTGATGAGTACGGATACGAGTAGTGAGCAGCGGATCCAGCTGCGCTTAGGCAGCGAAGCGGCCACCGAGGAGCTGGCGCGCAAGCTCGCTTCGGCACTGGACGAGGGCTGCGTTGTTGGCCTGTCGGGTCGACTCGGGGCGGGCAAAACCGTGTTCTGTCGGGGCCTGGCGGAGGGTCGGGGGGTTGACCCACGAGAGGTGTCGAGCCCGAGTTTCGTGTACCTGCAGTCCTACGAAGGCGACAGCGGCCCTTTTCATCACGCGGACCTTTATCGCCTCGGCTCCATGGACGACGCTGCCATAGAAGAAGCGATCGACGGAACCGGCTTGCAACACGTCCTGGGCGCTGCCGGCCTTGCGGCCGTGGAGTGGTGGGAATTCTACAGGGGTCCTGTTCCGCAAAAGCTTGTAACCGTTGAAATTGCCGTAGAAAACCCGGAGTATAGGTCGATTGAACTTAAATTTGCTGGGCAGGGGCTGCAGCGCGCACTCGACGCCGTGAGCTGAACGGGCGGCCGGCAGCGCTCGCGCCTTCCTTGCGCGAAAGATAATGGCCACGCCAGAAAGAACAGTACAGAAATACGGGGGGACCTCGCTCGGAGATCTCGACCGCATTCGAGCGGTAGCCGCCCGGGTAAAACGCCGCTGGGAACAGGGGCTCAACGTCGCTGTGGTCGTTTCGGCCATGAGCGGAGAAACCGACCGCCTGTTGGAACTGGCCCGCTCGCTGTCCGAAGACCCCGATGCCCGCGAACTCGACGTGCTGCTTTCAACCGGCGAGCAAGTGTCTTGTGCGCTGCTGTCACTGGCACTCAAGGAACAAGGCGTGCCGGCCGTATCCCTGCTCGGCCACCAGGTTCGCATCTTCACTGATTCCGCGCACGGTAAAGCGCGGATCCAGTCGATCAAGGTTTCGCGTATCGAGCGCGCTTTTGAAGAACGAAAGGTGGCAGTGGTCGCGGGTTTCCAGGGCATCGACTCCGATGACAACATAACCACCCTCGG
>DBZX01000061.1:34341-56861 GCA_002311335.1 bacterium UBP10_UBA1149
CCAGCTGCGACATCTGCACCGATGTAGATGGTGTTTACACCACCGATCCACGGACCTGCGACCAGGCCGTGCGGCTGGAAAAGATCTCTTACGATGAAATGCTCGAGCTGGCCGGGCTCGGCGCGAAGGTGTTGCAGATAAGAGCAGTGGAGTGCGCTAAGCGCTACGGCGTCAAGCTACGGGTGTGCTCCAGTTTTGGTGACGATGAGGGCACCTGGGTTGTACCCGAGGAGGAAGGCATGGAAGAGGTTCTGGTATCAGGGGTCGCGTTTGACCGTGACCAGGCGAAGATTACCGTCAAGTTGGTACCCGATACACCGGGGCTGGCTGCGTCACTGTTCGGCCCGCTCGCCGAGAAGGGCGTCGTGGTTGACATGATAGTCCAGAACGTGAGTGCCGACGGACACACCGATCTCACTTTCACGGTTTCCGGCGAGGATTTTTCGGCTGCGGCCAAACTCGTCCAGGAGGTCGCCGAGAAGGTCGGAGCCGGAGGCGTCGACAGCAGCGACACTGTGGCCAAGGTGTCGGTGGTGGGCCTGGGAATGCGCAACCACGCCGGTGTCGCGGCGCGTATGTTCGAGGTGCTGTCAGACGCCGGCGTAAACATCCAGATGATCTCGACCTCGGAGATCAAGATCTCCGTCGTTATCGAAAGAGACGATGTCGACAGGGCGGTGAAGTTGCTGCACGAAGCCTTCGTCGAAGACCCCGGCTCGCTGGCCGAAAGCAAGCCCGCGTAGGGACCAATGCGATGAAACGGACGATCGAAATCTACGATACTACCCTGCGGGACGGTGCGCAGGGGGAAGGGGTGTCTTTCACACTCGAGGACAAGCTGGCCATCACTCGTCGCCTCGACGACTGTGGGATTTCCTGCATCGAGGGCGGCTACCCGGGCTCCAACCCGAAGGATGCTGAGTATTTTGCCCGCGCCCAGAAGCTCAAGCTTTCCCAGGCCACCGTGGTGGCCTTTGGCATGACCGCCCGCATCGGCACGCGGCCGTCGGCGGACAAGAGCCTGCAACTGCTGCTCAAGGCGGGAACGTCTACCGTCACTATTGTCGGTAAAACCTGGGACTTTCACGTCAAGCACGCGCTGCGCGTTTCTTACAAGGCCAACCTGGAAAACATCCACACCACGATGGCGTTTCTCAAAAAGAGAGTGGACAGGGTCATCTTCGACGCTGAGCACTTCTTCGATGGCTTCAAGGCGAACCCCGAGTACGCCCGGGCCTGCCTCGAGGCGGCGGCAGACGGTGGGGCCGATCTGCTCGCGCTTTGCGACACCAACGGTGGTTCATTGCCCGAACAAATCACCCGCGGGTTGACCGCGGCGAGCAAAATCGAAGTGCCGCTGGGTATCCACTGCCACGACGATTCGGGACTGGCCACTGCCAACACCCTCGCCGGTGTGGAGGCGGGAGCCGTGCAGGTGCAGGGGACTATCAACGGCATTGGTGAGCGCTGCGGCAACACCAACCTCTGTACGGTGGTGCCCAACCTGCAGCTCAAGATGAACCGACGCTGCGTCAGCGCGGCACAGTTACGGAAATTCACCGACCTGTCCCACTTTGTCTACGAAGCCGGCAACGTCGAACCATATCGCGGCGACCCGTTTACCGGCGCTTCGGCTTTTGCCCACAAGGGCGGAATGCACGTGTCGGCGGTGCAGCGAAACCCGCTCACCTATGAGCACATCGAGCCTCGGCTGGTCGGCAACGGACAGCGCATCCTCGTCTCCGAGCTGTCGGGAAGAAGCAACGTCGAGGCCAAGGCCAGGGAGTTCGGGCTCGAGCTCGAAGGCCGTGCCGACGAACTCAAGCAGTTGCTCTCGGAGGTCAAGGAACTCGAGAGCATTGGTTTTCAGTTCGAAGGAGCCGACGCGTCTTTCGAACTCTTGATGAGAAAAAGCCTGAAGGACAAGCAGCAGTTCTTCAAGTTGCTCGGCTATCGCGTTTTGGACGACAAGCCAGGCGAATCCGAGCCCACCATCGCTGAGGCGACAGTCAAGATCGAAGGACCTGACGGCAAGGTAGAACACACGGCCGCCACCGGCGACGGCCCGGTCAACGCGCTTGATCGTGCTCTCAGAAAGGCGCTCGTCAATTTCTATCCCGAGATCGATGACGTGCAGCTTCACGATTACAAGGTCCGCGTGCTCGACAGCGCTGACGGCACAGCGAGCATGGTGCGGGTGTTCATCGAGTCCGGTGACAGGGAATCGCGCTGGGGTACGGTGGGGCTTTCGCACAACGTCGTCGAAGCCAGCTGGCAAGCGCTCGTTGACGCGATGGTATACAAAATCCTGAAGGACAAGAAGAGGAGTCGGCAACGAAAACGGACGTCGCCTGCCGCTAAGTGAGCCATTACTTCGACTTCAACGCTGGCTGCAGGATGCGCCCGGAAGTAATAGACCGCGTCACTGAGCTCCTGCGCGAAGACTGCGGCAACCCCTCGAGCATGCACTCGCCGGGCCGGCGCGCCCGCGCGCTGCTCGAAGAGGCTCGTGATTCTACTGCCGCCCTGTTCGGCGTCGCCCCGGACGAGATCATTTTTACTTCCGGTGGTACCGAGTCCAATAACACGGCCCTGCGAGGTGCGATGGCCCTGGATCCCGCGCTCCAGCTCCTGGTTTCCAGTAGCGAGCACGCGTCGACCTCGGCCGTGGCCGACTATCTCGAAGAACACGGTCGACGGGTGCGCAGATTCACGATCGATGCCGAGGGCCAACTCGACCTTGACCTTATCGGGCGCGCTAGCAGGGAAGCCCGTAGCCTGCTGGCCTTGTCGCTGGCGAATGGCGACACCGGCCACCTGCTTGAGCTCGACAAGCTCTGCGCATTGCTGGCGCCGGGCAGCAGTTTTCATCTCGACCTCGCCCAGGCCGTGGGCCGTATTGTCCTGCGCCTTCCTGCCGCGGTCACCACGGCAGCAGCGTCCTGCCACAAGTACGGTGGCCCACTGGGCTGCGGGGTGCTCATCAAGCGCGGCCCCGAACTGGAGCCATTGATGGTGGGTGGCGGGCAGGAGCGCGGTGTCCGCGCGGGAACTGAGAACATTGCTGCCATCGCCGGCGCGGGTCTGGCCGCCCGGCTCGCACAGGCCGAGCTCGGCGAGGAATCTTCGCGGCTCAAGGGGATAACCAGCCTGCTCTGGTCCCTCATCGCCGACCTGCCCTCGATACGCCGCCTGAGCCCCGACGACGGCCTTCCGGGCACACTCACGGTAGCGCTTGGAGACGTTCCTGCTGACGTCATGATAGCGGGCCTCGACCTGGAGGGTTTTGCCGTATCGAGTGGCTCGGCCTGTGAGGCCGGTTCGCCCGAACCGCCGGCGACCGCGGTCGCACTGGGCCTTGAGGCCCCGTGGCTACACGGTGTGATACGAATGAGCATGGGCTGGGAGAACAGCAGGGACGATGTTCTCGCACTGGCCCGCTCGTTTAATGCTGTTGCCGGCAGGGCGAGGATGGCCGCGTGAGCGAGCAGACGCAGAAGACCGGCGGCCCGGTAGTAGTGGCGATGAGTGGCGGGGTCGACAGCTCGGTTGCCGCCGCCCTGCTGGTGGAACAGGGGCACGACGTTATCGGTATATCTTTGAGACTCGCGCCCGACGATTCTGCGAACACCAGTGGTTGTTGTGGTGTGCGCGACTTTGCCGATGCCGCGCGGGTGGCCGAGTTGCTCGGTATTCCTCACTACACCATGGACATGAGGAGCCAGTTCAGGGAAAAGGTCATGCTGCCCTTCGCTGCCGAGTATCTCGCCGGACGTACACCGAGCCCTTGTGTGCTCTGCAACCGCGAAATCAAATTCTCGCTACTCTTTGACCGGGCCAGGGCGCTGGGAGCGACCCGGGTGGCCACCGGGCACTACGCCAGGACGCGCAGCAGCGGCAACAGGGTGAGGCTTCTCAAGGGGCTTGACGACAACAAGGACCAGAGTTACTTCCTCTTCGAAATGGGGCAGGAGCAACTGGCGCATACGCTGTTCCCGGTCGGTGACCTGTCAAAACCCGAGGTCCGTGAGCACGCGCAGCGCTTGCGACTGCAGGTGGCAGACAAGCCCGAAAGTCACGATATTTGTTTCGTGCCGCCCGGCGGCTACGCGAGCGTCGTCGAACAACTCAAGGGCCTCGCTGGAACAACACCTGGTAAACTCGTAAGCGGGCAGGGCCAGATCCTCGGTGAGCACGACGGCGTCCACCACTTCACGGTGGGCCAACGCCGCGGCCTCGGTATCAGCGCCGAGCAACCGCTTTATGTGACCGGTATCAACGCGGACACGGGCGAGGTGAGGGTAGGCGGGCGCGAACAACTGGCCTGCAGCGGGCTGGTGGCCGAGAGGCCCTGCTGGGTTTCCGGCGACGCGCCTCGCGAGGGCGCTCCAGTAGAGGCAAGGATTCGTTATCGCCACGCGGCTGTCCCCGCAACGGTGAGCCAAACAGGCGGCAAGCTGACAGTAAATTTCGACGCCCCCGAGGAAGCCGTGGCGCCCGGGCAGGCCGTCGTTTTCTACGACGGCGACGAAGTACTGGGCGGCGCGTGGATACAACGGGCGCTGCACTACGAAGCTGCCGTGGGTACAGAAAAATGCGCGTAGCCATCGCCACACTTGGTTGCAAGGTGAACCAGTACGACAGCGCGGTGATGAGTAATCGCTTCAGCGACAGGGGCTGGCAGCGCGTGGCCTTTTCTGAACCCGCCGATGCCTACGTGGTCAACTCCTGCACCGTGACCGCGCGCGCCGACTCCGACGCCCGCCGGCTCTGTCGCAAGGCTCGCCGTACCTCGCCCGACGCGCGGGTGATCATGACCGGCTGCTACGCCCAGGTCAGCGCCCCCGATGTCGCGGCCCTCGAAGAAGTCGACTACGTGGTCGGCCTCGGAAGGCTTGACGATCTCCTCGATGCAGTCAACGGCGAGCTCGAGGAACGGATCGCCGTGTCGGACCTGAGAAAAGCCACCGAGGTAACGACCCTGGGGCTTGAGAGCTTCCCCGGTCGCGACCGCGCATTCGTCAAAGTACAGGAAGGCTGCAACCTGTTCTGTACCTTCTGCGTTATTCCGATTGCCCGCGGGCGCAGCCGCAGTGTTTCGCCGCGGCTGATAATCGAGGAAATTGAGCGTCTCGCGGCGCGGGGCTACCACGAGGTCGTTCTCACCGGTGTACACCTTGGCGGATGGGGCGCTGACCTCGAACCGGCCGAGACCTTTGCCTTTCTGCTCGAAGCCATCGCCGAACGGAAGCTGCCCCTGCGGGTGAGGATCAGCTCGCTGGACCCCCCGGAGCTCAGCGAGCGGCTGCTCGACGTGATCGCCGAACCCGGTTTCTGCCGCCACCTGCACGTGCCCCTGCAGGCCTGCGACAACTCGGTTCTCGAGCGTATGCGCCGCCGCTACACCCTCGAGCAGGCCGACAAGTGGCTCGAACGCCTGGCCACCCGCGTGCCTGGCGTCACCATCGGTACGGACCTCATCACCGGCTTTCCCTCGGAGAGCAGGCAGCAGTTCGAATCCGGCCTGGGCTATCTCGAGAATTCGCCGGTGAACTACCTGCACGTGTTCCCGTACTCGCGCAGGGATTCTACTTCGGCTTCGAGCAGGTGGAAGGAGGTCGAAGCATCCGAGGTTCACCGCCGCGCGACCGAGGTGCGAGAGCTCGACTCACGGCTTCGCGACACCTGGCTTTCCGCGCACGTTTCGGCAGCCCCCCCGAAGCGACTCTCCATGCTGGTTGAGAGCGAACGCGACAAGACCACGGGCTTGCTGCGCGGGTATTCCGACGAGTACCTGCCGCTGCTTCTTGACGGCAAGGACTCGGCGAAGGGACGCCTGGTTGCCGTAAATATCGACTCGAGACAGGGCGAGCGACTCAGGGTAGTGGCAACGTGACAACCGGCCCCGAAAAAGACACGCTGGACGGCCTGGAATCGCGCATCAGCTACCAGTTTACTGACCGGGAGCTACTGGCTGAAGCCGTCACCCACCCCTCGCGGGCGGGCGAGACCAACGCGAGCAGTAACCAGAGATTGGAGTTTCTCGGTGACGCCGTACTCGACCTTATGCTGGCGCAGGAGTTACTGCTTCAACACCCATCCTGGGACGAAGGCCGTCTCAGCAGAAGCAGGGCCTCACTGGTCAGCGGCAGGGCCCTGGCCTCACTGGCCGCCGAGCTCAGCCTGGGCGACTGGGTCAGGCTCGGACGCGGCGAAAGTACGGCTGATGGAAGTATCGCTCCGAGCATACTCGCCAACGCCTACGAAGCCTTGATGGGCGCTGTCTTCCTCGATGGCGGATACGACGCTGCGCGACAGGTGGTCGCCGCTCACTTCGCGGGCCGACTGGACGAGGTCATCTCCTCCGACCGCGATTCCAAGACCGCGCTACAGGAGCTCACCCAGAAAAATTACGCGGAGCTGCCCACTTACGAGACAATCAAAGTCAGCGGGCCGGATCACGCCAGGGTCTACGAGGTAGAGGTATTCGTCCAGGCTCGCAGCATGGCCAACGGCAGCGGTCGCAGTCGCAGGGCTGCCGAGCAGGAAGCCGCCGAGAACGCGCTCGAGCGACTCTCACGGGAATCATGAGCGAAAAAAAGACAGGCATGGACAACGAGGAGACGCTCGACACCCGCGTTGGAACGGTGACCCTCGCCGGCGCTCCTAATTCCGGTAAATCGACGCTGCTCAACAAGATCATCGGTCAACGCCTGAGTATCGCCACGCATAAGCCGCAGACCACCCGTAACCGCATTCTCGCGGTGCACAACCAAGGCAACTGCCAGATGATCTTTCTTGACACGCCCGGCATACACGGCGAGCGCGGACTCATACACCGGCGGATGCTCGCGGCGGCACGATCGAGCATGGACGAGGCCGATGTGCTGTGCTGGCTGATCGCGGCTGACCGCGGACTGCGAAAAACTGATAAGCGAGAACTGTCCGCGCTGAGCGAACACCCGCGGGTAATCGTGCTGCTCAACAAGATGGACCTCGTCCGGAGACAGGACCTGCTACCCTACATGAAACAGGTTGGCGAGCTGGCCCCCAACGCCGAGGTTCTCCCCTTGTCGGCCCGCAAGGGTGAGAACGTAGAGACCCTGCTCGAACTACTCGCCGCCCGCCTTCCCCCCGGCCCCTGGCTCTACGGCAAGGACGTTCTCACCGACATGTCCGAACGCTTCTTCGTAGCCGAACTGGTACGCGAGCAACTGTTTCGGCAACTGGAACAGGAACTCCCTTACCGGGTAGCCGTATCGGTGGAATCCTGGGAGCGACACGGGCGCACGCTGCACATATCGGTCTGTATCTTTACCGACTCCAAGTCTACCCGTCCCATGATAATCGGCCACGGCGGCGAGAGGCTCAAGTCCATCGGCAGCGCGGCCCGCGAAAAAATAGAACGCCTCGTAGAATCCCGGGTACACCTGGAAATCTTCGTCAAGGTGAGGGCCAACTGGCCCAGTGATCCGCACTTCCTGGCGGAACAGGGACTCTGAGATAACCATGCAGAATCGACTCGCAAGAGTGGCCATCGTCGGGCGGCCCAACGTAGGCAAATCTACTCTCTTCAACCGCTTGCTCGGAAGGCGCCGGTCAATCACCCTCGATACGCCCGGCGTCACCCGCGACCCGGTATCGGCCTCCGTACAGTGGGGGGATCGGCGCCTCGAGCTGGTCGACACCGGCGGCCTGGGCGGCGAATCGGTGATCGAACTTGCCGGACCCGTGCACCAGCACACCCTCGAAAGCATTGAAGGCGCAGACCTCGCCGTCGTGGTGTTCGACGGCAGGGCCGGCTTGAACCCGCTCGACGCTGAAACCGTAGCCCTGCTGGGACGCGGCCGATTACCCGTGCTCTACGTGGCGAACAAGGTCGAAGGCCCGGCCCAGGAAGATGAGCTCGGAGAGTTCAGCCGCCTGGGAATCGACCCGCCACTGGCAGTATCGGCCGAACACGGCGCAGGGATCGGCGCCCTCAAGGATGCGATACTCCGGGCTATCCCCGAACAGAAAGAAAACGAAGAGGAGTCCCCCAGGGGAGACTCGGTCTGCCGCGTGGCAGTCGTCGGACGGCCCAATGTAGGCAAATCCTCGCTGGTCAACCGGCTTGCCGGTAGCGCACTGTCGCTGGTGGACGACAAGCCCGGAACTACCCGCGACGTGGTCGACCTCAAACTCAGGCGCGGGGATAAGGACTATCTGCTGCTCGATACGGCCGGCATGCGCAGGCCTTCAAAGGTCCACCGCGGCGTCGAAGAACTGAGCGTCGGGCGCAGCGTGGGTGCGGTCAGGCGTGCCCAGGTAGTGCTCATGCTCATCGACCCGATAGAAGGCGTCACCGACCAGGAAGCGAGAATCGCGAACCTGGCCTGGCGCGAGGGCAGGGCGCTGGTGATCGCCGTCAATAAGTGCGACCTGCTTGGCAGCGAGGGCGAAAAGCGGCGGCTCGAAGAAACCTTCAGGCGAATATACGGAAGTCTTTACGCTGCGAAGTTCTGCTTCATGTCGGTGCTCAACGGGGAAGGGGTCGATGGCTGCTTCAAGAAAATAGACGCTGCCTACACGGCCCACTCCCTGAGCGTGAGAACCTCGGATCTCAACTCGATAATCGCCAGGGCGGTCGAAGACAGGCAACCGCCGATAATCGGTCGCGGGCGGCTCAAGATACTCTACGCAACACAGACCGGGACACGCCCGCTGACAGTCACGCTGTTCGTTAATCGCAGCGGAGTACCGGAAAACTACCGTCGCTACCTGGAACGCTACCTGCGCGATCAGTTTGACCTCGAGGGAAGCCCGATTCGCTTGCGCTTCTCAAAACGATCCTCGCACGGCGACGACCGGCCCGAATAGGTCGCGCCCCAAGCCGCTAACCACCCCGGCCACTGCGCGCGTGCTCAACGGCAAGCGAGGCATAGGTGTCAACCGTTTCGCTCATCCAGCGTTTTTCTTCGTCGCTCACGTCGCGAACCACGCGCGCCGGCTGACCCATGACGAGTTTGCCCGCCGGTACTTCCATGCCGGCGGTGACCAGGCTCATCGCGCCGACCATGGCCCCTTCACCGATCACCGCATGGTCGAGAACGATACAGCCGATGCCCAGCAGGGCGCGATCACCGATGGTACAGCCGTGGGCTACTACCCGGTGTCCAAGCGTCACCTCGTTGCCAATAGTGGTCGGAGCCTCGTCGCGGCTCACGTGTATCATACACTGGTCCTGCACATTAGTGCGCTCGCCTATCCGGACGTAGCTGACGTCGCCCCTGACGACCGACTGGTACCAGATCGAGGCGCCGGCCCCCAGCGAGACATCGCCTATAACTGTAGCTTCGTCGGCCACCCAGGCGTCGTCGGGAATACGGGGAAAACTGTCGAGATAGTGCTTGAGCACAGCGGGCGTGCGCAACCAGCGGCGCGGTTTGATAAGTACGCGTTGGTCGCCTATAAGGCAACATGGAACGGCTGGATGCGCTCCCAGAAGCGCTCACTTTTGACGACGTACTGCTCGTCCCCGCGTATTCTGCGGTCTTGCCGACAGATGCGAACGTTTCTTCACGGCTTACGCGCAACCTGATACTTTCGCTGCCGCTGGTGAGTGCGGCCATGGATACGGTCACCGAATACCGCATGGCGGTGGCCATGGCCCAGCTCGGCGGAATCGGCTTCGTTCATCGCAACATGTCCATAGAGCAGCAGGCGGCCGAGGTCGCGCGCGTCAAAAAGAGCGAGAGCGGAAAAATCGTGGACCCGGTTGTAGTCGACCCGGCTACATCGCTTCGCGAAGCGCTCGAGATCATGCAGGCCAACGAGATATCGGGGCTGCCGGTGTGCAGCGAAGGTCTCCTGGTGGGCATTCTCACCAATCGCGACGTCCGTTTTGAAAGAAACAAGGACCGGACGGTCAGCGAGGTCATGACCAGCGAAAACCTGGTCACGGCGGGCCCCGACGTCACCAACCAGGAAGCCACCGATGTCCTGCAGAAAAATCGCATTGAGAAATTACCCCTGGTGGACAAAGACGGCCGCCTGGTGGGGTTGATCACGGTCAAGGACATCCAGAAACAGCTGGATTACCCCACCGCGTCAAAGGACAGCCACGGGCGACTTCTCACCGGAGCGGCGGTTGGTGTCGGCGAAGATCGGCTCGATCGCACAGCCGCGCTGGCCGAAGCCGGCGTCGACGTGGTCGCCATCGATACCGCCCACGGTCACACGGCCAACGTGATTGAAACCGTCAAGCTGGTTAAAGGCGAATACCCCGACCTCGAGGTCATAGCCGGCAACGTCGCCACTGCCGATGGCGCTCGGGCCCTCGTCGACTGCGGGGTCGACGGCGTCAAAGTAGGAATGGGCGTGGGCTCTATCTGCACCACGAGGGTGGTTTCCGGGGTAGGTATTCCCCAGCTCACGGCTATTCTCGCAGCCCGCTCGGTATGCGAAGAGGCCGCTGTGCCCGTCATAGCGGACGGCGGGCTGAGGTACAGCGGCGACATTACCAAGGCGATGGCCGCAGGGGCGGATTCGGTGATGATCGGCAGCCTGCTGGCCGGCACCGAGCAGAGCCCGGGCGAAACGGTGCTTTACCAGGGCCGCAGCTACAAGCTTTATCGTGGCATGGGATCGCTGGAAGTGATGCGCGAAGGCGCAAGTCGCGATCGCTACGGGCTGCAGGAGCAGGACCGTCTGAAACTCGTGCCCGAGGGTATCGAGGGACGTGTGCCTTACAAGGGCGACGTAATGGCGACCATCGACCAGTTGGCCGGCGGCCTTCGTGCCGGCATGGGTTACCTCGGCGCCGGCGACATCGCCGAGTTGCGCGCCAACGCCCGTTTCATGAGAGTATCCCCGGCCGGACTCGCCGAAAGCCACGTGCATGATGTCACCATGACCCGCGAACCCCCCAACTACAGGCGAGAGTAAACAAGCAACGTGATCGCCATACTGGATTTCGGCAGCCAGTACACCCAGCTCATTGCCCGCAGGGTCAGGGAAGCGGGGGTGTACTGCGAAATACTCCCCTACAACGTCGAACTTGAACGGCTTACCGCCCACGAACCTGAAGCGCTGATCCTGTCAGGCGGACCGGCGAGCATATACGAAGAGGGCGCGCCGCATCCGCAGCCCGGCGTACTCGACCTCGACCTGCCCATGCTCGGTATCTGTTACGGGATGGGCGTGCTGGTGACGGCAGAAGGCGGAAAAGTAGCCAGCTCCGGCCACAGGGAATACGGTCCGGCACCTCTTACAGTGACGGTGAGCGAGGGCTTGTTTGCCGGTTTCAACGGCGACAATCCCCGCGTATGGATGAGCCACGGGGACAGGCTGGAGAGCCTTCCGCCTGGCTGGAGCGCCATCGCGACGAGCAAAAACTCGCCTCTGGCCGCGGCCCAGAGAGACGATGGCCGCCGCCACGTCGTGCAGTTTCACCCCGAGGTAGTGCACACCGAGAGGGGCAGCGACGTACTTTCGAACTTCATGTTCAAGGTCTGCGGACTCAAGAACGATTGGAGCATGGAGAGTTTCGTGGACGCCACGAGTCGACGAATAAAAGAACAGGTCGGCGATGGCCACGTAATCTGCGGGTTGAGCGGCGGCGTGGACTCTACGGTCACGGCAGCCCTGCTGGAGCGCGCAGTACCGGGCCAACTGACCTGCGTGTTCGTAAACAACGGGCTTTTGCGCAAGGACGAGGCAGACGAAGTAAAGGGCAGGCTGGGCGACTATTTCGGGGCCGACTTTGTATACGTCGATGCCTCGGATCGTTTTCTCGACGCGCTCGCAGGCGTCGAAGACCCCGAGAAGAAACGCAAGATCATCGGCGGCATATTCATCGATGTTTTCGAAGATGCTGCCCACGACGCCCAGGCCCGTAAGGGACCAGTTAAATTCCTTGCCCAGGGCACTCTTTATCCCGACGTCATCGAGTCCGTTTCGGTAAACGGCCCGTCTGCGACCATCAAGAGCCACCACAACGTGGGCGGTCTCCCGGAACGCATGAAACTGGAACTGGTCGAGCCGCTGCGCGAACTTTTCAAGGACGAGGTGCGCGAGGCGGGGAGGGTGCTCGGCGTGCCGGCCGATTCTCTCGATCGCCACCCCTTCCCGGGACCAGGCCTGGCCGTGAGGATACTCGGGCCGGTCAACCGCGACGACCTCGCCGTGCTCCGCGACGCCGACGCCATTTTTATCGAAGAAATACGCGCGGCTGGCCTCTACGACGACATCTGGCAGGCCTTCGCGGTGTTGCTGCCGATTAGAACGGTGGGCGTGCAAGGCGACTTCAGAACCTACGACAAGGTCATCGCCCTGAGGGCTATAACCAGCGAAGACGGCATGACCGCCGACTGGTTTCGATTTCCACCCGAAGTCCTTGCCCAGTCCTCGGCGCGAATCGCCAACGAGGTGGCCGGCGTCAGCCGGGTTGCCTACGACATCTCTTCCAAGCCCCCGGCTACTGTTGAATGGGAATGACTGTAACGGCTATGAAGGCCAGGTGAGAACGACGGTCAGCATGTCCATGCAATTGTCCGTGAAATTGAGCGCGCTGTGAGCTACGTCCACCTCCACCTGCACACCCAGTACAGCCTGCTCGACGGCGCCAACAAGATCACCGAGCTGATGCCGCGCATGGCAGCGCTCAACATGTCGGCCGCTGCAATGACCGACCACGGTAACATGTTCGGCGCGATCGACTTCTACAGGTCGGCCACAGCCGCCGGCATCAAACCCATCATCGGCTGCGAGGTCTACGTCGCCCCGGGCAAGCGCACCGACCGGAGCACCCGTGGAGCGGCAGACTACGAGAGTGGGGGCAACTACCACCTGGTACTGCTCGCGGCCAACATGGAGGGCTACCGCAATCTCTGCAGAATGGTCAGCCAGAGCTACAAGGACGGTTTTTACTACAAGCCCCGCATAGACAAGGAACTGCTCGAAGCTCACAACTCGGGACTGCTCTGCCTGAGCGGTTGCCTGAGCGGCGAAGCCGCCAAGGCGGTCGTAGCCGGGAGACACGACAAGGCACGCGAGGTCATCGAGTATTACGCCCGCTTGTTCGGCGACCGCTATTACCTGGAAATCCAGGACAACCACCTCGAGGACCAGGCAGCGGTCAACGAGTTCATGATCCCCACCGCCCATGACATGGGCATTCCGCTTGTCGCGACCAATGACTGCCACTACCTCGAGCACGACGACCACAAGAGCCACGAAGTTCTGCTCTGCGTTCAGACGGGCAAGCAGCTCGACGACGAAGACCGTTGGCGCTTCGAGACCGACCAGCTTTTTGTAAAAAGCGCAGAGGACATGCTCAAGGCCTTTCCCGGTTGCGAGGAGGCCATATCAAACACCGTCGATGTGGCCGACCGCTGCAACGTCGAGTTCGAATTCGGCAAGCACAAGTTCCCGAATTTCGCCGTGGGCCCGGACACCAACCTGGTCGATCACTTCTGCAAAACAGCCAGGGAAGGGCTCGAGGAGAGGCTGGATACTTTACGCTCCCTGTACGACGAGATCGACGAAGACCTCTACCGGGAACGCCTCGAGACCGAGCTCGATTGCATCGTGGAAATGGACTTCCCCGGCTACTTCCTCATCGTCTCGGATTTCATCAACTGGGCAAAAGAAAAAGGCATACCGGTTGGTCCCGGCCGCGGATCGGCGGCGGGCAGCCTGGTGTCCTACTCGATGCGCATAACCGACATAGACCCGCTGCGCTGGGGCCTGCTGTTCGAACGCTTCCTGAACCCCGAACGGCAGAGCATGCCCGACATCGATGTCGACTTCTGCTACCGGCGCAGGGACGAAGTCCTCAACTATGTACGCGAGAAGTACGGCACCGACAAGGTCGCCAACATCATCACTTTCGGTACGCTCAAGGGCAAAGCGGCTATACGCGACGTGGGCCGGGTACTCGGGCTGTCCTTCGGAGAAACCGACAGGGTGTGCAAGTTGTACCCCGCGCCGAGACAGGGTCGTGACTTTAATCTCACGCAGGCTCTCGAGATGGAACCGCGGCTGCGCGAATACCGTGACTCGGGCGAACGCGAAGGCTTGCTGTTTGAGTACGCGCTTAAACTTGAAGGGCTCACACGTCACGTCTCCAAGCACGCGGCTGGTGTGGTTATCGGCAACGAACCGCTGGTAGAGAGCGTGCCCCTGTTCGTAGACCACCGCGACGGGACGGTCGTTACCCAGTTTGCCGGACCCGACGTCGAGGCCCTCGGCCTCATCAAGTTCGATTTTCTCGGCCTCAAGACCCTGACCCTCATCGCTGACACGGTAAGCCGAGTAGAAGAACGCACCGGCGTCAAGATCGACATCGACGACCTTCCGCTCGACGACAAGGCCACATACCGACTCGCGAGCCGGGCTGACGCCGTGGGACTCTTCCAGATGGAAAGCAGCGGCATGCGCAAGCTGTTGCAGCAGATCAAGCCCTCGTCCTTCGAAGATCTGATCGCGATCCTGGCTCTTTTCAGGCCGGGCCCCCTCGACAGCGGCATGGTCGAACAGTACATCAAGCGCCGCGACGGGACCGAAAAGGTGCGCTACCCTGACTCAACGCTCGAAGAGATCCTGAGCGAGACTTACGGCGTGATCGTATACCAGGAACAGGTGATGCAGATCGCCCAGGTTTATGGTGGCTACTCGCTCGGAGACGCGGACAACCTGCGCCGTGCCATGGGCAAAAAGAAAGCCGACGTCATGGCCGTCGAGCGTGAACGCTTCGTCGAAGGAGCGGTAAAAAAAGGACACCCCAGGCAAGCGGCCGACCAGATCTTTCAACAGATGGAGACCTTCGCGGCCTACGGCTTCAACAAGTCCCACTCGGCAGCTTACGCCCTGATCTCCTACCAGACAGCCTGGCTCAAAACCCACCACCCCACGGAGTTCCTTGCCGCACTGCTGACCCTCGAAATGGGTGACACCGACAAGACCTACAAGAACCTTTCGGACTGCAAGGGCAGGAACATATCGGTTCTCGAGCCGGACGTTAACGAGAGCGCAGCCGATTTTACCGTTGTTTCGGAAGGCATCCGTTTCGGACTCGCGGCGGTAAAGGGTGTCGGCGAAAAAGCCGTCGAAAGCATAATCGAGACCCGCGGCGACAGCCCCTTCCTGTCTCTCGCGGACTTCTGCCGTCGCGTAAATTTCGCGCAGGTAAACAAGCGGGTGATTGAGAGCCTCGTCAAGGCCGGGGCTTTTGACAGCATCACGGTTTCGCGCGCGAAGCTCTGCGCGACACTGGACGCGAGCATGGCATGGGCCCAGAGAGTGGCAGACGATGAATCAGCGGGGCAGATGGGCCTGTTCAGCTCCAGTGACGGCACTTCTCAACCCGAGCCGCCACTCGCCGAGGTGGAAGAGTTCAGCGTGGCCGAACGGCTGCAGGCCGAGCACGAGATGCTGGGCTTCTACATATCGGGGCACCCCCTCGACGAACACGCCACTGACCTCGAGTTGCTCGCGCCGCTGCCTACCGGCACGCTGCCTTCGCGGCGAGACCAGGAGACGGTGAGGGTTGCGGGAGTCACCAACACGGTCAGGCTCAAGAACAGCAAAAAGGGCGACCGCTACGCGACCTTCAACATAGAGGACCCGAGTGGGGTGATCGAGGTCATTGCCTGGCCAAGGGTTTACAAGGAATGCGAAGAGGCCATCGTCGGCAACGCCCCGGTGCTCGTTACCGGGACCCTGGAAATCGGCGACGCCGGTGGCACCCAGGACACCGAGGAGTCCGAGGGCTTCCTGAGAAAACCGCAGGTCATTGCCAGCGAGATCGCAACACTGACCGAGATGCGCAGGCGCGTGGCCCGCTACGCCGACATCAGCATGGACGCGGCCCGAGTGGACCCCTCGAGCGTCAGCGACCTTAAAAAAACCCTCGCCCTCTATCCCGGTGATTGTCGAACCTACCTCAAGGTGATCCGGCAAGGGGCGAGTGAAACTCTCATCGAGCTCCCCGACACGCTGGCCATCGACCCCTGCGATGACCTGTTGATGGCCGTCGACAAATTGCTGGGTCCGGGCAGCACGGCGCTGCGTTGAGCGAAAAGGCCGAGAAGGCCGTCCTCGTACGGGCGTCTACAGAAAAAACCGTCGCCAGTGCCAACCTCGACGAGCTGGCCATGTTGGCCGCCGCCGCAGACATCGAAGTAGTCGGACGACTCTCGCAACACCTGCGCCGGGTCAGCGCTGCAACACTGCTGGGCAAGGGCAAGGTAGAAGAACTGGCGGCGCTCACCCTGGAAGTCGAGGCCGACCTGGTGATCTTTGACGACCCGTTGGGACCCGCACAACGGCGCAACCTCGAAAAAGCCATCCCGGGCAGCAAGATCATCGACCGTAGCCAGCTCATACTCGATATCTTCGCGAGCAGGGCGGCCACGCGCGCGGGCAAGATCCAGGTTGAGCTGGCCCAGTTGCAGTACCTGCTGCCGCGACTGACCAACCAGTGGACCCACCTGTCTCGAATCAAGGGAGGCATAGGTTTCAAGGGGCCCGGCGAAACACAGCTGGAGGTTGACCGACGGCAGGTGCAGAACCGTATCACCACTCTCAAGGGCAAGCTGGCCACCATCGACAGGACCCGTCGGCTGAACAGCCGCGAACGCGAAGCCGTGCCTTACCCAACGGTCGCCCTTGTGGGCTACACAAACGCCGGAAAATCCTCGCTGATGAATGCTCTTGCGGGTGCTGACGCGCTGGTGGCACCGCGCATGTTTGCGACACTGGACTCCACCGTGCGCGGGGTAGTACTGCCAGCCGGAGGCTCGATCATGCTCGTGGACACGGTCGGCTTCGTGGCCAAGCTGCCCCACGAACTCATAGAAGCGTTCAAGGGCACGCTCGAGCAGGTAAGACGAGCCGACCTCCTCCTGCACGTCACCGACAGCTCTTTGAGCGAGCTCGGGGTCCGTCACGAACACGTGCTCTCCATAATCAGCGAGATCGGAGCCGGCCACGTACCGGCCCTGGACGTATACAACAAGGCTGACCTGCCGGCTGCCGCGAAGGCGCCGGCCGGGGCAGTGGCGGTCTCAGCTCGCAGTGGGGAGGGTTGCGACCAACTGCTCGCTCGAATCGAAAAACTGTTGACGGTCGACGAGCAGACCGTCTGCTTGGAAATCCCCGCCGGCGAAGGCGAATTGCGCGCCTGGTTGTACCGCAACTCGCGTGTGTTAAACGAAAAGGAACTCGACGCGGGCAGCTCCTGGATAGAAGCGCGCATCCACTCCCGTAAAGTCGGCCAACTGCGCGCCCGGGTTGACTGCAGCGAGGCGAGGCTGGTGGGTCCTGACGATGATTAACATTCCCAACACCCTGACATTGCTGCGCATCATCGCGGTGCCGATCTTCCTCACGATGATGGTGGAGGACAACTACGAGGCCGCCATGTGGATTTTCCTGGCCGCCGGCGCGACCGATGCGCTCGACGGCGCGGTAGCACGGCTTACCAATTCGAGGACCAACCTCGGCGCGCACCTGGATCCACTGGCCGACAAGCTCCTGCTGCTGAGTTCCTTTCTCGTGCTGGGCATACTCGGCTGGGTGCCGATGTGGCTGATGATATTAGTCATCGTCAGGGACGCGATAATCCTGGGCGGTTTTATTTTCTCGGCCGTGCTCGTCGGCCGCTCGATACCGATGGCTCCCTCCTTTGCCGGCAAGGTGACTACCTTCACGCAGATAGTGTTGGTGAGCCTGGTGATGCTCAACCTCGCCGGTTGGATGCCTATAGGCTCCGAGCTCTTACTGGGCTGCTTTGTCGCCACCGGCGTGGCCACGGCAGGATCGGGTATCGACTATGTTCGCCAGGGTCTCAACTGGTACTCGCAGGAACTGGCCGCGGATTGATCCTGTCGAAACCTGTACGGCAGGGCGGCCCGTCGGCGTGAAAGTAGTACAGCCGACCTCGCTCGTCCCTCGCCAGGATACTGGCAGAGCGCGTACCGTAGTCGCCGGCGTGCACGCAGACCCCGGCCAAAGCGCCCTCGTCCTGGGCGTCGGCTGGCAGCTCGTGGTCTGACAACACGGCGGCGAGCGCTTCAACTATTTCTTCCAGTTCCGGGCGTGACTCGAGCAGCGGCAGCAGTGCCCTGAAGCGGGGCAGGGCGCCAGCGTGACGTACGCAATCCGGCGGATCGACGCCCAGGTTGGTAATGACGGTAACGCCTGCTGCAAGCTCCTGACTGTGGCCGCCATCGTCAAGCACGTTGGCACCCGATGAATCGGCTGTCAGCAGAAAAAACGGTCCGTAGTCGCCTCCTTCCACCCCCTCAAGGTAAGTACTCAACAGCCCGGAGCAGCCGCAATCGAGTGCTCCCAGGCAGAGTGCACCGCGGCTGTATTTACCCGAGGGAGCGGGGCGGTCGGATCCAGCCTGGCGGCGATTGAGCAGCGCAGCCGCCAGGGGGTATCCATCTTCGCGGGCCCCCAACCAGGTGCCGCCGGCCCGCAGGTCCAGCCCCGCCGTGACAGCCGGGTGACCCTCCAGCCGAGCTGGCCCGAGACTTGGTCGCTCGAGGAACTCGTCTCGATTGGCGGCGATGACCAGCGGCCAGCGCTCAGATACGCGGTTGTAGATGGCGAGTATGCACACGGAGCTTCGTTGGCTTAACGCACCCGGAATGTTAGCTTTAGCGAGCCGCAGCTTCTACGGCCGGGAGACCCTCCAGTGAGTACTGAATTCGTTCCATTTGAGAGCATAGATGACGTCTCAACGCGCCTGTCGGGACAGAGCTACATCTGCAGCCGCAACATAGCGACCGTCGTTTTCCTCGCCACCAGGCTGGGCAAACCTGTACTCGTAGAGGGTCCGGCAGGTGTAGGTAAAACCGAGCTCGCCAAGGTGATAGCAACTGCGACCTCGGCCAACCTGATCCGCATGCAATGCTACGAAGGCCTCGACGAAGCCAAGGCCTTGTACGAGTGGGAGTACGCCAAGCAGCTGCTTTACACCCAGATACTCAAAGACAAGATCCAGGACGTGACCAAGGGCACCTCCACACTTGCAGAGGCAGTGGACAAGCTGACGGCCGAGGACGACGTGTTCTTTTCGCAGCGTTTTATTCTCGCGAGGCCCTTGTTACAGGCCATTGAATCAAGTGAGCCCAGCGTGCTCCTCATCGACGAGATCGACAAGGCCGACGCGGAGTTCGAGGCTTTCTTGCTCGAGATTCTCAGCGAATTCCAAGTGACCATTCCCGAGATCGGCACCATCAAGGCTACAACCATCCCGATGGTGATCCTGACCAGCAACAACGCCCGCGAGATGTCCGACGCGCTCAAGCGTCGTTGCCTGCACCTCTACATTGATTTTCCCACCGAGGAACTCGAGCGCGAGATCCTCAGGGTAAAAGTCCCCGAGGCCGAGGCGGGACTCGCGGCCGAGATCACAAGCATGGTGCAGTCAATGCGCAACCTCGACCTGAAAAAAGCACCGAGCATCTCGGAGACGCTTGATTGGGCGAGGGCGCTTGTGCTCATGAACGTATCGGCACTCGACCAGGAAACCGCGAACGAGACCCTGTCGGTGGTGCTCAAGTACGAGGGGGATCTGCGAAAAGGCGAGAAGGAACTGAAAGCCTACGCCAACAAAAAGCTCGAAGCCCTCAACAAAGCCGAAGACGACTCGCAAGACGAAGAGGAAGCCGGCAAACAGGACAGCGACGCGAACGGCGGCCAGCTGCACTAGTCCGGTCGGGTGATCAACCGAGTCCTCCAGTTCGTCGCCATTCTCAGGCGAAATGGCATACGCGTATCTACCGCAGAAACCCTGGACTCGGTAGAGGCAAGCTTGCTCACGGGCCTGGCTGACCGCGACACCTTCCAATCAGCCCTGCGGACGGCCATGGTCAAGCGCCCGGTAGACATCCCGGTTTTCAACGGGCTGTTCGACGATTTTTTCTCCGGCATGGGCCGCCTGGCCGCTGGCCTGGACGAAAACGACACCGCGCCAGCCAATCCAGCCGAGTACCAGGAGCTGCTCGATCGCATCGAGAAACTGCTGGATTCGCTTGGAGACGAGATTTCACCGCTGGCGAGAGCACTGCTGCTCAACGACCAGGCCGCGCTCGAAAAGATTCTCAGGGAGCTGGCGGACTCGGGCAAGGTGCCAGCGCCGAAGAGCCCGTCTTCCCAACAGGGCGCCGTGCGCGCAGCGGCCAAGGCGCTGGGCGTCGGGGGCCTGTCGCAGGAACTCGAGCGTTTACTCGAGGCCGCCGAAGCGGCTGGAAACGAAGAGAGTGAGCTCGAACAGATCCGCGAGCTTTTCAACGAGAGGGTAAAGCAGCTTGGCGAGATGCTGAAATCCCTGGTCAAGCTGCAGGGTCGCTACGAGAGCAGCGAGGAAGCGACGCCCAAAGAAAAAGACCGCCTGCTCGACAAGAGCTTTTACTATCTCTCGCCCACCGAGATCAAGGAGATGCGCGACGCCGTGGCGATCCTGGCCAGGCGCCTGCGCAACCTGCTGGCCTTGCGTTACAAGCGGGCTAAGCGCGGGCGCCTCGACGTCAAGTCGACGCTACGCCACTCGATGGAATTCGGCGGAATACCGTTCCGGATTCGTTACGACCGCAGGAAGAGGGAGCGGCCCAGCGTCGTGGTGCTGTGCGACATATCGGACTCGGTACGAACCGTGTCGCGCTTCATGCTCCAGTTCGTGCATTCGTTGCAGGACATGTACTCGAGAGTGCGCAGCTTTGTCTTCGTAGCCGACATGGGCGAAGTGACCCGCCTTTTTGCCGAAAACGAGATCCAGTCGGCCATCCAACAGGCCATCACCGGCGACGTGGTCAACGTCTACGCGCACTCTAACTTCGGGCGTGCATTCAGCCAGTTTCACAGGGACCAGCTCGACACGATCGACGGCCGCACCACCGTCATCATCCTCGGTGATGCGCGAAATAACTACAACGCTGCCAACGACTGGGCTCTCAGGGACATACAGCAACGGGCCCGACGCGTTATATGGTTGAACCCGGAAAACCGCTCCACCTGGGGCTTTGGCGACAGTGAAATGCAGGTCTACGCGGTCCACTGCGACGTAGTGGAGGAGTGTCGAAACCTGAGGCAGCTCTACAAGGTGGTTGACCTGCTGGCCACGACCTGAGCGGTCGAGCAAGCGTTCGTAATTGCGGCGGTTGACGAACGCCGTCCCCGGGGACACAATCGCAGTGAAATGAGTGCCGACGGTTTTGTTCGTATGTCTGTTGGTGGCCTGGCCCTGGACCCGATCACCAAGACCCCCATCGTCATCCTTCGAGATGAAGAGGGCGCTCTGAACCTGCCGATCTGGATTGGCCAGCTGGAGGCAACCTCGATGGCGACCGAGCTCGAGGGCGTCAAAATGACCCGGCCCATGACCCACGATCTCCTCTGCATCGCCATCGAGAAGCTCGGCGCCAGCGTCGAACGCATAGAAGTCACCGAGATCAGGGACGGAACCTTTTTCGCCGTCATCAAACTCAAGACCGCGGGGCAGGAATTGACCCTCGACGCGCGCCCCAGTGATGCCATATCGCTGGCACTGCGCACGGGTACTCCCATTTACGTGGCTGACGGGGTTATAGAGGCCACCGAGGCCTCGCGATCGGACCAGGAAGAACCGGTAGCGCTCGAAAGCGAAAGGGACATCTCGGACGTTTCACCAGACGAATGGGTCGATATACTCAAAAACCTCGACCCGGATGACTTCAAGTACAAGATGTAAGCACCCGGCGACCGCCGTGATACCCGCCAGGCGGGCGAAAACGGCGAAACCGGCAATTAAACAGGGGTAGCTCAAATGGCCGCAGACGGATCTTTTAATCGTAAGGACCTCAAGGCTCCGGACAAGTTCTTTACCTCCTTCGGCAAGGCCCTGGAGTACGCCCGGAATAACCATACCCGGGTAGCAGCCGTAGTTGGCGGCGTGGCCCTGGTCTTCGTTGCCGGCGCCGTCTTCAGTTCATGGCGTACCGGCCTCGAAGAACGCGACGCGGCTGCCTTTGTACGGGCCACCGACGCTATTCGTTCCGACAGCTTTGCCACCGCGGCCATTGTCCTCGACCAGCTCACGGTCGACGGAAATCGACCCTACGGTGACCTCGCGAACCTCTACGCGGCGCGCCTGGCGTACAACGAGGGCCGCTTTGAGCAGGCGGCGGGACACTACGCGTCGTTTGCCAGCGCTGCGCGCACGCCTTACCTCCGGCAGATAGCCCTGGTGGGCCAGGCGGCCGCGGCAGAAGCCGCCGGCGACAACAGCCAGGCCGATGAGGCCCTCGAAATGGCCTCGCGCATAGACGCTCCGTACCGTGAGCCGGCCCTGCGTGCCAGGCTCCGCGTTGCCGACGCTGGCGCCGACAGCAGCGTGGCCCTCGAGGCCATAGAATCCTTGCTGGAGCACTTTCCGGGGCTGTCAGACGCCGACGAGCTCTCCAGGCGCCAGCAGTCACTCACCAACTGAAGGCTGCCACCCACAGGCGGCCACTTAAGTCTCGGATATCAGGGGCTTTTTTGCGCTAAGT
>DBZX01000061.1:56895-61290 GCA_002311335.1 bacterium UBP10_UBA1149
CAGTCGGGCAACAACCAGGCCCCTGCCTGATCCACACGGGCGCGTCGTCGGTAAAGCCGAACAAGCCCGGTTGCGCGCTGAAAAAGAGGGGGCGGGCAGGGCATTCCACTCAACAACAGAGGCGGGGCAGGACTGGGCCCGCACCCGGATTGAAAGCCCATCGCGTCCGATAAGATATATTATGTAAACCCGGCGGCGAACGGCGCTTGGTGGAGGGGCCCTGAAAGGCCGACAATACTGAGGCTCAGACCGACTCCCAGGGGTCGTAAAGCTTGGCGTATTCCTCGAGGGCAAAGCGATCGGTCATACCCGCAATATAGTCGGCTATAACCCTGGCCATGGGCATTTTGTCGCCGCGCTGCACCACGTGTGGCGGCATCTGGTAAGGCTCCTCCATGTAGGCCTCGAAAAGGCCCCGCATGACCCTGCCGGCCTTGGCGCCCATGCGACGCACTCGCTGATGCTGGTAGAGCCGCAACATGAGGCGCTGCTTGAGATCGGCCGTGCGGCTGTTCATCTCCTCGCTGAAGCCGGCCAGGCGCTTTCCGGCGGCGCGCACGTCAGGCATGTCCTTTACGCCGTTGTCGGCAAGCTGCTTGTCCAGGTAAGCGAGTAGATCAGCTACCATTTCGTCCAACAGGCGCTTGACGGCCTGGTACCGCAGCACCTGGGCCGATTCGCCCGCGTAGGCAGCCTCCACGGCCTCGTAGTGGACCGCCCAGAGCTCCACGTCGGCCAGGTCATCGAGGGCCAGCATGCCCGACTGCAGGCCATCATCGATGTCATGGCAGTTGTAGGCAATCTCGTCGGCAAAATCGACGATCTGGGCCTCTATCGGTGGTTGCTCCGCTGGGTTGTACGACGACACCCGCGGGCGATCGTACCAGGTGGAGTGCTTGAGGATGCCCTCCCTGACCTCGTAGGAAAGATTGAGGCCGGGAAAACCCGGGTAACGCTCCTCCAGCTTCTCGACTATGCGCAGGCTCTGCGCGTTATGCTCAAAGCCGCCGTGCTCCTTCATGAGCTCGGCCATGGCGTGCTCACCGGCGTGCCCGAAGGGTGTGTGGCCGAGATCGTGCGCCAGCGCGACGGCCTCTGCGAGATCCTGGTTCAGCCCCATGGCGCGGGCGACGGTGCGCGTTATCTGGGCCGTTTCGAGAGTGTGAGTCAGGCGCGTACGGTAGTAATCGCCCTCGTGGTTTACGAAGACCTGGGTCTTGTACTCCAGTCGCCTGAAGGCCGTAGAGTGAATGATGCGGTCGCGGTCGCGCTGAAAAGCCAGCCTGAATCGGTGCTCTTCTTCTGGGTATTCGCGACCTCGGCTGTCGGCCGAGGCCATGGCATAGGGCGCGAGGTCCCTGCGTTCATTCTCTTCGAAGCAGGCCCTGTCTCTCACCGCCGGAAGCTATCCTCAGCCACCGGTAAGTGTAGTCGTAGTAGTGGAGGTCGAAGTCGTCGTCGGCGTTTCAGTCGGGGCATAGAAGAGGTCGCTGAAGTCGGAGCTGAGCGTGTCAGTGTCACCAAAAACCTGGCAGCTGGTCGCGGCATCGTTACAAGCCACCACCCAGCCGTTCACGGCGTCGGCCAACAGCACCGACGCACTTGAGGCCGCCGAGAACGCGTAACTGGGGTTGCCCGCGACCGCCGAGGGGCCACCACCTGCCAGTAAGCTGTCGGCAGCGGCCGAAACCTCGCAGGAGCTGCCGTCTGCTGAGCAACGGTAGAGGCTCCCGGTGGCGTCGGCCAGGAAGAGAGAACCCGGCAAGCCTCCCGAAAAAGCGATGTCCACCAGCCTTCCGGCCACGGCGGTCTCGCCCAGGTCGCCGAGAACACCACCTGCATCGTAGCGCCGTGCCGGCTCACCGGCCCGCCCGTCTACAGCCAACAGCTCCCCGGTCAAGGGTGAAACAGCGATATTGACGACTTCTTCGACGCCCGAAGTCACGTCGCCGAATACCGACACGAACAGTCCGTTGGCGGCGTTAAAAACACTGACCACTCCATCGCCTTCGACGACGTAGAGTTCGCCGGTTTCACTGAAAGCAAGATCAACGGGGTCAGTCAGCTGGCTGGTCTCACCGAAGCTTTCGATCACGCTTCCGTCCACCGCCGAAAACTCGCGGATCACGCCAAGTGTCCTGTCGAGCAACAGCAGGTTTCCTGTCACGGGGTTAGCGGCGCCCCTGGTCGCATCAGGGGCGAAGACATCGGGGTCGTCGAGCTCAGCCAGGGCTGCCCCCTCGGTGCCACCGAAGCCAGCCAGCGAACCCACAACGTACAATGAAGGATAGGTCTCAAGATGCGCCACTTCGATGTCGGTGCCGCCTTCGCTGGTGAAGGTCACCAGTCTGACCTCGTAGCTACCGGCGAGATCAGCCACGAAAGACGCGTTGGCCCCCTCGTCGCCCTCGCCCACCCGGCACATGCCGGTCGTGCACTGCGACGAAACGCTACCGGTGTTAAAAAGACAGGTCGCGCCTTCCGCGCAGTCATCATCACTGGCGCAGAAGCCCTGCCCATCACTGCATACATCATCGTCGTTGGACGCACAGACCTCTAACGGGTTGTCCTCGCAGTGGTCCTCGAGTACGGCCGCGCTTCCAGTGGGAGCAAACAAGCGCCAGGAGTACGTGAGACCGCCTCCCACCGGATCAGTCGAGCCGCTCGCGTCAAGCTGGTAGCGACCGCCAACGTCCACGAGATAGGAAGCCGGAACGATCTCTGCGCCGGGACTGGCAGGAGCGCTCAACGAGCCCCCGGAACCGCAGCCCGCCGACAGCCCGGCAAGGGCCAGGGCTACAGCTAAAAAAACGGATGGGAAAGTACGCAAATTCGGGGTCATTTATTTTCCAGGAACCGTCACTTACTCCGTGACCGGGACTGCCGGGCAGCCGCGGGCGGGCTCGGCAAGAATAGCCTTACCGCCCGTCCGAACAAGTTAGGCCCGTGGAAAGGTGTCCAGCCTGAAGTGCCCCCGGCACGACTCGAACGTGCGACGCCAGGATTAGGAATCCTGTGCTCTATCCACCTGAGCTACGGGGGCCTGATCAGCTTCAGGTGGATTTACTAGCCCGCGCGTGGCGTTCGGGCAACAAGCACTGGCATCGCGAGCTCAGTGCTTGCTGTTTCGCATCTCGGTGGCGAGCTTTTTCACCAGGGCTCGACCCGCGCGTAGAAAATCGCCGGTCCATGCCGAACTGTGCCCTCGGTCGGATAAGTAGTTACGAGCACCGGCCACGGTTAATCCTTTATCTCTTAGCAGTGACTTGATCTGCTGCAGCGTCTCGATATCGCGCTGCTGGTAACGCCTCTGCTTGGACTTCTCCCCCCTGCCCGGCTTGAGCTGGTCGAATTCAGCCTCCCAGTAACGCAGCACGTGGGGTTTGAGTTCGAGCATCGCCGCGACCTCACCTATGCTGTAGAAACGACACCGATCGGCAGGAGTCTCCACCTAGTTTTCCCCCCTTGTTTTGCCACCGCCGAACCTGAAACACGGAACGACGGGCGGCCCGCGCCACGAAGCATACCCTATGTCGCGACCCCGGTCTCCCACCCATCTGGGTAAAAAACCCCCACCCATATGGGTAAAAATGGCCGCCGTATAACCCCCGTTCGGGGGCGTGCCCGGGGTCAGCCGGCGCTGCAGTCAAACGACACCGGGTTGCCAACCACCAGCGAAAGAATCAGCAGGGCGTCGACCACGGAGAGTTCCTGGTCGCCGTTCACGTCACACACGCTGAGCGGACAGCTGCCGGGCAAACCCAGTGCGGCCCTGAGTACGACGAGAGCATCGGCGATGCCGATCTGTCCCGAGCCATCAGCATCGCCACAGATGGACTCTGCTCTCAGAGGCCAGCCGAGATCAGCCAACAGGTAGGCGGCCAGCCCCCCAGGCAGACCGGTGTCGTGAATTGGTCCGGTATAACCGGGCTCCATTAACTGGTCGGGCGACAGCACCGGGCTGAAGTGGGTAACCGAGGATCCCGGCGCCAGGCGGGCAGGATCGTGCATGTGGACGTCTCCGTTGATGTCGACTCCACTGTTGAGCAACACCGACGCGCGGGCGAGCTCGTCGCCGGACCAGGCAAGGCCGCCGTCAGAGACCAGCACCCCCGCGCGCTCAGCCGACGTCATGGTGGAGAGAATCCTGCCCGTACCCGCCTCGATCAATTGCAGCAGGTACCTGTCGTCGTAGCCCCGCCCGAGGCAATCACCATGCGCGCAACCCTCGGCAAGCGAACAAAGGCCCATGTCCGGGCAACGCAGCCTGCTGTCGAATTTCTCACCACTGCGGTAATCAAACAGCGTGGTAAAACCAAGCCCGTGGGCTATCTCGTGAAGGACCACCGAAACAAGGTCTATGTCGCAGCCACGCGGGTTGCAGGGCACCTCGCC
>DBZX01000061.1:61588-61774 GCA_002311335.1 bacterium UBP10_UBA1149
AACGATCTCTACTTCGTTTGCGAGGGTTTCCTCCCATAGACCCGCCGCATAGCGCAGGGCATCGAGACGCTGTTCGCCCAGGGTGACTGCGCTGCTGCCAGCCACCGCGGCCAGCACGGTGGGATCATTGAGTCCACTGCCGGGCAGGTCCGCGTTGAGTATCGTAAAACCAGCAGCAGCAGCAGC
>DBZX01000039.1:0-361 GCA_002311335.1 bacterium UBP10_UBA1149
CGATGCCAGGGAGCTGGGGCAGGTCTTCATAAAGGCAATCACCAAAGATGGGGCGGCCAAGGACAAGTTGTTGGTCAAGGCGGAGCTTCCACTGGCGGGCATAGAATCTACCCCCGACCAGGGCTTCGTACTCGCGCTTGCCGATGAGAACTTTGAGCCCATGTACTTGTCGACGCTTCCACCTGGCGCCTTCAGCTCTAATTCGAGTGGCAGCTCCTTCAAGTTCAAGGACAAGACCGGCTCGGTCGAAGGCGGCAACAAGCTGGTGCTGGTCAAGGTGCGCTACCACTACAAGTCTGGAACCATGAAAGTAAAGGCAAAAATGAAAGGCGCCGACATACAAGCTATGTCGGGAAGGTCT
>DBZX01000039.1:463-2237 GCA_002311335.1 bacterium UBP10_UBA1149
ATTCGGTTAACCTCTGTCGCTGATCAGTTACCGGGAAGCCGGCACGGGCCACGCCAACAACAGTCCGCCCTGTCGCGCAGTTTCCTGGCCAGGAAGGAGAAGCGATGAGGGTAGTCGTAGCAGGCGGGGCGAGTGACGTTGGTAGCAACGCGATCGCCGACCTCGACCGGACCGTCCCCTCCGAGTAGTTGCCGGTGCAGCGACAACAATCCAACCGTAGCGGGGTCGTGTTTGATCTCGACGGGACTCTCATCGACTCGCTGGCCGACCTTGCCAACTCCAGCAACGAAGTGCTGGCGGGCATGGGGTATCCGGTCCACGACCACGACGCGTATCGCTACTTCGTGGGCGAGGGGATCGTCCTGCTCGTGGCCCGGGCACTGCCCGCGCAGGCGGCGGGNNCCCGAGGGTACTCGAGCGCTGCGTGGACGCGGTTCGCAAGGTTTACGCCCGCCGCTGTCGTGAACACACCAGGCCTTACCCCGGCATAAAGGCCATGCTCGCCGAGCTGGGCTCTCGCGGGATCCCGTTTGCCGTGCTGTCCAACAAGCCTGACTACTATACCCGTCGGCTGGTACGCGAGCTCTTCGGAAGGTTTTCTTTCGCGGCCGTCGTCGGAGCCCGGGATGATGTGCCCCGCAAGCCGTCGCCGGTTTCGGCCAGGCGGGTGGCGGCACGCATGCAGCTGCCACCCCATCTCTGCCTGCTCGTGGGCGACACCCCCACCGATCTCGCCACCGCCAGGTCTGCCGGCATGCTGCCGGTCGGGGTCGAGTGGGGATTCAGGGACCGAAGGGAGCTTCTTGATGCGGGGGCCGCCGTGGTGCTCGCGCGGCCCTCAGGATTGATCGACCTGGCCTGAAGCCTGCTTGCGGGCCCAGGCGTAGTCGGCCTTGCCACTGGGGCTACGGCGTATTTCGTCAACGAAGACCCAGTCGCGGGGAAGCTTGTAACGCGCGATGTGCCCAGCGCAGCCAATCCCCAGTTCCTCTGCCGTGGTGCTCGCCCCGGGCACCAACTGCACGACCGCCACCACTTCCTGCCCCCAGCGTTCGCTGGCACGGCCGACCACTATGGCGTCGTATACGCCGGCGTGGTGCTTGAGGGCCTGCTCCACCTCCTCGGCAAAGATTTTCTCTCCGCCCGAGTTGATGGTCACCGAGTCCCGACCGAGAAGTTCGATGCGACCGTCTGCCGACCAGCGGGCCCTGTCGCCGGGCACCGAGTAGCGGGTGCCATCCACCAGCGGAAAAGTACGCAGTGTCTTCTCTTCGTCGCCGAGGTAGCCAAGCGGTATGCGGCCACTGCGTGCAAACCAGCCGGTCTCCGTGTTCTCGCGTGGCAGTTGCCCGGTCAGCTCGGCGTCGAGCACCAGGCTGCCCGGGGCGGCGTCAAAACTGCCGGTCGCCACCTCGCCACCACCGCGGCTGTAGTGGTTGCCCTGGTTGCCGCTTTCCGATGATCCCACGGCGTCGAGTATGGTCAGTCCCGGGAGCTGTTCGACCAGGCCCTGCTTGACCTCTACGCTCAGCGCGGCGCCGCCGGTTATGAGCGTGCGCAGGCAGGGCAGATCATAGTTGCCCGCCTGCAGTTCGGCCAGCAGGGGCCGGCCGAAGGCATCCCCGATGATGAGCAGCGCGGTGGCTCGTTCTTGTGCCACTGTTTCGAGCAGGCCGGCCGGGTCGAGGCCGCGGGAGTCGTTCCTGACGATGACCGTGCCACCGGCGGCGAAGGTGCTGAAGGCGCTCCAGTGGGCCGCGCCGTGCATGAAGGG
>DBZX01000039.1:2380-2607 GCA_002311335.1 bacterium UBP10_UBA1149
GTCGCCACAGCACGCCCTTGGGCATTCCTGTCGTGCCGCCGGTGTATAGCAGGTAGATATCATCGGGCGAAGGCTGCAGGCCGGGGTCGAGCTCGGGGGCCGTGGCCAGGGCCCGCTCGTAGTCCTGCGCGCCTTGCAGCAGCGGCTGGCCCGAGCCGTCGTCGACCTGCAGCAGCAGCTCCACGCCGTCGAGTCGTGGCAGCACCCGGGCGAGGGTGGGCGCCAGC
>DBZX01000053.1:0-4453 GCA_002311335.1 bacterium UBP10_UBA1149
TTCGGTCTCGGCCGTCGGTAGTCTCAGAGAGGAGATTTCGCCGGGCCAGATGGTGGTACCCAACCAGTTCATAGACCGTACCCGCGGGAGGCAGTCGACCTTCTTTGGTGACGGGGTGGTGGCCCACGTGTCCTTTGCCGACCCTTTCTGCGCCCCGCTTTCCGAGATGACCGCCCGTTGCGCCACTGAGGCCGGGGCTACGGTCCACGTCGGGGGGACCTACGTCTGTATGGAAGGTCCCCAGTTCTCCACACGAGCAGAGTCACACTTTTACCGAAAGGCTGTAGACGCAACGGTAATCGGTATGACTGCCTTGCCCGAAGCAAAACTTGCCCGCGAAGCAGAGATGTGTTATGCAATGCTGGCAATGGGAACCGACTACGATTGCTGGCACGAANNGAGGCCAAGCTCGCGCGCGAGGCCGAGATGTGTTTTGCAACTTTGGCAATGGCCACCGATTACGACTGCTGGCGTGAGGACGGCGACAGCGTCGAGGTCGATGCCATCCTGGCCATCCTTGCCGCCAATGCCGATGCCGCGCGGCGGACGGTGCGGGCGGCGGCCGGGGAGGTCGTGTTCGAACGTGAGTGCGGTTGCCGCAGGGCGCTCGACAACGCCATTATCACCGCCCCCGAAGCTATCGACGGGTCGGCAAGAGAACGCCTGGCCGTTGTCGCCGGCCGGGTGTTGTAAGCCATGTCCTGGTCGGTATGTGTGGTGGGCTCACTGGCCCTCGATTCCATCGAGACCTCTACGGGTAGGGCCGAAGAGGTACTCGGCGGTTCGGGGGCATACTTCGCGGTGGCGGCCTCCTTCCTTGCGCCTGTCAGGATGGTCGCGGTCGCGGGTTCCGATTTTCCTCCCGAAGAGCGCGACTTCCTCGCTTCGTGCGGTATAGACCTCGAGGGTCTGGTCGAACTCGAAGGTCCCACCTTCCGGTGGACGGGCAGGTATCACGAAGACATGAACGTGCGCGACACGTTGGACCTGCAGCTCAACGTCTTTGCCGAGTTCTCGCCCGAACTACCGCCGGCGTATAGGAATAGCGAGTTGGTGTTCCTGGCCAACATACAGCCGGGCCTGCAGGCCTCGGTGCTCTCCCAGTTGGAGTCCTGCCGCTATACGGGGGCCGATACCATGGACCACTGGATTGAGAGCGACCGCGAGTCCCTTGAGAGCCTGCTTGCCGGCGTGCATATGCTCAGCATCAACGATTCCGAGGCCCGCATGCTCGCGGGCGAGAACAACATCGTCACGGCCGCCGAACGAATACGCTCCATGGGGCCATCGACCCTCATCATCAAGAGAGGGGAATATGGAGCCCTGCTGTTTTCCGAGGACGGGACCTTTGCGGTCCCGGCCTTCCCGCTCGAGGAAGTGGTCGATCCCACCGGTGCTGGCGATTGTTTCGCCGGCGGTGTTTTCGGCAGCCTAGCCGCGTCGGAGTCCCTCGACCCGACGGCCTTGAGGCGGGCCATGTTATACGGCAGCGTGCTGGCCTCCTTTGCCGTGGAGGACTTCGGGCTGGGCCGCCTGCGCACCCTCACCCGCGAGGACATCGACGAGCGTTACTCGGCATTTCTCGATCTGACCCGTTTCTGAGCAAGGGCGAACAGTGGACCTCTCGATAATCGTTCCAATCTACAACGAGTACGGCAACCTCGAACCCCTGCACGCCGAGATATCGGCCGCCGCGCTTGCGCTCGGCAAGGACTATGAGGTCATCTATATCGATGACGGCTCGACCGATGGGTCGGCCGAACTCCTGCGTTCGATACACGCCTCTGACGACCGCGTGCGTGTTATCTTCTTTCGCCGCAACTTTGGGCAGACGGCTGCATTGTCGGCCGGGTTTGGCGCGTGCACGGGCGAGGTGGTGGTCACCATGGACGGCGACCGCCAGAACGACCCGGCCGATATGGCCCGCCTGCTCGCCAAGCTCGACGAAGGCTACGACCTGGTAAGCGGCTGGCGGCGCAAGCGGTGCGACGGTTTTTGGCTGCGCCGCTTACCATCGGCGGTGGCCAACGCGATTATACGGGTCACTACTAACGTCAAGGTTCACGACTACGGTTGCATGCTCAAGGTCTACGATGGCGAGATAGCGCGGGGGCTGCGCCTCTACGGGGAGATGCACCGTTTCATTCCGGCCATGGCCTGGGATCTCGGCGCGTCGGTTGCCGAATTGGTGGTCAACCACCGGCCCAGGGTGGCGGGAGTTTCCAAGTACGGCCTGTCGCGTGCCACCCGGGTGGTGCTCGACCTCCTGACGGTTAAATTCCTGTCGGTGTTCTCGACCCGTCCGCTGCACGCGTTCGGCCTGCTCGGCTTTGCCCTGGGAGTGCCCGGCACGATTATGCTGGGCTGGCTGGGTTTTGACCGCCTGGTCTTCGGCGTCGAGCTTGCTGGTCGTCCCATCGTGCTCCTGGCCATTCTGCTGGTGGTCATGGGCGTCCAGTTTATTACCATGGGCTTGTTGGCCGAAATGCTGGCTCGCACTTACCACGAGAGCCAGAAAAAACCGGTGTACGTGGTGGCCTTGGACCTGCTGGCGGAGCAGGACGCTGACGAAGCGGGGGCCTCGTTGGTCGCGGTCAGTGGCGTCGCAAAAGCCTGACGACGGGATGTATTATAGCCTGTTGTTGAGCGCCTCGCCGCTTGATACACTCTAGGACTCGGAGGCATCGTGAAAGTAACAGTTATAGGAACCGGATACGTCGGCCTGGTCGCGGGTACGTGCTTTGCCGAAAGTGGCAACGACGTGATCTGCGTAGACATAGACGAGGCCAAGATAGACCGTCTCCGAAGAGGCGAGGTTCCGATCTACGAACCCGGACTCGAGGAACTCATTCGGCGCAACGTGACCGAGGGGCGTCTCTCGTTCTCCACCGACCTGGCGGGAGCGATTCGCCACGCGCTGGTGTGTTTCATCGCGGTGGGGACCCCCCAGGGGGAGGACGGATCTTCGGATCTCCGCTACGTCATCAAGGTAGCCGAAGACATAGGCACACTGATCGACGGTTACCGCGTGGTGGTATGCAAGAGCACGGTACCCGTGGGCACGCACTTGAAAGTGCGCGAGGCGATCGAGTCGAGAACCGACCATGAGTTTGACGTAGTCTCCAACCCCGAGTTCATGAAAGAGGGCGCCGCGATCGATGACTTCCTCAAGCCCGACCGCGTGGTGGTGGGATGTGACAGCCCGCGAGCGGGGCAAATCATGACGGACCTCTATGATCCCTTCGTGCGCGGCGGTGCGCCGATACTGGTTATGGACAACGCCAGCGCCGAGATGGTCAAGTACGCGGCTAACTCCTTGCTGGCAACCAAGATTTCGTTCATGAACGAAATCGCCAACCTCTGCGAAAGCGTCGGCGCCGACGTGTCGCTGGTGCGCCGTGGAGTAGGACTGGACACGCGCCTGGGTATGAGTTTTCTCTACCCCGGCCTCGGCTATGGCGGTTCGTGTTTTCCCAAGGACGTGCGGTCGATAATCCACACGGCGGCCGAGGCGGGCCTCGAGTTTTCGCTGCTCAAGGCCGTCGATGAAGTTAACAACCGCCAGAAACGAAGGTTGTTCGAGAAAATTTTTGCCCACTACAACGGCGACCTCGGCGGCAGGCACTTCGCGATCTGGGGCCTGGCTTTCAAGCCGCGTACCGACGACATGCGCGAAGCCCCTTCGGTGGGCTTGGTAGAGGAGCTTCTCGGAGCCGGCTGCACGATAAGCGTGCACGATCCCGAGGCGATGGACGTCGCGCGAAAAATATTCGGCGACCGGATCAGCTACCACCGGCAGAACTACGAAGCGCTCGATGGTGCCGACGCGCTGCTGGTGGTCACCGAGTGGAACGAGTTCCGTCGTCCAGACTTCGAGAGGATGAGGCGTCGATTGAAAGAGCCCGTGGTATTCGATGGACGCAATCTCTGGGAACCGTCCGACATGGCTGAACTGGGATTTACTTATTTTCCCATCGGCCGGCCGGCCGTGAACGCAGACGCCTGAGCGAAGAGGGGGACGAGCATGGCGAGAATAGTCATAACCGGGGGGGCCGGTTTCATCGGCTCCCATTTGTGTGAGCGTAACCTCGCCGATGGTCACGAGGTGGTCGCGATCGACAACCTTCTGACCGGCGACATCGACAACATAGCCCACCTCATGGGCGACCCCGGTTTTACCTTTCAGCAGCAGGACTGCACCCACTACATCCACGTGAGCGGCCCCGTCGACGCGATCATGCACTTCGCGTCGCCGGCGAGCCCGGTGGACTACCTGGAGCTACCGATCCAGACCCTCAAGGTCGGCTCGCTGGGCACGCACAACGTACTCGGCCTGGCCAAGGCCAAGGAGGCCCGCATCGTGGTGGCCTCCACCTCGGAGGTCTACGGCGACCCCCTGGTGCACCCGCAGACGGAGGACTATTGGGGTAACGTCAATCCCATCGGCCCGCGG
>DBZX01000053.1:4489-9177 GCA_002311335.1 bacterium UBP10_UBA1149
CGCATCTTCAACACCTATGGGCCACGCATGCGCATGCGTGACGGGCGAGTGGTGCCCAACTTCATGTGCCAGGCGCTGAGGAACGAGTCGATCACGGTTTACGGCGACGGCGACCAGACGCGCAGCTTCTGCTACGTCAGTGACCTCGTTGAAGGCATGGTGCGATTGTTGTGGTCGGAGGAAACCGGTCCGGTGAACCTGGGCAACCCGGACGAGATGACCATCATGCAGTTCGCCGAGAAGATCCGGGACAAGGTTGGTTCAACCGCGCCTATCGTGCACGAGGAGCTGCCGGTAGATGACCCCAGGGTAAGGCAGCCCGACATAAGCAAGGCCCGCCGCGTATTGGATTGGCAACCCGTTGTCCCGTTGGATACCGGGCTCGAATCCACGGTTGCTTACTTCCGCGAAAAGCTCGCTGCGGGTGGAGAGCTGCCGGGCTGAAGAGCTGTCGGCTCGAATAGCTACGGAGTAGAAAATTGAAAGTTATCGTCACCGGCGGAGCCGGGTTCATCGGCTCTCACCTGAGCGAGGCCTGCCTGGCGGCCGGCCACGAAGTCACCATCATCGACGATCTTTCGAGCGGGCACAGCGAAAACGTGCCTTCGGCTGCCCGCTTTGAGCAGATCGACATCCGCTCGCCCGAAGCTGCCGCGCTGGTGATCGAAACGGCACCCGACGTTCTCATTCACCACGCCGCGCAGATGAACGTGCGGGTGTCGGTGGACAAGCCTGCCTACGATGCAGACATAAACGTACTCGGATTCATCAACCTGCTGGAGGCCGCGCGACAGGTGGGTACCCGGCGGGTGATTTTCGCTTCGTCGGGCGGCACCGTCTACGGCGAGCCCGAGCAGCTACCCTGCGGTGAGGATCAGCCCCTGCTGCCGGTCTGCCCCTACGGCGTGAGCAAGCTCGCGGGTGAGCAGTATCTCTACTACTACAGCCGTTGCCACGGTATCGGCTACACCGCGCTGCGCTACGCCAATGTTTACGGCCCGAGGCAGGACCCGCACGGTGAGGCGGGCGTGGTGGCGATCTTTTGTCGCAAGCTCATCGCGGGTGATGATCCGGTCATCTATGGCGACGGTGAGCAGACCAGGGACTACGTTTACGTAGACGACGTGGTGCGTGCCAATATGGCGGCTATCGAAAAGAACTACGACGGCGGCGTCAACATAGGCACCGGCAAGGAAACCAGCGTCAACTATCTCGCCGAGAGGATGATAATCTCGCTGGGCTCTGACAACACGCCCAGTCACGAGGACGCCCGCCTGGGGGAGGTCCAGCGTTCTGCGCTCGACGTGACCCTGGCCGGCAAGGTGCTGGACTGGGAGCCCCTGACCTCGCTCGATGAAGGCCTCGCGGCGACTATAGAGTTCTTTCGCTCGCGTTCTTAGGTAACACCCCGTATCTATCCCCTGGGCCCTTCCGCGCTCTCGCGCTCGATGAAAGAATCTCACATACGAAACTTCTGCATCGTGGCCCACATAGACCACGGTAAGTCGACGCTGGCGGACCGCCTGCTTGAGGCTACGGGCACCGTCGCCGAGCGCGATATGTCGGAACAGCTGCTCGACGACATGGATCTGGAGCGCGAACGGGGCATCACCATCAAGGCCCGCGCGGTGCGCATGACCTGGGTTGCGGCCGATGGCGAGGAGTACGAGTTCAACCTCATCGATACTCCGGGGCATGTAGATTTCAGCTACGAGGTGTCGCGGTCGCTGGCCGCCTGCGAGGGCGCGCTGCTGGTGGTCGATGCGACCCAGGGAGTCGAGGCCCAGACACTCGCCAATGCCTACCTTGCCATAGACCACGACCTCGAAGTGGTGCCCGTGCTCAACAAGATAGACCTCGTGAGCGCGGAGCCGGCTCTGGTCAAGGCCGAAATTGAAGAAGTCGTCGGGCTCGATACCTCGGACGCGATCGAGATAAGCGCCAAGACCGGCGTGGGCATACCGGCACTGCTGCAGGCTATCGTCGACCGCGTACCGCCACCGGAAAAGGGCAGGGCGAAGCTCCGCGGGCTTCTCTTTGACAGTTGGTTCGACCCCTACCACGGCGCGATGATCATCGTCCGTATCCTCGATGGGCGCGTGCGCAAGGGCGACCGCGTGAGGCTGATGCGGCAAGGCGGGATCCACGAAATTACCAAGGTCGGCGTATTCGCACCCCAGGCCATTGACGTTGATTCGCTGGGGCCGGGCGAAGTCGGATTCCTGGCCGCGGGGATAAAGGATATCCACGAAGCCCGCGTCGGCGACACCATCACCCACCGGGACAATCCCTGTGAGCAAGCGCTCGAGGGCTTCGTCGCGGTCAAGCCGATGGTTTTTGTCGGGCTATACCCCGTAGACAGCAACCAGTACGAAGCGTTGCGTGACGCGATCGATAAACTCAAGCTCAACGATTCTTCGTTCTCGAGTGAAGCCGAGACATCGGCCGCGCTGGGTTTCGGTTTCCGATGTGGTTTTCTCGGGCTGCTGCATATCGAGATTACCCAGGAGCGGCTGGAGAGGGAGTTCGGCCTCGAGCTGGTCACAACCGCACCCACGGTTGCCTACCTCGTTACCCGCAAGGATGGCAGCACGCTGACCATAGACAGTCCGGCGCAGCTACCTGATCCCGTGGACGTGGAGAGCATCGCCGAGCCGTGGATTGCTGCGACCATACACGTACCGGCCGACCATCTCGGCGGGGTGCTGGGATTGTGCGAGGATCGCCGCGGCGTGCAGTCCGGCATGGACATCCACGGCGGTAACCGGGCCGTGGTTCGCTACGACCTGCCCATGGCCGAGGTGGTGTACGATTTTTACGACCGCCTGAAATCAGTGTCCCGCGGCTACGCGTCGCTGGACTACGAGCCGCTGGATTTCAGGGTTTCCAAGCTCGGCAGGCTCGACCTGCTGCTCAATGGCGAGAGGGTGGACGCCCTGTCCGTCATATGCCACTCGGACCGTGCGTATCGTCTGGGCAAGGAGCTGGCCCTCAAGCTCAAGAAGATTATCCCCAGGCAGATGTACGAAGTTGTCATACAGGCGGCCACCGGCAGTCGCGTAATCTCGCGGGAAACCGTGAAGGCCCTGCGTAAAAATGTGACCGCCAAGTGTTACGGCGGCGACATAACCCGCAAGCGCAAGTTGCTTGAGAAGCAGAAAGAAGGGAAAAAGAGGATGAAGCAGGTCGGCAAGGTAGAGATTCCGCAGGAGGCATTCCTCGCGGTGCTCAAGATCGGCGGTTAGGGCTGGGCGTGTCTTCCAGAAAGAATAAAACCGAAACGGGAGCCGAGAAGCCTGCCGCGTGGCGCGAGTATGCCGAGGCGCTGCTGGTCGCGGTACTGCTGGCGTTCTTCATTCGCAGCTTCGTCGTCCAGGCCTTCAAGATTCCCAGCGGCTCGATGTTGCCGACCCTGGAGATCGGCGACCACCTGCTGGTGAACAAGTTTCTCTATGGCATACGGGTTCCCTTTGTCGGTGGCCGTATTCTCGACTTCAAGGATCCCGAGCGCAACGACGTGGTGGTGTTCATATACCCGCGTGATCGCTCCAAGGATTTTATAAAGCGAGTTGTCGCCGTTGGCGGTGACACCCTCGAAGTGCGTAACAAGCGCTTGTTCATCAACGGCGAGAAAGCTGAGGATCCCTTTGCCGTCTACGGTCCCGACATCATACCGCGACGTCGCAGCACGCGAGACAATTTCGGGCCGTTCTCAGTTCCCGAGGGCGAGGTGTTCGTGATGGGCGACAATCGTGACGCCAGTCACGACAGCCGTTTCTGGGGCACCGTGCCCGTCACCGAGATCCTGGGAAAAGCCTTCGTGCTCTACTGGTCCTGGGACGCACACGCTTTCAGTCCCCGTTGGTCACGTATAGGCGACCGTATCCCCTGAGCCGGAAGGCAGGTGCCTGCTGCGCCGGATCGTGCTTTTTGACATGCCGCGGCGCCGGCGGTAACCATGCGGACGCCTTTTAATCCGGTCCCGCGAGGCCGGCAAGGGTGGCCATGAAAGCAACAACTACGTTTTATCTGACCGCAGGTGCGTTCGCGCATCCGATCAAGGGCTCGCCCCGGGGTATTTTTACCTACGGGGCTTTTGTTCGCGCGCTCGGCCGGGGACCCGGACTGTGAGCGCCAGGCCGGTATTGGATTCGGGCCGTATGGGACGCGTGCTGTTGCGCATCGCCCACGAGATTCTCGAACGCAACGGAGGCGTTGACCTGGCCCTGGTGGGTATCAGGACCACCGGCGTGCCATTGGCCGGAAGACTGGCCGCTACCATGGAATCCATCGAGGGGCGCGCGCCCGACCTTGGCAGCGTGGACGTAACCATGTACCGCGACGACCAGGGCCGCCTGGGCACGGCCGCTGTTGTCGGGCCGACAGACATCCCCTTCGATATAACCGACCGCACTGTTGTCCTGGTGGACGACGTCCTGTTCACCGGGCGGACAATCCGCTCGGCGCTGGACGCGCTGATGGACTTCGGCCGCCCCGCTGCCGTGCAGCTGGCCGTACTGGTGGACCGCGGACACCGTGAGCTGCCCATACGTGCCGACTACGTCGGCACTAACATCCCAACGTCGATAGACCAGACGGTGCAGGTACGCCTCGCCGAGCTCGATGGTGAAGACGCGGTCTACCTGGAGGGAAACTGACGTGGCACAGGAAGTGAGGCACCTGCTGGG
>DBZX01000053.1:9183-9525 GCA_002311335.1 bacterium UBP10_UBA1149
GGCAAGACGGTGGTCAACCTGTTTCTCGAGAACAGCACGCGCACGCGAATTTCGTTTGAGATCGCGGCCAAGAGATTGTCCGCCGATTCGATAAACATATCGGGCTCGGGTTCGAGCATGTCCAAGGGCGAAACCCTGGCCGACACGGCGCGAAACCTGGCTGCCATGGCGCCCGACGCGATCGTGGTACGCCATCCGTCGGCCGGAGCGGCGCGCCTGCTCGCCGACATAGTGGGGTGCCACATCATCAACGCCGGCGACGGTAGTCACGAGCACCCCACCCAGGCGCTGCTCGATATACTCACCATAAGGCAGCACAAGCCCCGACTGGCCGGCCTCAAG
>DBZX01000053.1:9580-14392 GCA_002311335.1 bacterium UBP10_UBA1149
CGATATTCTGCACTCGCGCGTCGCACGATCCAACCTCTTCGCGCTGCGCACTCTGGGTGCAGAGCTGCGACTCGCGGGTCCACCTACGCTGCTGCCTCGCGCCTTCGAGCAGTTCGGGGCGAGCATACACTACGACCTCGCCGAGGCGGTGGAAGGGGCAGACGTCATCATGATGCTCAGGGTCCAGCGCGAGCGGCAGCAGGGTAATTACTTTCCTGACCTCGACGAATACGCCCGTTACTTCTGCCTCACCGAGGAAGTAGTGAGCCGAGCGGCCGACGATGTAATCATTCTCCATCCCGGGCCGATGAATCGCGGCATAGAAATTTCCAGCGGCGTGGCCGATGGTCCCTGGTCGGTGATGATGGACCAGGTAACGAACGGGGTGGCACTGCGCATGGCGGTGCTCTACCAGCTCATCGTTCCGGGTGTCGACGGTATCAGGGGCAGCGAGACCGACGAGGCGACTGCCGGGCGGGAAAGCGGCGACTCGGTTTCGCCGCCAAGACAGGCGGGCGGTGCATCCGGGGGAGGGGCCTGATGGGCACTGACGAGAAACTATTGATACGCGGGGGACGACTTCTCGACCCGGCCTCGGGCCGCGACGAGCCGGCCGACCTGCTGATCGAGGACGGAAAGATAGCCGGCAGCGCCGCGCCGGGCTCGATAGAGGTCAACGGCCACCGGGTGATAGACGCCGAGGGCAAGATCGTTTGTCCCGGCTTTATCGATATCCACGTGCACTTGAGGGAGCCGGGCTACGAGTACCGCGAGACGGTGGCTTCGGGCTGCAGGTCGGCTGTGGCCGGTGGCGTGACCTCGGTGGCGTGCATGGCCAACACCAAGCCGGTGAACGACAACGCGGCCGTCACCCGCTTGATACTCGCCCTGGCCCGCGAGACGGGCCTTGCAAACGTGTTCCCCATAGGCGCGGTTTCGGTGGGGCTGCAGGGCAAGGAGCTGGCCCGCGCGGGCGAAATGCACGAAGCCGGATGCGTGGCTCTTTCTGACGACGGTATGCCGATAATGAACTCGGGCTTGATGAGGCGCGCGTTGGAGTACTCGAGCATGTTCGGCATTCCGGTCATCGCCCACGAAGAAGACTGCGCGCTCACCGAGGGCGGTGTGATGAACGAGGGCTTGACCTCGGTACGCCTGGGGCTGGGAGGGATGCCCGCGGCGGCCGAGTCGGGCATGGTGGCGCGCGATATTGAGCTCTTGCGACTGACGGGAGGACACCTTCACATAGCCCACGTATCAACCGCCGAATCAGTGGCTATGATACGCGAAGCGCGGCGGCAGGGGCTGAACATCAGTTCGGAAGTAACCCCGCACCACTTCATGCTCGACGAGACCGCGGTCGAGGGCTACGACACGCGCGCCAAGATGAATCCACCCCTGCGCACCAGCCGCGACATCGAGGCCCTGCGCGAAGGCCTGGCCGACGGTACCTTCGATTGCATAGCCACCGATCACGCTCCTCATCACCGGGACGAGAAAGCCCTGGAAATGGACAGCGCACCCTTTGGCATAGTGGGCCTCGAGACACTGTTGCCGCTTTCGCTGTCGCTGGTACGCGACGGGGTGATAGACCTGAACCGCATGATCGAACTGATGACCACGGGGCCCGCCCGCGCGATAGGCGTGGACAGGGGAACCCTGGCCGTGGGTGCGCCCGCCGACGTGACCGTGTTTGATCCTGAGAGGGAGTGGATCTTCAGCGCGATCGAAGCCAGTTCGGCCGCGAGCAACAGCCCGTTTGACGGGTGGAAAATGACCGGACGAGCCGAGTACACGGTGGTAGGGGGAAAAGTGGCCTGGGATTGCGAACAAGAAGGAGTCGGATAGTGAGCGAGCGTGCGACGCTGGCCCTGGCCGACGGCCGGGTGTTTTACGGAAAATCGTTCGGCGCGCCCGGTAAGCGCGACGGCGAGGTGGTTTTCAACACCTCGATGGCCGGCTACCAGGAGATCATCACCGATCCGAGTTACGCGGGCCAGATCGTGGTCATGACCTGCACCGAGATCGGCAACGTGGGCGTTAATCCCGAAGACGACGAGAGCTTCGGTGTACGCCTGTCCGGGTTTGCCGTGAGAGAATACTGGAGTACTCCGAGCAACTGGCGGTCGGTACAGTCGCTTGGCGACTGGATGCTGGAGCGGGAGATAGTCGGTATCCACGACATCGATACCCGCGCACTGGTGAGACACATCCGCGATCACGGCGCCCAGCAGGGAGTCATTGCCAGTGGCGAAGTAGACGAGCGCGCCCTGGTGGAAGAGGCCGCGGCCCTGCCACCCATGGAAGGCCAGGATCTCGCCAGCGTGGTGACCTGTGAGCAAGCCTATTCATGGCGACGCGGAACCTGGTCGCTGGCCGACGGACACGGCAATCCCGGCGTAGAAGGTCCACTGGTCGCTGTTCTCGACTTCGGCGTCAAACTCAACATCCTTCGCAACCTATGCGACCTCGGTTGCCGGGTGGCGGTGCTTCCCTCGGGTAGTGACGCCGAAAGCGTGCGCGCTTTGAACCCCGATGGCCTGTTCCTGAGCAACGGGCCGGGAGACCCCGACGCCGTCGAAGGCGCGGTGGAGTTGGTGAGGCAACTGCTGCCCGACTACCCGACCTTCGGCATCTGCCTGGGCCACCAGGTGCTCGCACTGGCCTTGGGCGCGAAGACTTACAAGATGAAGTTCGGTCATCACGGCGGCAACCAGCCGGTGCAGGAAATAGACACGGGCGTTATCGACATTACTGCGCAGAATCACGGCTTCGCGGTGGACGCGGATTCGCTGCCGGACACAGCGAGGGTGACCCACGTCAATCTCAACGACGGCACGGTTGAGGGGCTCGCGCATCGCAGGCTTCCGGTCTTCAGCGTGCAGTACCACCCCGAGTCATCGCCCGGTCCGCACGAAGCGCGCCACATGTTCGATCGTTTTATTGACAGCATGGCCACCGGCGCGCCGGCGGCTGCGACCGAGGGCCTGTTGCAACGCGACCTGGTGGCAGGGAGGGGCTGAAGGTGCCGCGACGCGATGACATCTCGACGGTGATGATAATAGGGGCCGGCCCCATAGTGATCGGCCAGGCCTGCGAGTTTGACTACTCGGGTACCCAGGCCTGCAAGGCGCTCAAGGAGGAGGGCTACCGGGTCGTCCTGATCAACTCCAACCCGGCCACGGTCATGACCGACCCCGGCTTTGCGGATCGCACTTACATAGAGCCGGTTTCACTCGAGGCTGCGACGGCGATCATTGAAATCGAACGCCCGGACGCGATCCTGCCCACCATGGGAGGGCAGACCGCGCTCAACCTCGCCATTGAACTCGACGCTGCCGGCGTGTTCGAACGCTACGGGGTCGAGATGATAGGCGCGGGCATAGCCGCGGTGCGCAAGGCCGAGGACCGCGATCAGTTCAAGGCGGCCATGGAAAAACTGGGACTCGACCTGCCGGGCAGTGGCTACGCCCGTTCGGTGGAAGAGGGTCTCGCGGTTCGCCGTGAACTGGGCCTGCCCCTCATACTCAGGCCGTCGCGTACGCTGGGCGGCAGCGGTGCTGACATCGCCTACGGCGACGACGATTTCGAAACCAAGCTGCGGGCGGCCCTCGACGCGTCGCCGGTAGGGGAGTGCCTGGTCGAAGAGTCGGTGGAGGGTTGGAAGGAGTTTGAGCTCGAAGTCATGCGCGACTCGCGCGACAACGTCGTCATCATATGCTCCATCGAAAACTTTGATGCCATGGGTGTGCACACCGGTGACAGCATCACGGTCGCCCCGGCGCAGACGCTGACCGACAAGGAGTACCAGCTCATGCGCGACGCGTCGCTCGCCATCATTCGCGAGATCGGCGTTGACACCGGCGGTTCCAACATCCAGTTCGGGGTAAACCCCCGCGACGGACGCCTCGTTGTCATCGAAATGAACCCGAGGGTATCGCGCAGTTCGGCTCTGGCCAGTAAGGCCACCGGTTTTCCGATCGCCAAGATGGCCGCCAAGCTGGCGGTGGGTTTTACCCTCGACGAGATACGCAACGACATCACCAGGGAAACCCCGGCGAGTTTTGAACCGTCGATCGACTACGTCGTCACCAAGATGCCGCGCTTTACCTTCGAGAAGTTCGAGGCCGCCGACGACAGGCTCACCAGCCAGATGAAATCCGTGGGCGAGGCGATGGCCATAGGCCGAACCTTCAGGGAGAGCCTTCACAAGGCCATGCGTTCGCTGGAGACGGGTAGCTTTGGTTTCGAGGGCAGGGACGAGGAGGACATCGAAAGCCGCGTCGCCGTGGCCAACAGCCAGAGGCCCTGGTATATCGCCGAGGCCTTGCGGCGTGGCTGGAGCGTAGAGAAAATTCACGACCTGAGCGGTATAGACCCCTGGTTTTTACGCAACATCGAAATGATCATTGAGGTCGAGGGTGAGTTGACGGCAGCGGGCGACAAGCTCGACCGTGACCTGCTGGCGAGGGCGAGGCGCGATGGTTTTGCCGACGTGAGGGTCGCCGCGCTGACCGGCCTGCCAGTAGAAGAAGTGGCGGCCATGCGCACCCGCTGGGGCCTCAAGCCCGCGTTCAAGACGGTGGATACCTGCGCCGCCGAGTTCGAGGCCTTCACGCCCTATCTTTACTCGACCAGCGAAGAAGAAGACGAGGCCCCACCGAGTGACAGGCGCAAGATCGTCATACTCGGCGGTGGCCCCAACCGTATAGGCCAGGGCATCGAATTCGACTACTGCTGCTGCCATGCGGTCTTCGGCTTCCACGACGAAGGCTTCGAGACGGTCATGGTGAACTGCAACCCCGAGACCGT
>DBZX01000076.1:0-7529 GCA_002311335.1 bacterium UBP10_UBA1149
GCAGCCTAGTCAAGAAGGGAAGCTCGGCGTTCGTGTGCGCCCAGTAATCAGGGGCCGCTGCTGCCCGCTTGGGTCCAATGTCCACCAGGTCCCTGGAGGATCAGCCCTGCCAGCTGAGAGAAGGAAAATCCACCGGCCAGCCGCCCCCGTTTGCCACTGCAGGCTGCCCCTATCACTCTCTGCTGCCGCCGCCGTTCGGGCACGCAGGATAACAGGCCACGGCACCAGCAGATGGACGACAGCACGACAGTAGAAGACAGCGCGACACCGGAGACCCCGGTAGAGCTCGAGCTGGACATCGAGAGCCTCTCCTTCGGCCGCGCCGCCATCGCGCGCCACGAAGGCCGGGTGGTGTTCGTGGAGGGCGCTGCGCCCGGCGACCGGGTGCGCGCGACCATCACTGCCACGCACTCGGGTTACGACGAGGCCGTGGTCGCAGAAGTACTCACAGCGGGCGAAGCCAGGGTGGAGCCACCCTGCCCGCTGGTGAAGGAATGCGGCGGCTGCCCCTGGCAGCACGTCGACTACCAGGTTCAGCTCGAGGCCAAGCGCGACGCCCTGGTCGACTGCATCACCCGCATCGGCCGCATCGACAATCCCCCCGTCGCCGCGCCCGACCCCTCACCGCTCAACCTGGGCTACCGCAACCGACTCAAGCTGCGCTTCGCCGGGCACAGGATGGGCTTCTACCGCGCCTCTACCCATCGCCTGGTACCCGTGGACGACTGCATGCTGGCCGAGCCCTACATCAGGGACGCCATGCCGCTGGTCGAAGAACTGGTGGCCGGCATGTCCACGCAGGCCACGCGCGTTGAGATCGTGTCGCGCGGGCGCATGGCCGGGCTGGTGGTGGCCATCAACAGCCGCGGCCGCCTGCGCCGCTCGGACACAGCGCGGGTACGCGAGTTTCTCGACCAGCCAGGCTGCCCGGTAAAAGGCGTCGTTGCCTGGGGCAAGGGCTGGAAGCGCGAGTGGGGCGACACCCGGCGACGCTGGCGGCCAGTGGCAGACGGCCCCACCATCGAAGCGCCGGGCACCACCTTCGGCCAGGTAAACACGCTGGCCAACGAGCTGCTCGTGCAACGGGTACTCGAGGCGGCCGGCAGTGAACGTAAACGCTTCATCCTCGAGCTCTACGCCGGGGCGGGCAACCTCACCCTGCCGCTGGCACCGCTGGCAGACCAACTGGTGGCCGTGGAATCCGACGCCGCGGCCGCGCACGCCCTTGAGCGTTCGGCGCACCGGGCCTCGTTCAGGCATGTAAGCGCCGTCACTGCGCGGGCCGAGGAGTACCTCGCCGCCGGCGTGAGGCAACGGCCTGATCTCGTGGTTGTCGACCCGACCCGTAGCGGGCTCGGCTCGGCCGCTCACGACATCGCGCGGCTGGAAGCCGAAAAGATCGTCTACGTATCCTGCAACCCTTCCACCCTGGCCCGCGACCTGCGGGTGCTGGTCGACGAGGGATACCGCCTTGAGAAAGTGCAGCCCGTAGACCTGTTTCCCCATACCTTTCACGTCGAGAGCGTGTGCACACTCAGGTTGACTTGAGCCTGGCAGAACAGCATTCTATGGCCACCTGAGGGTCGCCATGAAAAAGAAGATTGCAACCTTAAGCCCTGTAAAAAAGCGGCCAAAACGCGCCACTGTGACGATTATCCCCGGCAAGGGGGTTTCGCAGGCCATCAACTACCTGCTCGAAGATCGCGACGAGCTGGAGTGGCTGGTGGCGGTGGGCCGCAACAAGCAGGGTGAAATATTCTTCTACGACACCGGCGGCGACATCATCGAAGACCTGGGCACGCTTGAGTACCTCAAGGAACGCATCGCCCGCTCGCACTTCTGCGAAGACGGCGACTGACTGGTAGCGCCCGCTGCGCACCTTCTTCCTCTTCTACCTCCTCAGCTACCTGCTGCACAACCCGCTGCTGGCGCTCGTGATCGTGGGCCTGGTCGTCTGGCTGACCAACGCGAGGGTGAGCGGACGCTGGTTCAACCCGGCCTCGTTGTGGCGCCGCCACAACGCCGTCAACGAACTCAAGAAACTGCTCGACGTAAACGATCACGACGTGGGCGCGCACAACGACCTCGGGCGCATACTGGTCGACAAGGGTCGCCACGCCGAGGCCCTGCCGCACATGGAGAAGGCCATCGCGCGCATGGACGAGGCGGCCGAGACGAACTACTTCCTGGGACTTGCGCGGCTGCACAGCGGCGACACCGAGCGCGGACTGGCCGACGTGGAGCGCGCGTTGGAAATCTCGCCGGGCTTTCTCTACGGCGAACCCCGCCTGGCGCTGGCGCGCTGGTACGCTGAGGCCAAGCGCCCGCGCGAAGCGCTTGAGCAGGCGCGCATGGCGGTCAAGATCAACACCAGCAGCGTCGAGGGTTGGCTCATTGCCGGCGAGTCTGCCGCCGCGCTTGGGCAGAACGACGAGGCCCGCGAGACGCTGGGGCAGGCACGCCACGCCTACCAGCACCTGCCCGCCTACCTGCACCTGCCCAACCGGCGCTACGCCATACGTGCGCGCCGCCTGCTGAAAAAAGTCCCGAGCTAGAAGTCAGCCCGGCCGGCCGGCGTCAGGGCCTGTCGTAGACCCTGAAACTTAACGCGTAAGGGTTCTTCTCGTCGCTCTCGCGGCGCTTGTCGTCCGACAATCGCCAGCCGTCGAGAGCCTCCAGCGGAAATCTTGTGTCGCCTTCAACATTCGCGTGCACCAGCGTCAGGTACACCCGGTCGCTCAACGGCAAGGCCTCGGCGAACACCCGGCTGCCACCGGCGACAAACACCGTGTCGTCGTCAGACACCTGGCCTCGGCAGTATTCGAGCGCTGCAGTGACCGACGGCCTCACGACAACGCCGTCGGGCTGGTAGTCGCCCTGGCCGCTCACCACCACGCAGGGACGGCCGGGCAAGGGACGCGACCCGAGCGACTCGAAGGTGAGCCGTCCCATTATCATCCGGTGTCCCTCGGTCAGACGCTTGAAGTAAGCCAGGTCGGCCGGCAGCCGCCACGGCAGGCCACCATCGCGCCCGATAACGCCGTTCTCGGCAACGGCCACTACGCAAGCAACGATCACCGGCAGCGACCCACCAGCTAGACGGCCACCGCTGCGGCTATGTGCGGCTGGGCCTGGTAGCCCTGGAGTTCAAAGTCGTCGTAGCTGAAGGCGAAAAGATCGTTGACCTCGGGGTTGATCATCATGGTCGGCAACGGGCCGGGCAATCGCGAAAGCTGCTCGCGGGCCTGGTCGAGATGGTTGAGATAGAGATGCGTGTCGCCCAGCGTGTGGATGAACTCCCCCGGCTCAAGGCCGGTGACCTGGGCCACCATCATCGTCAGCAGGGAGTACGAAGCCACGTTGAACGGCACGCCGAGAAACAGGTCGGCGCTGCGCTGGTACATCTGGCAGGACAAGCGCCCGTCACAGACGTAAAACTGGAACAGCAGGTGGCAGGGCGGCAGCGCCATACCCTCGATCTCGCCCGGGTTCCACGAACTCACCAGCATGCGCCTCGAGTCCGGGTTGTCGCGCACCTGCTCTACGACCTGGGCCAGTTGGTCGATGCTGCCACCGTCGGCCGTCGGCCAGCTGCGCCACTGGTGACCGTAAACAGGCCCCAGCTCGCCGTTCTCATCGGCCCACTCGTCCCAGATCCTGACACCGTTCTGCTGCAGGTAGGCCACGTTGGTATCGCCGGCGATGAACCACAGCAGCTCGTGGATGATCGAGCGCAGGTGCAGTTTCTTGGTGGTGAGAAGCGGGAAGCCGGCCGAAAGATCGTAGCGCGACTGGCAGCCGAATATGCTCAGCGTGCCGGTGCCCGTGCGGTCCTGCTTGCTGCTGCCCTCGTCGAGCACCTTCTGTAGAAGATCGAGATACTGGCGCACGGTGGGCCCGCTCAGCCGTTCGCGCGGCGTCTTTGCTCGCCACTCATGGCCTCCAGCGAATGGAAGACCAGGCCGGTGAGTAGCTTGGGGTAAAAATACGTCGACTTCTCGGGCATGAGTTCGCCGGCCAGACACACGTCGGCGATCTGCTCGCTGCGCGTGGCGTTGAGAAGAAACCCTCCCTCGAGCTCGCCCGCGTCCACCCTGTCGAGCAACGACGCTGCGTCCACGGTGTACGTTATTTCCGGCGGGCCACTTCCGCCCGCCGCCTGCAGTGCCTCTGCCAGCACCGCGCCGTGCAGCGCGCTTACGTCGAGCGCGGCCAGCGGCGAACCCGCCTCGGCCACGGCGGGCCTGCTCACCAACAAGTAGTGATCGAGGTCTTTCAAGGCCACGCCGAAGGCGTTGACCGCGGCACCGGCCTGCTCGAGCGCGGCCAGCAGTTCGCCCCTTCCGTCTGGCGTACGCTCAAAGCGCTGCAACTCGAAGCCAGAAGACAACGATTCTTCAAACCTACCGTGATCAGCGCCACCGCTGCTGACCAGTTCGCGGTGGGTGGGCAGTATGACCATGCCCGGATCCTCGAAGGTGGCCAGGAAAGCCATCACGTGCGCGTCCGGCTGCTCGGAGTCACCCGGCGCATCGTCCGCCGAGGGAGGGTCAGCCCCGTCGTTGAGCTGGGCGTAATAGTTGAGAGCGGTCGCGTAGCGATGATGGCCGTCGGCTATGTACACCTGGCGACCGGCCAGCGCTGCCTGCACCGATTCGGCCGCCTCCTGGTCTGTAACCACCCACATGCGATGGCGCACGCCCTGGTGCTCAACGTCTATGTCTGCCGGGCTGTCCCAACCCGATGGGGGCTCGGGCTTGAAATCGGGGTTGGAGTAGAGACCGAAGATAGGGCTGAGATTGGCCCGCACCTCGGTGGTGAGCTCGAGGCGGTCTTTCTTGTGGTGAGAAAAGGTGCGCTCGTGCGGCAGTACCACCGCGCGCGAAAAGGGCTCGAGGGCCAGCGCGCCTATCACGCCCGTGCGGCGCAAGAGCCTGCCCTCGACCTCGAACTCCTGGCTGTAGAGATAAAAGCTATCGTCGGCGTCGGTGGCCACGTTGCCCTGCTCCGTCCACTCCCGGAACAGGCGGCCCGCCTCGGCGTGTCCGTCTCGGTTGAGGATCAGCCGGGTGACGTTCCAACGGCCGGCGTCGTACAACGCGTCGCGCTGCTCTGCACTGATAACGTCGTAGGGCGGGGCCACCGCCGCGTCCATGTCGCCCGCGGCTTCACCGGCAAAACGTATTCCCTTAAACGGTCTGAACCTGGCCACTTCTCTCACCCACCTTGCACGTTTATCGTGCCCGTAACGTCAACAGAGCCACTCCTTCGCAGATAGGCCCGACCATCCAAAAACTCAACCACCGTGCTTGCAGACTCGGCCACGCGCGGACCGTCGTCGACGTAACAGGCCACACTGTCACCGAAATATTCGCGAGCGGTCTGCACACTGCGCGCAGGCTCCAACGACGAGGGATTGGCCGAGGTCGCGGTCAGGGCCACCCCCGCGGCCTTGAGCAGGGCGGCCGCCACCGGGTCGCTGCTGCATCTCAGGCCCACGCCTCCGGTTTCACCCACCAGGCCGCGGGGAAGACCGGCAGCGGCGGGTAACACCAGCGTCAGCGGGCCAGGCCACCAGCGCCGCGCCAGTTCCACGGCCTCGGTACCCGGGTCAGTGGCCAGCAGGACGCGCGCCTGCCCGAGATCGGCAACCAGCACCGACATACCACGCCCATCGTCCCTGCCCTTGGCGGCCAGCAAGCGCTGCACGGCCTCTGCGTTGCCAGCGTCGGCGCCCAGGGCATAAATAGTTTCGGTCGGATACACCACCAGGCCACCGGCCCTGATTGCGTCGGCCGCGTGCAGCACGGCCACCTCAAGCTGCTCGGCCTGCTCGGTCATCGTGGGCGTAGAATCCATCAACAGTTGGACGAGGTCGCCGGCGAGCCCCTCAGGGGTCGACCTGCTCGACCACTCCCGGCACGGCCGCCGTCATGCGTTTTCGCAGGCGCTTGAAGCGCCCGGCCAGGGCCGTGTCGGACAAGGCCAGCACCTGGGCCGCCAGCAGGCCCGCGTTACGCGCGCCGGCCTCGCCTATGGCCAGCGTACCCACCGGCACACCGGCGGGCATCTGCACGGTGGCCAGCAAAGCGTCCATGCCCTTGAGCGCGCCCGACTCCAGCGGCACGCCCAGCACGGGCAGCGTGGTGTGCGCCGCCACGGCACCGGCCAGGTGCGCGGCTCGCCCGGCACCCACCACGAACACCTTCACGCCGCGCCCGGGTGCTGCACGCACGTAGTCAGCCGTCTGCTCGGGCGAACGGTGAGCCGAGGTCACGACGACCTCGTGGGCTACCGACAGTTCGGTCAACGCGTCGGACGCAGCCGACATGACCTCGCGGTCGCTGTTGCTGCCCATGAGTATTGCCACCAGTGGTTTGAACTTCGCCATTTACTATCTCTCCCTGTCGCCTGCTTATCCGGACGCTTCGCTGTCGAGTGCCCTGTGACCGATATCGCGGCGATAGTGCGCGCCCGGCCAGCTGATCGCCGATACCGCCGAGTAGGCCCCCTGCAGAGCCGCGGCTATGTTGCCGCCGGTGGCAGTCACGCCCAGTACCCTGCCGCCTGAACTGACCACACGACCGTCGTCATCGCGAGAAGTCCCGGCCTCGAACACCTTGACACCGTCCAACTCGTTGGCTGCGGCGATGCCCTCTATGACGTCGCCCGTGCTGTATTCGCCCGGGTAGCCCGGCGCCGTCATCACCACGCAGGCGGCCGCGTCGTCGGCCCAGTCCAGCCTCACGCGGTCAAGCGTGCCTTCCACGCAGGCCAGCGCGGCCTCGGCCAGGCTGCCCCGCATCCGCATCATCAGCGGCTGGCACTCGGGGTCGCCAAAGCGCACGTTGTACTCGAGCACCTTGGGTCCCTCTTCGGTGACCATGATGCCGGCGTAGAGCACGCCTCGGTAATCTATGCCGCGGGCTGCAAGTGCGGCGACGGTGGGTTCGAGCACGTCGGACAACAGCAGCGCCTGCATTGCCTGGTCGCAGACTGGCGCGGGCGAGTATGCGCCCATGCCGCCGGTGTTGGGGCCCTTGTCGCCGTCGAACACGGCCTTGTGATCCTGCGAAGCGGCCAGCGGCAGCACCGTGCGCCCGTCGGTGAGCGCAATGAACGACAGCTCCTCGCCGCACATGAACTCCTCAACGACCACGCGTGCGCCGGCCTCACCGAAGCGGCCGCCCTCGAGCATGGAGACAAGGGCTTCGTCGACCTGCTCGGCGTCCTCACAGATGACCACGCCCTTGCCGGCCGCCAGTCCGTCAGCCTTGACGACCACCGGCAAGCCCAGCTCCTCGGCGAAAGCCCGCGCGGGAGCCACCTGTGTGAACTCGCCCCAGCGCGCCGTGGCAACGCCGGCCTCGTCGAGCAGGGTCTTGGTAAACGCCTTGGAAGATTCCAGTTGCGCGCCGTCGCGGCCCGGGCCGAACACCTTCAGCCCACGCTCACGGCCGAGGTCAACCAGCCCGGCAGCCAGCGGCTGTTCGGGGCCGACCAGCACGAGGTCAACGCCGCGTTCAAGG
>DBZX01000076.1:7750-7946 GCA_002311335.1 bacterium UBP10_UBA1149
CAGCGCGTGCTCGCGCCCGCCGCTACCAACAACCATCACCTTCATGCTGTTACCGTTACCGTGTTCACTACTTCGGGGTTAGTGGCGAAAGTGGCGCACCCCCGTCAGAACCATCGCCATGCCGGCGGCGTCGGCCGCCTTGATGATCTCGTCGTCACGCATACTGCCTCCCGGCTGTATGACCGCCGTCGCACCG
>DBZX01000076.1:8078-15720 GCA_002311335.1 bacterium UBP10_UBA1149
GCTCATCTGGCCGGCTCCCACGCCGACCACGTGATCGCCGTGGGCCAGCACGATGGTGTTCGACTTGGCGTGCTTGCAGACCTTCCAGGCAAAATCCATGGCCTCGAGTTCAGCCGCGCTGGGCTCGCGCGCGCTCACCACCCGGCAGTCGGCGGCCACCGAGGGCTCGAGGTCTCGTGTCTGCACGAGCAATCCACCCAGTACCCTCTTCATATCGAGCGCCTGCTCGCCACCGGTCAGGGCCGAATCCACCTCGAGCAGTCGGACATTGGCCAGCTTCTTGGTCGACGAGTACAAGGCCAGGGCCTCGTCGCTGAACGAAGGCGCCAACACGATCTCGAGAAACACGTCCTTCATGAGCTCGGCAGTTTCGCCGTCGAGCTCGCGGTTGAGCGCCACGATGCCGCCAAAAATCGAAACCGGGTCGCAGCTACGGGCCAGCCGGAACGCCTCGGCCGCTGAACCTGCCAACGCGGCACCGCAGGGGTTGGTGTGCTTTATGACCATGCAGGCCGGCTGCTCGAACTCGCCCACCAACTGCAGGGCGGCGTCTGCATCAACGATGTTGTTGTAAGACAACTCCTTGCCCTGCAGCACGCGGGCGGTCGCGATCGAGGGGCCTTCCACCCCGGGGGCGCGGTAGAAGGCCGCGCGCTGGTGCGGGTTCTCGCCGTAGCGCAGACCCTGCACCCGGCTCCACTGCTGGTGAATAGTCTCACCGAAGTCGCCGTCCTCGTCGCGCCCGAGGTAATCGGCGATCATGCCGTCGTAGGCCGCCGTGGCGCGAAAGGCAGCCGTCGCCAACCTGCGCCTGGTAGCGTCGGCCACGCCGCCGGTCTCGCCGATCTCGGCCAGGACGACGTCGTAGTCGTCCGGGTCAACCACTACGGCAACGTCGGCGTGATTCTTGGCCGCCGAGCGAAGCATCGACGGGCCGCCTATGTCGATATTCTCTATGGCCTCCTCGAAGCTGCAGTCACGCGCGGTGACCTCGGCGAAGGGGTAGAGGTTGACGCACACAAGATCGATGTACTCCAGGTCGTTTTCCTCGACCTGTTGGCGATGAGAGGGGTCCTGCCTGCGCGCCAGTATGCCGCCGTGCACGCGGGGGTGCAGCGTCTTGACGCGCCCATCGAGGATCTCGGGACTGCCGGTGTGTTGGCTGACGTCGACCACCTCGAGGCCGGCGTCGCGCAGTGCCCGGGCCGTTCCGCCCGTGGAGAGGATCTTTATGCCCAGGGCGGCAAGTCCACGGCAGAACTCCACCACGCCGGTTTTGTCGCTAACGCTGACCAGCGCCGTGCTTACCTTGTTAGTATTCGCTTGCACCTGTTGTTCTACCCGCTCGCCTGCTGCCTGCACTTTGCCTGCTCCATCGTGGATGTCAGTCATCCTTATAGCGACGCTCTACCCGTGCGCCCACCCTCGCCACCAGCTCATACGAAATAGTTTCTGCCGCCACGGCCACGTCTTCGGTGGACGGGCTGTCGCCCCACATCACCGCGCTGTCGCCTTCGCGCACCTCGCCGAGATCGGTCACATCGACCACCGTGTGATCCATGCATACGCGGCCCACGACCGGCGCCAAACCTCCCCCCAGAAGCACCCGACCGCGATTGCCCAGGGCCCTGGGATATCCGTCGGCGTAACCGCACCTGAGGGTCGCCACGCGGCTTGGCCTGGTGGTGTGGAAGCTGTGGCCATAGCCTATGCCCTGCCCGCTTCCAAGCTCGGTGACGCGCAACACGGGAGCCTCGAGCGTCATCACAGGCTTGAGCGCCACCTTGTCCAGAAGCGACGAGTCGGGGTACAGGCCGTAGAGCATGATGCCGGGGCGAACCCGGTCGAGCCAGGCCTCCGAGCGCGTCATGACGCCCGCGCTGTTGGCCAGGTGACGGGCAAGCTCCAGGCCCTCGTCGCGCACGAGCCGGTCGGCCAGCAACAGGGCCTCCAGTTGGCCCTCGGTCACGCTGCCTGTCACCGACTCGGCCTGGGCAAAATGCGAGCACAGGGCCACCGGGCGCGTGCCCTCGGTATCGGCCAGCAGGCGGGCGAAGCGGCCGGCCTGCTCGGGCTCGACCCCGAGACGGTGCATGCCGGTGTCGACCTTGATGTGCACGGCCACCTCGCTGCCGGCAGCAGTGGCCTCGCGACCCAGCGCCTGCACGGTGGCCTCGCTGTGGGCGGCCACCTGCACACCCAGGTTGACAGCCGCAGCCGCGGAACCAGGCAACACCCCGCCAAAGACGATTATCTGCTCGGCCGCGCAGGCCGATTCTTCGATAAGCTCGCGAGCCTCATCGAGCGTGGCCACGCCGAAAGTCGTGCAGCCCTCGTCTACCAGCGCGCGGGTGACCCTGGCGGCGCCGTGCCCATAGGCGTTGGCCTTGACCATGGCTATGACGGTGGTGTCGGATCCCGACAGCAGGCCGAGCACCTGCCGGTAGTTGTGCCTGAGGGCGGCGAGCTTGATGGTGGCGCGCGCTTGCTGCAGTTCGGACCCTGAATCCGAAGTACCCACAGCCGGGCCTTTGCCAACCTGCGACGAACGCGCCACGGTCACCTGTACCAAGCAGGGCCTGACTTGTAAAGAAGGCGGGCCGCGGCTATCGGGGTCAGTTGGATCCCGATAGGCGATATACCGAAGAGACATGCCCGAAGAGACTATGCCCGAAGAGACGACACAGCTGACCATCAACGGCGAAGCCTCCAGCGTGCCCGACGGCTGCAGCGTGCATGCGCTGATCAAACGGCTGGGCCTGGCGGGCAAGCGCTGCGCGGTCGAGCTCAACCGAAACATCATCAGCAGCGAAGACTGGGAACGCACCCGGCTGGCGGCGGGCGACCAGGTTGAAATCGTCAACTTTGTGGGTGGAGGCTGAGTACGGTGGCTGACAACGAAGCGGTGGCTGATGGCAAAACAACAACTGGCGACTATTTTGAGCTGGCCGGCCGGCGCTACAAAAGCCGGCTCATCGTGGGCACCGGCAAGTACGTCGACTTTGAGCAGACGAGGATAGCCGTCGAGGCGTCGGGCGCAGAAATCGTCACGGTCGCGCTAAGACGCGTGAACATCACCGACCCCGACAAGGAAAACCTGCTCGACTATCTCGACCCCAAGCGCTACACGATACTTCCCAACACGGCCGGCTGCTACACCGCCGACGAGGCCGTTCGCACCTGCAGGCTGGCGCGCGAAGCGGGTGTCGGAAAACTGGTCAAGCTGGAGGTCATCGGCGACGAGCGCACGCTGTTCCCCGACGTGGCGGCGACTTTGGAGGCCGCGAAAATCCTCGTCGACGAGGGCTTCGACGTGCTGCCCTACGTAACCGACGACCCGGTGGCCTGCCAACGGCTCGAAGACATCGGCTGCCCGGCCGTCATGCCCCTGGCCGCGCCCATCGGTTCGGGCCTGGGCATACGCAACCCCTGGAACATTTCGATCATCCGCGAACACTCGGGCGTGCCCGTGATCGTGGACGCGGGCGTGGGCACCGCATCGGACGCCGCGCGGGTGATGGAACTGGGCTGCGACGCGGTGCTGATGAACACGGCGATAGCCGGCGCCGATAACCCGGTGCTCATGGCCGAGGCCATGAAGCTGGGCGTGGAGGCCGGGCGCAAGGCCTGGGTGGCGGGACGCATAGCGATGAAAAAATACGCCACGGCCTCGTCACCCGTAACAGGCCTTGTCGGCTGAAAAGATATCGCTGCGGCAGGAGCCTCGGACGCCGGCCTTCCCACACCCGCCGCTGTTCGTCATCACCGACGACGCTCTCGGCAACGAGCAGTTGCGTGAGCGGGTCGAGGCGGCCTGCGAGGCCGGCTGCCGCGCGGTCCAGTTGCGCCAACGACAGCTGCCCGGTGGGCCGCTGCTCGAGCTGGCACTGGAACTTCGTGCCATCACCCGCCGTGCTGGCGCACTGTTGCTGGTGAACGACCGACTGGACCTGGCCCTGGCCGCCGGGGCCGACGGCGCGCACCTGCCCTCGAACAGTTTTGATGCCAGCGACGCCAGGCGTCTGCTGGGTGAACACGCAATGCTGGGACTGTCGATTCACTCGGCCGAAGAAGCCCGGCTGGCGGCCGAGCAGGGCGTGGTCGACTACCTGCAGTTCGGCCCGGTGTACGCCACCGGGTCGAAGAAAAAATATGGCCCGCCCCAGGGAATAGAAGCCCTGGAGCGGGTGGTGGAATCGGCCGGGGCCGTAAAAGTTATCGCGGTGGGAGGAATCGTTAGCGCTCGCGTCGAAAGCGTCATGGCCACAGGCTGCGCGGGCGTGTCGGTAATCGGGGCGGTAATGTCGGCCCCCGATCCAGGACTGGAAACCAGCCGCTTGCTGGACGCCCTCAGCACCTGTTCAAGCTGACCCTGACTCCGCGACTGGCTATTTTTTCGAGACAGGCAGATACGCTTTTGCGTGCGCTGCCGTCGAGGTCGTTGTAAAGGTTGACGCGAACGCTGCCCACCCCGTGGGCGGCCGCCAGCCTGAGGTTCTGCAGCAGGTAGGCACCGGCGGGCCCGGCTATGATCGCCCTGCCCCGGCCCTCGCCCTGGTATTCGAGCCATGCTTCGAGTCGCGCATCTGTTTTTTCTCTCACCCTCATCGTCCTTCCTCTCCCTGTTTCCGTCGTCGTGATAGATGCAATTACTGATCGCCACGGTAAGGCGGTGCCGGCCGGTCCAATCACCGGCACCGCTACCGGTACGCCTGCCGCCGTCGGGCGTCAGTGGACAGTGTGATAGGGGCCGTCGAGCACCCCCAGTACGGTCAGCGAATCCTGGTCAAGGCTCAGGTGATACAGCACGTACCAGCCTCTGACCGGGAGGTAATAGCAGCCGCGGTTGTCATCGAGCCTTAAGACTCCGTCGGGCCTGGGGTCGTCGGCCAACGAAAGTATCGCCGTGCTCAGGGTGTCGGCTATGGAGGCCGGCACCATCTCCATCTCGCGGTAAGCGCTGTAGGTCATCGCCATGGCAATGCCGGTGGTCTGCCCGCTCTCGCTGCTCTGTTCTCCATGCGTTTCTTCGTTAGCCATGATCAATTCTCCGCCTGGACAGCCGGGACCTGGTTGCCGCGGCCGATCCGTGGGACTTATCCCGTCCCCGCTCGTGCCCTGTCTCAAGAGCAACGGTCGTGCCACGGCGTTCTCCTTGCGTTGACAGCGCCGGGGCGCCCCGGGGGGAGCTGTTTCGACGCAGCGCGACGCACCTGGCTGAACAGCATCGTCGGTTTTTGTACGCCTGGGGCTGGCGCCTGCCCCCGTGCTGAGATACTCACGATCGATGGCTGGCGAAGAGGCACGGGCCCCGTTTCAAGACGAAATGGGATTTACGCTGGACGATAACTGGTCAACATCGGTCAGCGCCGAGGACCTCGGGCTGGACCCCGACCTGCTCGAGAGGCTGGCCGACGCGGGGCCGCTGTGTTTCCTGGATTTCGAGGCTACCGGACTCGACACCGACGACGATGACCTCATAGAGGCCGGCGCCCTGCTCGTTGACCCCGGCGGCAGAGGCCTCGCCGTCTTTTCCACCTTCATCAAGAGCTCCAAGCCGCTCAGCGCCTTCATCCGCCGCCTGACCGGCATAAGCGACGACGATCTCGCTGCGGCCCCCGCGCCGGCAGACGTGTTCGCCGCGCTCGACAAGTTCATAGGCGAGGCGGCCGTGGTGGCGCACAATACCTCGTTCGAGAGCAGCTGGCTCAGAAAACAGGTGAGCCCGCGCTTCGGCGACCACGAGTTTCTCGAAACCCTGGACCTGTTTGCGCTGGTGTACCCCGACCTGCCCAACATGAAACTCGACACGCTGTGCCGCATGAAACTCGGGCGCAGCGAACGCCATCGCGCCCTGGACGACACGCTGGACACCGCGCGCCTGGTACTGCGGATTTTCGAAGAATCGGCCGCGGGCGACCCCGCCGGGGCCAACGCCAGGGCGGCCCTCGAAAATTACGGGCCCACCTGCAACTGGTTGCCCAGGCTCAAGCGCTTACCGGTGTCCGACCTGAAACGTGAGCCCCCACTCGAGCTGCGCAGTGACGACTCGCCCCGGCTCGAAGCCGTTCCCTTTGACGTGGAGGCCATCGCCGATCGTCTTCTCAACCAGGACGCCGGAGCCTCGGTCATCGCCGGCTACGCGCCGCGCCAGGAGCAGGTAGACCTCATGCGCCACGTCTTTGCCTGCTTCAAGGGCGAAGAGGGACGAAGCGTGCGCCTGTGCGAAGCCGGTACCGGTATCGGTAAGACGCTGGCCTACCTGGCGGTCGCGATACCGTTTGCGCGCAGCACCGGCGAGCAGGTGCTGGTGACTACCTCCAGCAAGCTGCTGCAACGGCAACTGCTCGAAAAGGACATCCCGGCCGCCGCTGCCCTCATGGGTTACCCCGACCTGCGCTTCACCTCCATAAAGGGCAGGGCCAACTACCTGTGCCGCGCCCGGCTGGACGACTTCCTCGACCGCCAGCTCGAGCAACCCGGCCTCGAAGCATCGATGGCCGTGCCCCTGGTGGCCGCCTTCGCGCGCAGTGCCGGCCACGGCGAAGTCGACCGTATCCCCCAGGCCCTGTACCAGATGAACCCCGACCTCGACCGCTACCGTCGCGAAATAACAAGCTCCGACGCGAGCGAGTGCAGCCGCCAGGCCTGCGAGAGCTGCCACGGCGACTGCGTGCTGCGCGAGGCCCGCGCCAGGCTCGAAGGCGCCGAGATCGCCGTCACCAACCACGACCTGTTGCTGCGCTGGCCCCCCGACTACCCCGCGCTCACGCACCTGGTGGTAGACGAGATCCACGATCTCGCCGAGCGCGCCGACGCGGCCTACGCGCAGTCGGCCGAAGCCGTTGAAATCAGCCACCGACTCGAAACGATCGCGGGAAGCGGTGGGCGCAAGCCCCTGGGCGATACCCGCGCGGGCGACGCCGCCCGGAAGGCCTTGGACCTTGTGGAGTTGATATCAGACCAGTCGCGCATGCTGTCGGGGGCCTCGGACGGCCGCCGCGGCTGGGTAGACGAGCTGGCAATACCGGCCGACGGGGTAAGCTCAAGCGAATGGCAGCCGCTGGTTGACGGCGTGCTCGAACTGGCCGAGCTGCTCGACCGCATAGGCAGCATGCTCGACGACATGGGCAAGCCTGACGACAGTCCCGAGGCGGGCGCAGCGTCGGCGCTGCTCGACGCCGCCGGTGTGCTCAACACCATACTGCCGCGTCCCCCTTCGCACCTCGTGGTACGCTTCAGGGGGCTGACCCGTAAATCACGCAGATCATGGCGCGTGGTCGCCACCCCGGTGTCGCCCGCGGCCGACTTCCAGTGCGAGGTACTCGACCGTGTCGAAACCCTTTTCGGGACCTCGGCCACGGTGTGCGTTGGTGAAGACCTGCGCGGGTCGGTTGGAGCGCTCGAGCTGTCAGAGAGAGCGGGCAGCCGCTACCGCCTGGAAAAACCAGTCGGCAGCCCCTTCGATTACGAAAAAAATCTCGAGGTCGTTTTTCTCTCAGACCGTACCGATCCCTCCAGCCTCGTACCACGTACCGCCGACGCCATCGCCACGGTGGCCGGCCACCTGGGTGGACGCACACTGGCGCTGTTCACCAGCCGCGAAAGACTCGAGTACGTAGCCGAGGCGCTCGATGCCCGC
>DBZX01000076.1:15778-30787 GCA_002311335.1 bacterium UBP10_UBA1149
ACCGTCATCGCGCCCGCCACCGGCAGCGCCGACCCGCATGACCTCGTGCGCACTTTCATGTCTACCGACAACGCCGTACTGCTCGGCGCCCGTGCCTTCTGGCAGGGTGTCGATATACCGGGTGACGCCTGCCAGGCCGTCATAATAGAAAAACTACCTTTCGACGTACCCAGCGACCCGCTCATAAAAAGACGCGGCCAACTGGTACAAGAAGCCGGCGGCCACCCCTTCGGAGATTACTCGATACCGCGCATGCTGCTGAGGCTCAAGCAGATGGTGGGCCGTTTAATCCGAACGCCCGATGACAAGGGCATAGTGGTAGTGGTAGACCCGAGGTCCGACCGCCGCTATTTCAGCCGCCTGCGGGCCGCGCTGCCCCCGGGCACGCACGATCACCTGCTGCCCCTGTCCGAACTCGACGCCTTCGTAGAACAGTTCAGTCGCAAGCTGAAAAACTGACTCTCGGGCTCTTCGCCGGTGTCCGCTCGGGCACGGTTTATTACCTACCGTTAATAGACTGAATAACGGCTGCTGATAACACCACTTTATACGACATAATCCAGTAATTTTTTATTGTCGGCATTATTGCAGCACTATAAATACAGTGATAACTGTCACCATTATGGCCACAAACAAAAAGAAGACTGCAAAACGAAAAACACGAAAAAAAACCACCCGTCGTCGCGCGGCTGCAAAACCACGTAAGGGTTTTATGGCGACCGTAGCCAGTGCCATCGAGGAGGCTTCGCGCAACGCGCTTAAAGAAGCCCTCGGTGTTGTCGGTCACGGGACGCCCGTGGGCAACCTGCTCGACCAGGTCGCCGATTCGCCCTACCTCGAACGCTTCCGTGACCTCACCATCGGTGAGCTGCTCGAAGCAATGAGCGGTGCCTCCAAGCCCCGTCGCGGCCGCCCGCCGGGAAGCGGCAGCGCCCCTGCAAAGAAAAAAGGAAAGGGAAGCCGCAAGAGCTTCAGCACCCGCACCGACGCGGGGCGCAAGAAGATCGACGCAGCTGTTTCAGACTTCCTTTCTTCGGCCGGCGAGGCCGGCGCCGAGCAGATCCGCTCAGCCGTGGGTGGAACGTCGGCCCAGCTCAGACAGTCGCTCGACCGTTTGCGCAAGGCTAAGAAAGTGAGCCGCAAGGGACAGAAGCGCGGCACACGCTACACCTGGAAGGGCTGATCAGTTGTTGTCGGCCTGCTGCATCCGTCCCACGTGGGTCGGGCGCAGCAGGTCGTTCACGGTCTTTACCGGGTTGAAGGTCTCCAGGGGGACCTCGACAAAAACCGTATTCCAACCAGCCATCGCACCGTTCCACAAGCCTGGACGCTCAAGCGCCCTCAGGCTGCGACCGGCCACCGACTTGGCAACGAGAAACGCCGTGGCCGGATCGACGAAATCGCCAAGCTGGTAATCCCTGCCGCTCTCATCCCTGGTCGAGCAGACGAGATCCACGGGGTTGAAGTGCGTAGCGGCGGCCAGCACACGCGCCTGTTCGGGCTCAGACAGGTCCACCTGCGCCGGCTCTACCACCTGCACCGACTGTGACGACCCGGGGCCGGATTCGGCAGCGGCGGTCTCTACCCAGAACGGCCCTCCCCCGGGCTCGCCGGTCACCGGCACCATGCCGCACACCCGTATCGGTCGATCCAGCCTCTGCAGCAGGCCACGGCGTCGCTGCTCGGCCGATCCACGCGGCGACTCACCGCCCAGGCGGTCGCTGATCAGCAGGTCGGCGCGGTCCAGCGCAGATTCACTGCAACCCTCGCCGCGCAGCTCGGCCAGCGAAGCGTATACGTCGCGCCGCAGTTCCAGCAACACGGCGCCAAGCACCTTCTTCCAGTACACGGTCGGCGCGGCCAGCGACTCGGGTACAACGTTATCGATGTTCTTGATGAAGACCAGGTCGGCGTCGATGTCGGCGAGGTTGGCAATCAACGCACCGTGCCCGCCGGCACGAAACAGCGGGGCCCCTTCCACGCAGAACAAGCCACCGTCGTCGTCAACCGCCAACGAGTCGGTAGACGCCTTCTGCTCGGAAAACGAAAGCTCGAAGCGCAGTCCGAAACGCTGCTCGTACAGCGGAACGACACGAGTGACCAGCTCTTCGAAGGCCCCCAGGTGCTCGCCTGACACGGTGAGGTGCAAGCGACAACAGCCATCGCTGGATGCCGCGTAGGCCGCGGCCTCGAACAGCTGCTCTTCGAGCGGCGTGCGCGAACCGTCGGGGTAGAGATGAAACGCCAGCAAACCCTTGGGGAGCCGGGCGTAGTCAAGTCCTTCGGCTGACAGCAGGCCCCTGCCGTAGCCCAGGTAGGCGTGACCGGTATCGGGGGGTTCGTCGGACGCTCCTACCCGCAGTGCCAGCTCTTCGTAAAAAGCGAATTCGTTGACGCGCTCGGCGAACTCGGCCACCAGGGCCGCGTCGGCCGAACCCTGTTGGCCCGCGCGCTTGAGCTCATCAAGACCCGGGGGGTCGCCCTCGCTCAGCACGCCCGACAGGGCACTGAACATACGGCTGGCTGCACCCGAAGCGGGTACGAACTTAACCAGGCGACAACCGCGCCCGAGATCCGGCCAGGCCTCCACCAGGCGGTCAGCCTCGCTTGTTGTCAGCACGGTCAAGCCGTCGCCTGCCGTGCAGGGCCGGGCCAGCCTCAACGGCGCCACGCCCGACTCCAGCAATGCCAGCTGACGCTCGGCCTCACCGGCAGGCAGGCCGTGATCAAGGCAGGCCTGTATATCTTCGGGGTCCAGTACCGTCACGGGATCGGCCCGCCGAGCGGGCAAAGTACACTATAGCGCAAGAACCCTGCCGAGTTATCCGAGGGGGACAAGCAACGCATACGCGGCGTCATTTTATTGACGCTTAGCTGCCAATCCTGCACCCGTACGGCCGCGGCGGGGCCAGCTTCTGCCAGGTTCACCGTGCCTCGCGCCCGGTGCAGACCGGGCATGCAAATTGCTCACTGGGGACCGGGGAACCAGGTTTTGAGACGACGACGAAACGGTGAGAGCGGCACCATGGTAACCGAAGCGGCGCTCGCGAGCGTGGCGTTTGCCATGTTCCTGTTCTCTATTTTCGACTTCTGCCACATCTACTACGTCCGCTCCATGCTGCAACACGCCGTCAGCGAGGCCGCCCGCTACGCGACCATTGGCGGGACGATGGAAGATCCCCTCAACCCGGGCCAGCAACTCTCCCGCCAGGATTCAGTGCTCGCGGTTATCGACAACTACTCGCTGGTCGATATCGACCAGGGCGACATATCGCTCACCGCCATCAACGGCAGCGGCCAGCAGGTGGCCGGCCCCGGCGGCCCAGGCGACGTCATGACCGTGCGCGTGACCCACAGCGTTGACATCATCACTCCCCTGCTGGGAACCCTTTTCCCGCCAGGCGGCTACCAGTTCAGCACCTCGGCCAGCTTTCGCAACGAGGAATTCCCGGGGGCCGGATCGTGATGGTTGTCGACAGAAAACGGCGCGGGCAAAACGGCATGGCCTACGTGGAGCTCATGCTGATAACCCCCTTGCTCGCGATCATCCTGCTGGGTTCGATCGACCTGGGCAGGCTCATTTTCTTCAGCCAGGTAATGGCCAATCTCACCCGCGAAGCAGGTTCGCTCGTATCGCGCGGATCTACACCCGAGCAAGCCGTGGCCGCCACCGAGCTGAGCGACGACCCGCTCGACATTTCTGTTAACGGCATAGTCATCATCTCGCGCGTGCGGCGACAGGGCCCCTTTGACAGCACGCCGGTCATCTTTGAGCAGGTCGCCAACGGACCACTCTCCTCGTTCGCGAGCAGGGTCGGAGTGCTGGGGGCGACGGCCAACATACCGGGGATAACCGAACTCGACGACGGGGTCATACTCACCGCGGTGGAGATCGCGCACGACTACGACCCGGTGTTCAATCTTTCGGCCTGGGGCATGTCGCCCTGGCCCGACGATCTTTACGACGTGGCGTGGTTCTGATGATGACGCGCTTCCAGGAAACTCGGCGTAACGGCGAAAGCGGCGTGGTGCTGGTGCTCTTCGTGCTCTCGCTCGTGGCCACGCTGGCGGCCGTCGGCCTGGCCGTCGACCTCGGCACGGCCTACATAACCCGCTCGCGCATGGCCAAGGCCATCGACGCCGGCGCGCTCGCGGCATCGCGCTACACCCACAAGGGCGTGGCCGCGATGGAAGACATCGCGCTCGACATCGCGCGCGCAAACTTCACCGCCGGCGGTAACCTCGACTACCAGGTTGCCATAGATTTTCCGAGCACCGACGCGGTGCGCGTAGAACTATCGAGCAGCCACGAACTGCAGGGAGTGTTCTCGCGGCTGATAGGCCACGACGACATCGATCTTTACGCGGTCGGCGAGGCAACGCGCTTTCCGCTCGACCTCGTGCTCGTACTCGACGTCTCGTACTCGCTCGAAACCAGCAATTCGTTCGACGACCTGCAGGATGCGTCACAGGCCTTCGTCGAATACTTTGACGACGACATCGACCAGTTCGCGCTGGTGACCTACTCCACCTGGGGCATGACCAACATGCCCATCACCAAGAACTTTAAATCGACGGCCCAGTCCATAATAGGCGCCCTCGTGCCGATCTCGGACACCAACATAGACGAGGGGCTGAGACTGGCACGCGTCGAGCTCGACAACGCCCCCGTGCGCGAAGACGCCGTAAAAATAGTGGTGCTGTTTACCGACGGGCGGCCGACCGCGTTTCGCGACACCTTTACCATCAACCACTACTACGCACCCCAACCCTACGACGGGGTGGTGGCTGCCTACGGAAGCAGCTCCTGGTACCGTGGACTCTTCGATCCCGACAACGGCAAAAAAGTCGTGGGATTTTACAGCAGCGGCAACCCGGTGTTGTACCCTAACCTGTCGTACTACTGGTCGCCGTGGCCCTTTTCGTTGCCCGGTGGCTTGTCGGTAAACGGCAACAACATACGCGAGCTGGGCATCACGCAGGCCGAGGACCAGGCTGACCTCCTGCGCGCGTCAGGCTATACGGTCTACACCATCGCCCTGGGCAACCCCGATTCGCCCTACGAATACGCCCAGCCCGACCTCGAGTTTCTGCGCCGGCTGGCCAATGAAAACGGCATGGTCAACCCCAACCAGCCCGAGGGAACGATGGTGTTCTCGCCGAACAACAGCGAGTTGGAAGAAATGTTCTCGCTTATAGCCGACCGTATCCTGCGCCGCATAACCGGCTGACCGGTCTCAGTCCGAGGCGGCCAGGGTCTTCTCGAGCTCGCCGCTCTCGTACAGCGACACCACTATGTCGCAGCCCCCTACCAGCTCGCCGTCTATGTAAAGCTGCGGGATGGTGGGCCAGTTGGAATACTGCTTTATGGCCTGCCTGAGCTCGGGGTCATCGAGTACGTTGTAGGTGGTGAACTCAGCACCGGCCAAGCGCAGGGCCTCGCAGACAGTTTTAGAAAACCCGCACTGGGGAAGATCGCGCGTGCCCTTCATGTAGACGACAACGCGTTCGGCTTTTACCTGTTCTTCGATGGTCTTGAATATATCGGTGGCCATGTCTTCAGCCCTCCTCGAGGCTTACGATCTGTGAGCGGTACTGTTCGGGCGTGAGCGTCTCCATGGTCAGGGCGTGGATGCGCTCCCGCATGTTGTCGCCCAGGGCCTCGTAGACCACGCGGTGTCGCGCGACCATGCCCATGCCCTCGAAGACCTCGGCCACGACGGTCACCCTGAAGTGATCGCCACTGTTGCCCTTGGTGTCTTCTGCCTGCACCTGGGCACCGGCGATAGACTCTCCCAGGATCTTTTCTATTTCACTGGCTTCCATATCTATTAGTCCTGCTGCGCTCGCTACGTATTGTAGACCTTTAAGCTCTACCATTTTCCCCCTTTAAGCAAGCGCCGCTTAACGAGCAGCACCCGGGCGAACTCGAGGCCGGCGTTGGCCCCTGCACACGAAGACGGCCCGAATCAGCTACAATCCGTGGTGCCAATCCGGGGTAAACGGACACCCGACGTGACAGCAATCGAAAAACCAGCTGGGCTGTTCTCGATGGCCGCCCTCGCGGTACTGGCCGTCGCATTGCTGCGCATGCTATCCGCGGCGTCCTTCGACGGACCGCTGATCAGCGACAACCAGCACTACTTCTTCATATCCGAACGGGCCGCGTCGGGCGTGGCCCCGCACGTGTCGCAGTTCGATCCGAAGACCTCTTTCACCATGCTGGCAACGGCGGCCGCCATACGCACCGGTCGAACACTGGGCGTCAACGACCTTCACTCGGCCCGCGCGCTGAGCATGGCCGCGACCGCCGGGGTGGTGACACTGGCCTTCCTGTGCGCGCGCAGCCTGGGCGGCAACGTAGCCGGACTGGTGGCCGCCCTGGCGATGCTCGGCTTCGGCGGCTTCATGGGCATGGGCGGCATGGGCGCGCGTCCGAAAGTTTTCATGGCGCTGTTCACGCTCGGGGCCGTGCTGGCTTCGTCGCGGCGGCGTCCCTTGGCCTGCGGCGCGGCCTCGGCCCTGGCCTTCCTGTGCTGGCAATCAACGGCGTTGGTTGCCGTGTTTGCGCTGGTCGACCTGCTCGTGGCACCCGGGCGCCTGCGCAGCTTTGCGCTGTACTGTGCCGGCTTCGCACTGGCGCTTCTGCCCTACGAGCTCTACTTCGTGGCCCACGACGCGCTGGCCCAGCAGTGGGAACAAACCGTCGTCTACCCCGCGGTGTACATGACCCACGGCCCGGGGTTCAAAATACTCGGCCGCCACGTGGTCTGGTTCCTGCGCGTGCAGAATGGCTTCAACAGCGCTAGCGTTTTGCCGGCCCTGTCGGTGGCCGCGGCGGCCGGGGCCTGGCTTTGGTGCCTGGCCAGGCCATCTCGCGTGGGCGGCTGGCTGTCGGCCCGGCCGGGATGGATAGCGCTGGTGGCAGGCGGCCACGCCGCGTTGCTGTTCACGCTGTACGACTACCAGGGCTTCCCCGACCGCTTCCTGGTCGAGCCCTTCATGGCCGTGGGCATAGGCCTGTTGCTGGGCCTGCCCGTGTCAGCGCTGGCACGGCAAAGTCGTTACCCCGCCGCTGCCCTGCTGCTGGCGGTGGCTGTGGCCGTCCTGCTGCCCCTGGCACAGCTCGGTAGAACCGGATCGAACGGCCGCAAGCTCGCCTCGCAATACCGCCTGGCCGAACGCGTGCACGCCATGCAGGAGTCGGGACAGTCAATCTACGCGGTGGGCTGCACCCACCTGCTGGCCTTCTCGCACATGGACAACCACGTACCGCTGGGCCTGGGCATACGCGGCATGACCGCGTGGATGCACGACCGCGGCGATCTGCCATGGAAGCCGCTGCGCGACGGGCGGCTTCCCGACGTAGTGCTGCACTCCCGCAGCCCTATGCCCGGCGGCAACCGCTGGTTGAAAAAACACTACCGCCAGGTAGCCGACAACCAGTTCGCCTCGCACAAGGTCAAGGTCTACATGCTGATCGATCAGTCTATGTAGCCCAGCTGCCGCAGCTGTTCTTCCATCGCCGGCGAAACATCAGACGGCGAAAGCAGCAGCGGTTCGAGCGCCCGCTGCTCGGCCTCGTCGAGCAGCCCACGCAGGCGGCCAGACAAAGCGCCCCCGGTGTCTGCAGGCAGGGGCCGCTGCTCGCCCGGATCAGAGCGCAGGTCAAAGTACTCGGGCCGGCGACCATGGCGGCGGGTAATCAGCTTGGACTGACCCTGCACGACCGCACTCAGCAGGTGGGGGGCCACGTTGAGCTCGGCCAGGACGGCGCGGTCTGCCTGGACGCCGCCACGGGCGAGCCCGGCCAACGACGACCCCAGCACGCTCGCCATCGGCGGCAGCCCGGCCAGGTCGAGCAGGGTCGGCGCGAGGTCAACAAGGCCCACGGCCTCGCTGACGCGACGTGACTTGAGCCCAGCCGGCCAGTGCAGCAGCAGCGGAATCTTCAACACCTCTTCGTAAAGCGTGCGCCGGTGTCCCTTGCCACCGTGCTCGAGAAACTCGTCGCCGTGGTCCGAGGTCACGACCACAATGCTGTTATCGAGATCCCCCTGCTCAGCGAGCAAGGCCCGCACGATGCTGCCCAGCGTGTCGTCGGTCCAGGCTATCTCGCCGTCGTACAGCGCCAGTACGTGACGACGGTCGGCCTCGTCCATCCCTGGTTTAAAATCACGGTTGCGCTTGAAGTTGACGCCGGTCATCGAGCCCGTGTAATCGGGATCGAACATCGTGTCGTAAGGTGCCGGCGGTATGTAATCGTAGTGAACGTCCCACAGGTGGACAAAAACAAACCACGGCCCGCGACCCAGTGACGCCACCCTCGCCTCGAGCTCGCGCTTGACGATAGGGCCGGTTACGTCGCGGTGCGACGCCGAGTGCAGGCGCTTGGGGTCAGCGTCTGCCGAGCCCAGGCCATAGGAGCTGCAGTCTACGTACTCGTCAAAGCCGCGCCCGAAGCCGTACACCGGATGAAGGAAGGGCCCGGAGTAGAAACCCATAGTACGATAGCCCGCCACACGAAAGGCCTCGGCCAGGGTCTCGGCGTCGGCCGGCAATGCGCGCCCTCCACGACTCACGCCGTGGGCGCTGTCGGGCAAGCCGGTCATGAGCGCGGCGTGGGCAGGAAGCGTCCACGAGCTGCTGCTGTGGGCGTTGTCGAAGACGACCGCGCTCCTGGCCAGGCGGTCCATTACCGGGCTCGTGGCGCGCTCGTAGCCCATGAAGCCCAGGTGGTCAGCGCGAAGGCTGTCAATACTCACAAGCAGGACGTTGGGTTTGTCGTCGTAGGCCCGACGTGGAGTTGGCCCCGGATCGCCCACGCAGCCGGCCGCTGAGGCCACGCCCAGGGCCAACAACAGGACGGCGGCACGCGCGCTCAGCCTGCGCTTGAACAACGCTGCGGTCACGACTCTCACGGCGGCGACTGTAGCTAAGGACGGGCCATACATCTAACCTGTACCTTCTATGCAGGTCACAATGATGATGTCGGGCAGGATCGCCGCAGCGCTCGTCGCCGCGACCTTGCTTGCCGGCGCCTGCTCCCAGCCCGAACCCGCCACCGACCGGGCCAACGCCAACGTGTTGCTGGTTACCATCGACACGCTGAGGGCCGATCGCCTGGGAAGCTGGGGCTACGAACCCGGAAATAATGCCCACGGCTCGCCGGCCCTCGACCGGCTCGCGGCCAGCGGCGTACGTTTTGAGTCGGCACACGCCACCGTGCCCACCACCGACCCCTCGCACGCCTCCATTCTTACCGGGCTGTACCCGCGCAGCCACGGCCTGCTGGTGAACGCGTCCCGCGCGGTCGACGACCTGGCTACGCTCGCCGACTGGATGCGCGCGCAAGGCAAGACCACCGCGGCGATAACGGCGCGCCTGGGACTGGACCCGCCACGCCGTAACCTGTCGGGCTTTGACAGCAGCGACTCGCCACAGCGCGAGCAACACTGGCGCAACTCCCGGGAGATGGTCGAGCTCACGCGCAAGTGGCTTGCGGACAACGGTGACGAGCCCTGGTTCTTGTGGGTACACCTGTGGGAACCCCACAAACCCTACGAGCCCCCGTCGGAACTGCGTCGCGGCATGATGGCCCGCCACGATCAGCTACCGCAACGCTTCAGCGACCCGCCGCGTTTTCTACGTTCGGCTGTGCTCCCCGCCGAACAGGTCGAGGCTGCGCGTGGGCTATACGACGGCGAGGTCAGCCACGTGGACAGCGCGCTGGGCGCGATCGTGGACCTCGCCCGGCAATCGTCACCGCGCGGCGAGGCTCCGCTCATCGTCGTCGCCTCCGACCACGGCGAATCTCTGGCCGAACGGCAACAGGAAACCGGTATCGGCTTCGGCCACGGCACGCTGCTGTACGAAGAAACCCTGCACGTGCCGCTCATAATGCAGTGGCAGGGAAAGCTCGCGCCGCGGGTAATAACCACGCCCGTGTCGCTGGTGGATCTCGCGCCCACCGTCGCGGGCCTGCTCGATCCCACCCGCCCTTTTACGGCCCAGGGCCGCGACCTGTCGGCCTGGCTGTCCGTAGAAGCCCAGCCGCCCGTGGCGCCGTTCTATGCCCAGCGACGTCCATTTCGTTCGCCGCCTCTTAAGCGACTGGCCGGCAGCGAAGAAGCGTGGTTCGAGACACCGTGGAAACTCATCCTCGCCGAGCAGCGGCCTCCCGAACTGTACCGACTCGACCTTGACCCGGACGAACGCAGCAACCTGGCCGACCAACAACCCGTTCGCCTGGCCCGGATGAGCGCGGCGTTGGAGGCGTGGAAGCAAGCCAACCCACCGGCCCGCAGCCGGAAGGACGGCGGCAAGGCCGACATCAACCCGTCTGAACGTGCCGCCCTCAAGGCCCTGGGCTACCTCGACTGACCCCCACAGACAGGGGTTATTTTATGTAACCGAGCGAGCGCAGTTGCTCCAGCCGCTGCTCCGAATCGTCGTCCTGCAGACTCTCCTCGACCAGGGGAGTGGTCCAGCTCGGACGCCAATCGTCACTGGTCCAGCGACTGCGCGAGGTCAGCGGAAAGTTCTCGGTAAAAGACGCCGACAGCAGTGCCGGCATCGGTCTGCCCGTCATGTTGAGCCCGTAGGGAAGCCCCCGCAGCGCGAGCAGCGAAGGGGCGAGATCCACCAGGCGGCCAAGCTCGACGATCTGCTCGCGATTCTCCGGTAGGCCACCGTCGCCCAGCGGCAGCGAGGGACCGGCGGCGATGAGCAAGGCATCGGGCGCGTCCGAGTGGCCACCCGAGTTGAGGGCCGGAATGCGGTCGGCAGAAGCAAAACGCGCGCGCGGACGAATGGCGTGCATGCCGTGATCGCTGACCACGACCACGTTGGCGTTAGCGGGCCCGGCAGCGATCAACTCGCCCAGAGTCGTGTCGAGCCAGCGGTAGTAGTCGTGCAGAACGTCGCCCAGGGCCTCTATCATATCGGCGGTGGGCGGGTGCTTGTACTGCTGCGGATAGGCGTAGCGCCAGAAGCGGTGCCCCAGCACGTCGGACCCGCCGAAGTAAACCGCCAGCAGGTCAAACCCCTCGTCGGCAGCCAGCAGGTCGAGCGCCACGCGCCGGTAAGTTTCGTCGGCCCGCAAGGCCCAGCGACAGTGGCGCATGAGCACCGCCTCTACCTCGGGCAGATCGCCGGGCAGGCGTCCCAACACTCGCTCCATGTGCTCGTCGAGTTCGCTCTCCACCCGCGCGGGTACGGCCAACACGCGGGCCTCCATGGCCGGCGGCCATACCTGCCGCTGCAGGCCGGTAAACAACGCACCCTTGCTGATACCCATGCCGTCGCGGCGCATGGAGTTGGTGATCGTGTTGGCCTGGGAAACCATCACGCCGTTCACTTCTTCGGCGGGCCAGGTGAGCCACCAACCCACCGTGGCCACTCGCTGGCCGGCCATGCCCAGGAGGTTCCAGAAAGCCGGGCGACGACGATCGAAGCTGCGAAACAACTTGGCCTTTTTTTTGTGCCTGTACGCGAAGCCGGTAATCCCGTGCTCAGCCGCGAGGTGACCGGTGGCCGCCGTTGTCCACAGTACCGGCGACAAGGTGGGACGATCGACGGCAAGACTGCCGTACACGCCGCGGCGCATGAGGCCGGCGAGCACGGGCAGGTCACCACGCTTGACCAGTTCGAGCACTACATCCCACTCGAGACCGTCGACACCGAGCACCAGCAGCGGTGTTTCAGGATACGGACCGGTGGGGAATGACTCGGTAGATGACGGCTCGCTGCAGGCTGACAGCGAAAGCAACAAGGCCACCGACAAGACGGCGGCTATTCTTTGCAACGCCCGCTTCACTCCACGTAGCCCAGCGACCGCAGCGCCTTTATGACTTCGCGGTCAGAAACGGGGACCGTCTTCACGGCCGGGTACTCCGACTCCCAGCCCGACAGCAGGCGGGCCAGTCTCAACGACAGCCCGGGCCTGGATGCCGACAGGTCGTCGAGTTCGCCGGGGTCATCGGCCAGGTGGTAGAGCTCCGCGGTACTGGACTGCTCCCCCGAAACCGTGGCCATATACTTGTGGCCGTGGGCGACGACGGCAGTCAGTGCCCCCCGTACTTCGTGTCCCCTCACCCTCCGCGACCGGTAGTTGCGGCGCTGCAGGAACACGGCGTGGTCCTCGGGCAGCACCCCGGTAAGCTCGCGGCCGAGAAAAGACGGCGCACGGTCAAGCCCCGCGAGGCCGGCCAGGGTGGGCGCCACGTCGAGCAGGGTGACCGGCTGGCTGCGAACCTGCCCCGCCACGGTATCGCCAGCCACGGTATCGCCGATGTCGATTCCCGGGCTGCCCCAGAGCACCAGGGGTACCCTGACGGCCTCTTCGTACACGTTGATGCCGTGAAACCTCCAGTCGTGATCGCCCAGCCCCTCGCCGTGGTCGGAGGTCACCAGCACCACCGAACCCCTGTCTGAAATTTCTCCGCCCGAGGGGAGCGCGGCCGAGTGTTGGCGAAAAGCGTTGACGACCGTCGCGAGACCGCGGTCGGTCCTCAAGATTTCACTGTCGTAAGCGCGCAGCGACAACCCAACCGAATCGGGCCATTCGAGATCGAGCAGGCGATCGCGGCCGTAGGGATAGTGGGGATCAACGAAGTGCAGCCAGGCGAACAGTGGCCGCGGGTCATCGCGCCGCCGCAACCAGTTCTCAAAATGCCGGGCCGTGGCGTCGGCGCGACGGTCAAGCCGGTGCGCGCCCTTCCTGCCGTCGCCCTGCGTCTTGCGTTTATCGCGCGAGGATCCCTCGGCGTCGAAATCATCGTCGAAGTAGTCAAAGCCCTGGCCGAAGCCGAACTGAGAGCTCACGGGCAGCGAGCTCACGAAAGCGGCCGTCGCGTAACCACCCTTTGACATCAGTTCGGCCAACATGAGCTCACCGCCAGGCACCGGCTGGCCGTTCTGCATCACGCCCATCGAGCGCGGCCACCTCGACGCAAACAGTGCCGCGTGCGAAGGGGCCGTCGTTGCCGAGGGCGCCCACGCCTGCTCGTAGAGCACCCCCTCGCGGGCCAGGTCGGAAAGAAAAGGCGTGGTCTCAGTGGCGTAGCCATAAGCCGAGCAGTGGTCGGCCCTGAGCGTGTCAATTGTGACCAGGAGGATGTCGGGGCCGGTCGCCAACGCCACGGGTACCCGGTCAGCCGACACAACAGGGTGCAGGTCGAGACAGAACGCGGCCATCCCTGCCCCGAACAGCAGCATCAGGGCCAGCGCCCTGGTCATCGTTGAGGCCCCCGTACCCACCGCAGCACCATGCTTGCCACCGGGCGACAATGCTTACAAGGACGGGACCTGCAACAAATAGCCTGCGCCCGCCGTCGCGTGGGCTATAATGGATAGATGATCGTTGCCGAAACCTGGTCGATGTACGACAACTTCAACCGCAGCTGGCGGTCACTGTTGTGGCCGGAAAGCTCGTTTATCGAAGACCTGGTGGCGGCCTGCGAGTTAAAATCCGGAACCCGCATGCTCGATGTCGGTTGCGGCACGGGTTCGCTGCTCAAGCGGGCGGCCTACGACGAACCGGGAGCGCTACTCTACGGTGTGGAGCCAACCCCCGACGCTCTCAACCTGGCCCGTCGCCGCCTGGGAGGCAGCGGAGAGCGCGTGCGCCTGCTCGAAGGCTGCGGCCAATCGCTACCCTTTGAAAACAACTCTTTCGATGTCATCGCACTCACCATGGTGCTCGACGAACTGGGACTGGCCACCCGCCACCAGGTGCTGGCCGAGACCAGGAGAGTGCTCGCCACCGGGGGCCACGTGCTGGTCGCCGACTGGTCGGCCGCCTGGCCCGCGTGGCTGGCACTGGCCGCAGCACCCGCGCGCGTGCTGGCCCAGGCCGCCGGCATAGGCCCGGACCCCCCGGATGACCGCGGCCCCGGCTACGAACTTGAGTCGGCCGGCTTCAGCCAGCCCCGCCTGGTACAGCGATTCGTGGCCCTTTCGGGCGACGTAGAGCTCTGGAAAGCCGGCAAAGGCTGACCCATCCGGCTACGCGGCGAAATTGGAAACCGTTTATTTTCCGGTCTAGTATGGCGTGATATACGCTGTTCAGCCGTCCACCCGTAAGAGCAGTCGAGGGTCCTGGCAGGCAGCGCCACGGGAGTATTCATAACCAGGATGAACAAGGTTCTTAACGGCTGGGTCAACGAAGTATCAGAGCTTACCTGCCCCGACCGCGTGGTCTGGTGCGACGGCTCACAACAGGAGTACCAGGGGCTGATCGACCAGCTGGTGGCCAGCGGTGATTTAACCGTCCTCAACGAAGAGGCCTACCCCGGCTGTTACCTTTACCGCAGCGACCCCCAGGACGTCGCCCGGGTGGAGCACCTCACCTTCATCTGCAGCGAAGACGAGAAAAACGCCGGCCCGACCAACAACTGGATGTCGCCGGCAGACGCCGAGAAAAAGGTCCGCCCGCTATACGAAGGCGCGATGAAGGGCCGCACGATGTACGTGGTGCCCTACATCATGGGACCTGCCGGTTCGCCCATATCCCAGGTAGGCGTCGAAATAACCGATTCTCCCTACGTCGTTATCAACATGCGCACGATGACGCGTATGGGACAGATCGCGATCGATCAGCTTGGCGACGACGGCCAGTTCGTCAAGGGCCTGCACTCGCTGGGCGACCTTTCACCCGATCGCCGTTTCATCATGCACTTTCCCGAGCGTCGCGAGATCTGGAGCGTGGGGTCGGGATACGGCGGCAACGCGCTACTGGGCAAAAAATGCTTCGCCTTACGAATCGCATCGACCATGGCGCGCGACGAGGGCTGGCTGGCCGAGCACATGCTCATTCTCGGGCTCGAAAGCCCAGAGGGCGACATCACTTACATGGCGGCGGCTTTTCCCAGTGCCTGCGGCAAGACCAACCTCGCCATGCTGGTTCCGCCCGAGTGCCAGAACGGCTGGAAAATCTGGACCGTGGGCGACGACATCGCCTGGATGAAGTTCGGTGACGACGGACGCCTCTATGCCATCAACCCCGAG